>NZ_JBNDLA010000005.1:0-430865 GCF_050435825.1 Bradyrhizobium sp. I1.14.4 | reverse complement strand
ATCAACAGGCCGGACATATGGATGCAAGCGATCCGATCTACTCAAAAAGCTCTTGTGCCACGGGGGCCGTCCACATATGGGTCCCGGGTCGCGCTCCGCTTGCCCGGGACGACGGGGAAATAGCCAGATCAATCAGGTGTTGAAGCGGAAATGCATGACGTCGCCGTCGGCGACGACGTAATCCTTGCCTTCGAGCCGCAGCTTGCCGGCGTCGCGCGCCCCGGCTTCGCCGTTGCCGGCGATGTAGTCCGCATAGGCGATGGTCTCGGCGCGGATGAAGCCCTTCTCGAAATCGGTATGGATCACGCCAGCGGCCGCTGGCGCCTTGGTGCCGCGGTCGATGGTCCAGGCGCGCGCTTCCTTCGGCCCCACCGTGAAGTAGGTGATGAGGTCGAGCAGCTGGTAACCGGCGCGGATCAGCCGATCGAGCCCGGCCTCTTCGAGGCCCAGCGTCTCGAGGAAATCGGTGCGCTCCGCGCGCGACAGCGTCGCGATCTCGGATTCAATCTTGGCGGAGATCACGACCGCGACTGCACCCTCCTGCTTGGCGCGTTCGAACACCGCGTTGGAGAAATTGTTGCCGTCCCTGGCCGAGCCTTCCTCGACGTTGCAGACGTAGAGCACCGGCTTCGAGGTCAGCAGCCCGAGCATCCGGAACGCACGCTCCTCCTCCGGCTTGCGCTCCAGCCCGCGGGCCGGCTTGCCATCGCGCAGCAGCACCAGCGCGCGGTTGACGAGCTCGAGTTGCTCCTTGGCCTCCTTGTCGTTGCCCTTGGCCTTCTTTGACAGGTTGTCGACACGCTTCTCCAGACTGTCGAGGTCGGACAGCATCAGCTCGGTCTCGATGGTCTCGATGTCGGCGAGCGGCGCGATCTTGCCTTCGACATGGGTGATGTCGGAATCCTCGAAGCAGCGCACCACATGGGCGATGGCGTCGACCTCGCGGATGTTGGCGAGGAACTGGTTGCCGAGGCCTTCACCCTGGGACGCGCCACGGACCAGCCCCGCGATATCCACAAAGGTCAGCCGGGTCGGGATGATCTGCGCGGATTTCGCGACCGCTGCAAGCTTCTCCAGCCGCGGATCGGGCACCGCCACCTCGCCGACATTCGGCTCGATGGTGCAGAACGGATAGTTCGCCGCCTGGGCAGCCGCCGTCTCGGTCAGCGCATTGAACAGCGTCGACTTGCCGACGTTAGGCAGCCCGACGATCCCGCATTTGAATCCCATGTTCGTCCCGATCTCTCGCGCGCTCACGCTGCGCGGTTGAATTGAGTGAGGTCGTCATACGCGGGCTTGACCCGCGTATCCATCCCACTTGAGAGATGGATCGCCGGGTCAAGCCCGGCGATGACGAGCGTTTACTTGGCGCCCTCATCGTTGGTGTCGAAAAATCCCTTGGCCTGCATCGTCAGATGCACCTTGTTGGCGAACGACGCGTCGTGCCCCGTCACCAGCAGGCCGGCATTGTCGGCGACGGTGTCGCACATTGTCTCTACCCACTGCCGTTCTCTCTTTGAGAAATCCGACAGCACGTACCGATGCACAGCCTCTCGTAGGCTTGGGTGGCCAACTCCCAAAACTTCGCGAGGATGACCCACACCGAGGCGGACACGCCGATATTCGGGGTCAGTGTAGGCTGAGATCGACTTCAACCCGTTGTGGCCCGCGTCACTCCCGCCGACTTTTACGCGTATTCTTGCGGGGGGCAGCTCAATCTCGTCGTGAAATACCGTCAAGCCAATCGTATGCAGCTTGTAGAAGCTCGTCGCTTCCCTCACTGCACGACCTGACTCATTCATGTAGGTGAGGGGCTTAAGGAGCACTACTCGCTGATTGGCGAGACTTATCTCCGTAACAACACTCTGAAACGCCCGCCGCCAAGATGCAGCATGGTAGCGCCGCGCAAGTTCATCGATAACCATAAAGCCGATATTGTGCCGATTACGCGCGTGCTCTGGCCCAGGGTTGCCAAGACCAACAAAAATTGAACGGCGCATGGCGCGGCATCCCGCGTCGGCGCGCCATCAGACGATCGCGCGCCGACCTGATCGATTACTTCTTCTTGTCGCCACCGCCGGCGGGAGCCTTGGCACCCGCGGCCGGAGCGGCAGCACCCGCAGCCGGAGCAGCAGCGGCCGGAGCTGCAGCACCCGCGGCCGGAGCAGCGCCACCGGCAGCCGCCGCAGCCGCGGCCTTCTGCTCTTCGGCGTAGCCGGACGGCGGCACGATGGTAACCAGCGTCGCGTCCTCGCGGGCCAGCGACTTCACGCCCTTGGGCAGCGTAACCTCGGAGAGATGCAGCGAGTGGCTGATCTCGAGGCTGCCGACATCGACTTCGATGTATTGCGGAATGTTGTCGACCGAGCATTCGAGGTCGAGCGCGTGGGTGACGATGTTCACGGTGCCGCCGCGCTTGATGCCGGGGGCGGTTTCCGCGTTCACGACGTGCAGCGGCACGCTGACGCGAATGGTCGCGCCTTCGCCGAGCCGCATGAAGTCGACGTGGATCGGGAAGTCCTTCACCGGGTCGAGGTGGAAGTCGCGCGGAATCACGCGATGCTTCTTGCCCTCGAGATCGATGTTATAGATCGTGGTCAGGAACCGGCCCGCCAGGATGCGCTGGCGCAGTTCACGATCGTCGACCGAGATGGTGACAGGGGGCTGGTTGTCTCCGTAGATCACTCCGGGAACTCTCCCGGCGCGACGCTCTGCCCGGGCGGCCCCCTTGCCGCTCTTCGGACGCGCGGTCGCCTTCAATTCCTTGACGGTCGCCATAGCGTTAAGTCCTTGTATTTAAAAAGTTAAAGGCCGCAGCGCGGCCCATGCTCAGGTCCACAGCAAGCCTCCAGGGGTGCGGGGGCCGCGGACGTGGCGGGCTTTTAGCCCCAAAGGGCCGAAATGACAAGGAAATGAAGGGATTTTTCTTGCTCGCACCCAAACAACAGGGTCGCAGCCGGGGACCCTGACCATCCGCTGCCCCGGATTTCGCTTGCGCTCCATCCGGCTACGCCACGATCCGGCTACGCTACGCGAGCTCCCTTGTTAGCCCGTCGTCCCGGGTGCGATCCCGAGCTTGGCTTCCAGCGCTGCGATCCGGGCTTTCAGCGCCTCGTTCTCCTCGCGTGCCAGGCGGGCCATGTCCTTGACCGCGTCGAATTCCTCGCGCTTGACCACGTCGAGGTCGCGCAGGATCCGTTCGGCCTGGTTGCGCATGACCGTGTCGACCTCGCGCTTGACGCCCTGGGCGGCGCCCGCGGCATCGTTCATCAGACGGCCGATCTCATCGAAAAACCGGTTGCTGGTCTGGGTCATCTCGCAAAACTCTCCGCGTTCACTGGCTCGCGCAAAAGACAATGGCGATGCCCGCCATCCGGTTCAAGTCCGCCGCGAATGGCAGGCCTCCCGAGGCTTGCCTTGTCATGCTCCGGTTTCCTTGCAATCGTATGAACTCACAACAGAAATCGCACACATAACGCGAGCAGAAGCGCCATGATCGAGCAGACCGTCGAGATCCCGACCAAGGACGGCAAGACCACCACCTTCATCACCCATCCCGAGCGCGGCGGCCCTTTCCCTGTCGTCATCTTCTACATGGATGCGCCGGCGATTCGCGAAGAGCTGCGCGACATGGCGCGCCGGCTCGGCACCTCCGGCTACTATGTGATGCTGCCGAACATGTATTACCGCGCCGGCGTGATGGAGCTCGGCCCGATCAACCCCGATCCGGAATCGCCCGAGCGCAAGCGGATGTTCGCGCTGATGAACTCGCTCAACATCCCGCTTGTCATGGAGGACACCAGGGGCTTGCTCGCCTACGCCGAAACGCAGAAGGCCGCGAATACCAGGGTCATCGGCACCGTCGGCTACTGCATGAGCGGCCGTTACGCCGTCAACGCCGCGACGCATTTCGCCGATCGCGTCAAGGCCGCCGCCTCGGTTTACGGCACGCATCTGGCGACCGACCAGCCCGACAGCCCGCATCTTGCCGCGCAAAAGACCAAGGCCGAACTCTATTTCGCCTGCGCCGAGACCGATATCTACGCGCCGGCGGAGATCATCGAGCAGGTGAAAACCGGCATGAAGGGCTCGAACAACGAGGTCGAGATCTATCCCGGCACGCATCACGGCTTTGCGTTCCCCAAGCGCCCGGTCTATGACCGCGACGCCGCCGAACGCCACTGGGAGCGATTGCTCGCGCTCTATCGCCGCAACCTCGTGAGCTGAGTCCCAAGACACACGATGCCGTTCCTGCTGATCGACTTTCCGGTGTTCAACCCCGTCGCGGTCTCGCTCGGGCCGATCGTGATTCGCTGGTATGCGCTGGCCTATATCGTCGGCATCGTGCTGGGCTGGATCTACGCCCGCTCGCTGATCAAGAAGGAGCGGCTGTGGGGCGGCCCCGCGCCGATCACGCTGCCGCAGCTCGACGACTTCATCCTCTGGGTCACCATCGGCATCATTGTCGGCGGCCGCACCGGCTATGTGCTGTTCTACAATCTGCCCTTCTTCATCGCGCACCCGTCCGAGATACTCGAATTGTGGAAGGGCGGCATGTCGTTCCACGGCGGCTTTCTCGGCTGCGTCGCCGCGGTGATGCTGTTTGCCCGCCGCAACGGCATCCCGATCCTGTCGCTCGGCGACATCACTACCGCGGTCGCGCCGATCGGGCTGTTCCTCGGCCGGCTCGCCAATTTCATCAACAGCGAATTGTGGGGCCGTCACGCCGAGGCGAGCCTGCCCTGGGCAATGATCTTCCCCAATGGCGGGCCGCTGCCGCGGCATCCGAGCCAGCTCTACGAGGCCGGGCTCGAGGGCATTGTGCTGTTTACGGCGCTGGCGATCATGATCAGGATGGGCGCGCTCAAACGGCCAGGCCTGATCCTCGGCAGCTTCATCACGATCTACGGCATTGCCCGAATCATCGGCGAGCACTTCAGGGAGCCCGATCCGCAACTCGGATTCCTGTGGGGCGGATTGACCATGGGGATGCTGCTGTCGGTGCCAATGATTATCGTGGGCGCTATCATCATCACGGCCGCCGCCCGCCGCAGGGCGAACGGGCCGGCGCCAAGTTCAACTTAAGCAAGTTCAACGTAAAGCAAGTGCAATCCAAGGAAGGCCGTGAGCGAACCCTCCCCGCTGCTGGATGAGATCAGGAAGCTGATCAAGCTGTCCGGGCCGATGCCAGTCTGGCGCTACATGGAATTGTGCCTGATGCATCCGCAGCACGGCTACTACCTGTCGCGCGATCCGCTTGGCCGCGAGGGCGATTTCACCACGGCACCCGAGGTCAGCCAGATGTTCGGCGAGCTGCTCGGGCTGTGGAGCGCCTCGATCTGGCGCGCGATCGGCTCGCCGGAGACGCTCCGCCTGATCGAGCTCGGGCCCGGCCGCGGCACCATGATGGCCGATGCGCTGCGTGCGTTGCGCGTGCTGCCGCCACTCTACCAGTCGCTCAGCATCCACCTCGTCGAGGTCAACCCGGTGCTGCGCGAGAAGCAGCACGCCACGTTGACGGGCGTGCGCAACATCACCTGGCACGACAGCATCGACGACGTGCCCGAAGGACCGGCGGTGATCCTCGCCAACGAATATTTCGATGTGCTGCCGATCCACCAGATGGTCCGCCGCGAGACCGGCTGGCACGAGCGCACGGTCGGGATGGACGCCAATGGCAGCCTGTACTTCGCTCCCGCTCCCGAGCCTGTGCCGCATTTCGAGGTGCTGCTGCCGCCGCTGGTGCGCGCCGCCCCGCTCGGCGCAGTGTTCGAATGGCGGCCCGACAACGAGATCATGAAGCTCGCGACGCGGGTGCGCGACCAGGACGGCGCGGCGCTGATCATCGATTACGGCCATCTGCGCAGCGATGCCGGCGACACCTTCCAGGCGATCGCGCGCCACAGCTTCGCCGACCCGCTGAAGAACCCGGGACAGGCCGACGTCACTGCGCATGTCGATTTCCAGGCCCTGGCGCGGGCCGCCGAGGATGTCGGCGCCCGCGTCCACGGGCCGGCGACGCAGGGCGACTTCCTCAAGCGCCTCGGCGTCGAGGCGCGCGCCGCCGGGCTGATGGCGAAAGCAGGCCCCGAGGTCTCCGCCGACATCGCCGGCGCGCTGAAACGCCTGACCGATTCCGGACGCGGCGGGATGGGCTCGATGTTCAAGACGATCGCCATCTCCAACCCGCACCTCACCTCGATCGCCGGACTGAGCGATCCGCCTGACGAGACCGAACCATCATGACATTGGGATCACCGCTGCTGTCGGCCATTCCGGGCCTGCGCCATGCCTTCTTCTCGCGCGCCGGCGGCGTCTCGGAGGGCATCTATGCCGGGCTCAATGGCGGGCTCGGCTCGCACGACGATCCGGCCAGGGTCGCGGAGAACCGGCGGCGGATGGCAGAGCAACTCGGCGTGCCGCTCGACCACCTGATCAGCGTGCATCAGGTTCACTCGCCTGACGTCGTGATCGTGACCGGTCCATGGAATGGCGCGGCGCGCCCGAAGGCGGACGCGATCGTCACGCGCACCGAAGGGCTTGCGATCTCGGTCACGACGGCCGATTGCGGCCCGATCCTGTTCGTCGATCCCAATGCGCGGGTGATCGGCGCGGCGCATGCCGGCTGGAAGGGCGCGCTGACCGGCGTGCTGGAATCGACCATCGATGCGATGGAGAAACTCGGCGCCGAGCGCGTCGGCATCGTCGCGGCCATCGGACCGATGATCCGCAAGGAGTCCTACGAGGTCGGAAACGAATTCGTCGAGCGCTTCATCGAGGCCGACGCCGAGAACGGCGTGTTCTTCATTCCCGGCGAACGCGACGGGCACGCGATGTTCGATCTCGCCGGCTTCATCCGCATGCGGCTGGAAAATGCCGGCGTGCTGATGATCGACGATCTCGGCATCGACACCTATTCCGACGAGCGCTGCTTCAGCTATCGCCGCTCCGTGCACCGCAAGGAAGGCGATTACGGCCGGCTCGTTCACGCCATCGCGCTGGAAGACTGACGGGCGGCCTCGCCATTTTGTGCGCCAAGTGTCTTGGAATGGGCCTGGATCACCGAAGCCATGCGGCACCATCTCTCTGACCAAGCAAGGAAATCCGAAACCCCGTGGCAAGGCCACCGGATCGGTTAAGTGGTGTGGCCGTCCTGCCCTAGACGTTAAGCCGTTTTAACGATATCGCAGGACGCAATGAGGGAAGCGTCAAACCGCCAGTTTCAAACTGGGACAGCCGTGCGTGCCGTGATCGCAGTCACGTGGCTGGCGATCGCGTGCGCGCTTGGCGGATGCGCGGCCGGCGGCGGTGCTGCTGACTCCTACGCCATGGCCACACCGGCGAGCGGCGCGACGGTCGCGTTCGAGTCGATCGACGGCCCGCCGCCCCAGGTGTTCGACCGCATGGTGGGTGTGCTCGACAGCGAATCCAAGCTGCGCAGCCTGTCGATCGTGTCGCGCCAGGGCACCGCGGCCTACCGCGTGCGCAGCTACCTGTCCGCACAGGTTGTGCGCGGCCGCACCATGATCTCGTGGGTGTGGGACGTCTACGACAGCAATCAGCAACGTGCGCTCCGGCTATCCGGCGAAGAGCCCGCGGGCAAGGCCGGCCGCGACGCCTGGGCTGCCGCCGACGATCTGGTGCTGCGCAAGATTGCCCAGGCCGGCCTCAGCGGCCTGTCCGGCATGATCAATGGCGGCCCGTCCGATAGCCCGGCGCCCGCCCCGGCACCGGACCTCCGTGGGCCGACGGTCGCGAGCGCCTCGGCCCCCGCCGCGCCCGAGACGGTGGCACTCGGCTATTCCGCCAATTAAACCCCGTTATGTCCCGGTGAAGGGTGTTTTTGCCCAGGAAAACGGCGGCGAAAGCCGGCTAATGGGTTGCCAGCGCAGCCGCCTGCCTGATATTCCCTCGCGCACCGAAACCCGCCGGTTCTGTAAGGACTTGAGATGCTGAACGTCGTATCCAGCAAGGCGCGGGGGGAAGCATCGATGTCGGCAAAGAACGGATCAATCAAGCTCGTCGCCGGCAACTCGAATCCTGCGCTGGCGCAGGACATCGCCAAGGGACTTGGCATCGAATTGACCAAGGCCGTGGTCCGGCGCTTCGCCGACATGGAGATCTTCGTCGAGATCCAGGAGAACGTCCGCGGCTCGGACATGTTCATCCTGCAGTCGACGTCGTATCCGGCCAACGACAATTTGATGGAATTGCTGATCATCACCGACGCGCTGCGCCGTTCCTCGGCGCGCCGCATCACCGCGGTGGTGCCCTATTTCGGCTACGCCAGGCAGGACCGCAGGTCCGGCTCGCGTACGCCGATCTCGGCCAAGCTCGTCGCCAACCTGATCTCGCACGCCGGTGTCGACCGCGTCATGACGCTCGACCTGCACGCCGGCCAGATCCAGGGCTTCTTCGACATCCCGACCGACAACCTGTTCGCGGCGCCCCTGATGGTGCGCGATATCAGAGAGAAGTTCGACCTCGCCAAGGTAATGGTGGTGTCGCCCGACGTCGGCGGCGTGGCGCGTGCCCGCGGCCTCGCCAAGCGCATCAACACCCCGCTGGCGATCGTCGACAAGCGCCGCGAGCGCCCCGGTGAGTCCGAGGTGATGAACGTGATCGGCGACGTCGCCGGCTACAACTGCATCCTTGTCGACGACATCGTCGACTCCGGCGGCACGCTGGTGAACGCGGCCGAGGCGCTGATCGCGCACGGCGCCAAGGAAGTATCGGCTTACATCACCCACGGCGTGCTGTCCGGCGGCGCCGCCGCGCGGATTGCCTCGTCGCGGCTGAAGGAACTGGTCATCACCGACTCGATCCTGCCGACGGAGGCCGTCAACAAGGCGCCGAACATCCGCCAGATCTCGATCGCCGGCCTGATCGCCGAAGCGATCGGCCGCACCGCGGCGGAAGAGTCAGTCTCCAGCCTGTTCGATTAGGACCCAATACTCGCTGTCGTCCCTGCGAACGCAGGGACCCATAACCACAAGACTCCGTCGCGGAGTGCACCTGTGGCCACAGCTTTCGCGACAGCAAACATTCGTGGTGGTGGGTCCCGGCTCAAGGCCGGGACGACATGGAGTATGCGGTACCGGCCCCGCTAAAACCCCGGCCGCGGAACGTGGCTCATCAACGTCCGCGCATAGCCGCCATCGACGATGATCTCCTCACCGTTGACGTATGACGAGCGGTCGCTCGCCAGGAACAGGGTCGCGTCCGCCATGTCCTGCGGCGCGCCGATCCGGCGCATCGGCACCACGGCGGTGCGCCGCTCGGTGACACCCGGCGTATCGTAGAACGCCTGGCTCATCGGCGTCACGACGAGGCCCGGGCTGACCACATTGCTGCGGATGCCGTGCGGCCCCCATTCAGCGGCGAGCTGCTGCGAGAGCATCACGACGGCGGCCTTGCTGACGCTGTAGGCACCGCTCTGCCCCTGCGCATTGCTGGCGGCGATCGAGGCGACATGGATGAGGCTGCCGCGTCCGGCCTTGCGCATCTGGCGGCCGAACGCCTGCGCGCAAATGAAATAGCCGGTGAGATTGATCGCCAGCACCGCATTCCATTCGGCGAGCGGCAGCGTGTCGAGCCCGCCGGGGCGCAGCACCGCCGCCGTGTTGACGAGGATGTCGCACGGACCAAGCGAACGCGCGACGGCATCAGCGGCCGCGGCGACGTTGTCCTCGCGGGTCGTGTCGCAACTTGCAACGAGATGACCGTCGCCGAACTCGCGAAGCTTTGCCTTGGTTTCCGCAAGCCCGCGCTCGTCGCGATCGAGCGCGGCGACCCTGGCGCCGGCGCGCGCGAAACTAACGGCGGTGGCGCGGCCGATGCCGCCGCCTCCGCCGGTGATGACGGCAACGCGGCCCGACAGGCCGAGCCAGTCGGAGGAATGTTGTTCGGTCATGGGCGCCTCCCGCGCATCTGGTTTATGCCGGCAAGCATAACCGAACACGCAGCAGACAGGAGCGATCCCGGCATGCATGCCGGAATCGCTTTTGCGTCAGACCTTGGAGGTTTGACGCGCTAACCGGGAATCCCCGCCGCCACCTGGCCACGCAGACGTTCCAGGCTATGCAGCGTGTTCGCGCAAGCTTCCGCGACCTCGATCCCCTTGATGACGAAGTGCTTGCGGAAGAAGTCGTAATGCACCTCGGTCTCGTGGAATTGCTGCGGCGTCAGCACCGCCGAGAACACCGGCACCTCCGTGCGCAGCTGCACATCCATCAGCGCCTTGATGACGGTGTCGGCGACGAATTCATGGCGGTAGATGCCGCCATCGACGACGAGCCCGGCGGCGACGATCGCGGTGTAACGGCGGGTCTTCGCCAGCAGCTGCGCGTGCAGCGGGATCTCGAACGAGCCCGGCACCTCGAACACGTCGACATTGGTGATGCGGCGCGCCTCGATCTCCTTCAGGAAGGAGACGCGGCACTCCTCCACCACGTCACGGTGCCAGGACGACTGCACGAAGGCGACGCGCTGCGGCTTCGCAAAGTGCGGATGCTCCGGCGTCGGCGGAATTGCCGGCGTATCGGGAGCGCTTTCTGCTTTGGAGGTTTGGACTTGAGAAGCTTGAACGTCTTGGTCTTGCAACATCTGATTCATGGCTTTCCTCTTTCAGGACCAGAATCAGGGCACACGGACAACGACACGAGCCCGCGCGAAAATCGCGTTGGCCGCCGCAACCGTTCTCTTTCATCCGGACTGTAACCGTCGGCTTCGGAATCGCACCGAATCTGCTGACCCTTCCTCCGGCTTCGCGGAAGGAAGGCGCTCGCGGGCTTGGGCTCATCACCCTTACCGCCGGTGGGGATTTTCACCCCGCCCTGAGAACATCGGCACGCCCGGGATGGACGTGCCTGAAACGAAATATGACCAAACCGCGACAACTCGGCAAGGACTTTGGCATGGGGAAACGGCATGTCCCCATGAGCGCGCTGCGGCTCTTGCAGAGCGATGTGAGCGCCCGGACGCTGATTCACGCGTGCGGCGAAGCGCCCGCAAATGGTTAACAAACCGTTACGCGGCCGCAGAGATTCCGATTTGTTCTCAAAATCACAAGTGTGGCGGAGATCAGCTGTGGACGATGCGCGCTTTGGCTGTGGACGGACTCGGCGTGCGGTTGCGCGGATTCCGCAAATCACATCACTTCATCGGCGTCAGGTCCAGGGGCATCCGGAAGCCCGGTCTAGGAGCTGCACTCGGCCACGACGCAGTATGTCGCAAGTGCCGGCTTCCGTGTGCGTATCAAGCGATCATAAGAACAAGGTCCGAGACGGTATGTCCCTCCTCGAAAGCATTATCGATTCCCGGAACAACCCGCTTGCGGTGGTCGAGGATATCGCCACCGACAACAACTGGGCGTTCGAGCGCTCCGGCGAAGACGAGGTGACGATCGTCTCCAAGGGAGACTGGATCGATTATCAGCTCTCCTTCACCTGGATGGGCGAGATCGAGGCGCTGCATCTTGCGTGCGCCTTCGATATGAAGATGCCGCAGGCGCGTCGCGCCGAGGTGCAGCGGCTGGTCGCCGCGATCAACGAACAATTGTGGGTCGGCCATTTCGATCTGTGGACCCACACCGGCATGGTGATGCATCGTCAGGCGCTGGTGCTGCCCGGCGGCCTCACCGCTTCCACCGCACAATGCGAGAGCATGGTGGTCAATGCGATCCACGCCTGCGAGCGCTACTACCCGGCGTTCCAGTTCGTGGTGTGGGCCGGCAAGTCGACCGCCGAAGCAATGGCCGCGGCGATGTTCGATACCGAGGGCGAGGCGTAACGGTTTCGCCCGGCCTTTCCACACCTTCAGCGTCGTCCCCGCGGAAGCAGGGACCCATACTCCGCGGCGTCAGTGGTCGCGCATACTGCTTGTCGCCCGCCCTTCGCTTCACTAGAACCGCTTATGGTTATGGGTCCCTGCTCCCGTGCGCAATTGCGCACCAGGCAGGGTCGACACGGAGTTTGTGGAGCCACCTGTGAACACAAGCAGCACATTGACGAACACGACCGGCACCATCGCGCTTGCGGGCGCGGGCAAGATGGGCGGCGCAATGCTGACCGGCTGGCTCGCGCAGGGCCTTGCGCCCAAGCAGGTCGTGGTGATCGATCCGCATCTTTCGCCGGAAATCTCTGCACTCGGCGCAAGGGGCGTGCGGCTCAATCCGCAAGCGAAGGATCTCGGCACGGTCGACACGCTGGTCGTCGCGGTGAAGCCGCAATCGTTCCGCGACGCCGGCGCAGCGCTGAAGGCTTTCGTCGGCCCCTCGACACTCGTGGTCTCGATCATGGCCGGTATGACGATGTCGGCGCTGGAAGCGGTTGTCGGCGGCGCGGTGGTGCGCGCGATGCCGAACACACCGGCGGCGATCGGCCGCGGCATCACGGTCGCCGTGCCGTCAAAGCGCGTCACCGCCGCGCAGCGCGCGATGACGGATGCGCTGCTGAAAGCGACCGGGCTCGTCGAATGGGTCGACGATGAAAGCCTGATGGACGCGGTGACCGCGGTCTCCGGCTCCGGTCCGGCCTATGTCTTCCTGCTCGCCGAGGAGCTCGCCCGCGCCGGCGTTGCGGCCGGCTTGCCGGAGCAGCTCGCGACCACGCTGGCCCGCGCGACCGTCGCCGGCTCCGGCGAGTTGCTGCATCGCTCGGAGCTGCCTTCGGCAACCCTGCGGCAGAACGTCACCTCGCCCGGCGGCACCACGGCTGCGGCGCTCGAGGTGCTGATGGCGAGCGACGGCATGCAGCCGCTGATGACCCGTGCCATCGCCGCGGCGACGTGGCGCTCGAAGGAATTGGCGAAGTAGCGCATTCTCCGTCATTGCCGGGCTTGACCCGGCAATCCATCTCGCGTGGAGAACGCTTCTTGCTTGATGGATGCGCGGATCAGGCGCGCGCATGACGACCTCGTTGGGCGGACAGCGCAACCACATCTACTGCGCTTGGCCCGACATCCCGGCAAGGCGCTTGTTGAAGCTCTCGACATTGATCAAGCCACGGGCATGGCGACCTTCGCCGAGCTTGCGCGTGCCCTCAAACGCCTCGACCTCGAAGCGGATCACACGGCGCTCGACCACGATCACCTTGGCAGTGGTCCGCACCGTGGCCCCGACAATGGCAGCCGCGAGATGGCGGATATCGACCTCGGTACCAACCGTGACCCAGCCGGGCTGCAGCGCCTCGCGGATGGCATCGCCCGACGCCATCTCCATTTCGAGGATCATCATTGGCGTCGCATAGACCATCGGCATGCCCGGCACGAAATGCCCGACCGTGCGCTCCGGCGGCACCACGAGCATGCGCTCGGCGCTCATGCCTATCTTGACGAAGTCGCGTGCGTCCATCGGTGCCTCAAGGCAGGTGTCATCCCGGGCAAGCGAAGCGCGACCCGGGACCCAACCACGAATATCAATTGGTCGAAGGCTGAGACCGCAGCCTTTGCCAATCACCGGCATCGGTGGTTATGGGTCCCTGCTTTCGCAGGGACGACGAAGTTGAATCACTTCTTCGCGGCGGCGGCGCGTTCGACGAAGGTCTTGCCACCCTTCATCTTGTGATGCAGCGGCGCTTCGTTGATCTGGATCACGACGGCATCGGCGTCGACGCCGAGGTTCTTCACCAGCGCCTGGGTGATGTCGCGCATCATGCCGGCCTTCTGCTCGTCGGTGCGGCCGGCGGCCATGCTGACAGTGATCTCGGGCATCGGAATAACTCCCTTGTTGTTGTTAACGCGCGAAACCGGTCGTCTGCCGGTTTGGCTGGCGCGCCATCTTTTTGAAGATGGATGCGCGGGTCAAGCCCGCGCATGACAAACCAGCTATCCCCAGTTCACGTCGTGCCGCGCGAGCACCTCGCGAACCTTGGCGACCAGATCGGCCTCGGTGCACGAGAACTGCGCCGGACGTGTTTCGCGCCATTCCTGGTTGGAGGCGATCGCGGCCGCGGCCTTGGCGCCCTCGATCAGATCCTTGATCTGCACCTCGCCGCGCGCCTTCTCGTCCGAGCCCTGGATGATCGCGCAGGGCGAGTTGCGGCGGTCGGCATATTTGAGCTGGTTGCCCATGTTCTTCGGGTTGCCGAGATAGAGTTCGGCGCGGATGCCGGCCTGGCGCAGCTGCGCGACCATCTTCTGGTAGTCGGCGACGCGGTCGCGATCGAACACGGTGACGACGACGGGACCGAATTCGGCCTGCTTATCGAGCTGGCCGAGCATCGTCAGCGCAGCCTGCAGGCGCGACACGCCGATCGAGAAGCCGGTCGCGGGCACCGGCTCACCGCGGAACCGTGAGACGAGACCATCATAGCGGCCGCCACCGCCGACCGAGCCGAACCGCACGGGGCGGCCCTTCTCGTCCTTGGTGTCGAGCAGCAGCTCAACCTCGTAGACGGGGCCGGTGTAATATTCGAGGCCTCGGACAACGGTGGGATCGATGCGGATGCGATCCGCGCCATAGCCGGACGCCGCGACCAGTTTGGCGATCTCTTCAAGTTCGCTCACGCCGGCCTGACCAACTTCACTCTTCGCCAGATAGGCTTCTGCCGCAGCAATGGCATCCTTCCAATCGTCGCGCTTCTGCGTAACAGCCAGGACGATATCGGCATCAGCGGGGCTCAGATCGGCGCCCTTGGTAAAGTCGCCCTTACCCTCTTCGCCGCCATCCCATCGCCCCGGACCAAGCAGCTTGCGGACCTCGTCGGCGGGAAATTTGTCGAGCTTGTCGATCGCGCGCAACACGGTGAGCCTGCGACCTGCATTCTCATCGCCGCCGAGACCGATCGCCTCGAGCACACCGTCGAGCACCTTGCGGTTGTTCACCTTCACGACGTAGGAGCCGCGCGGAATCCCGAGCGCTTCCATCGTGTCGGCCGCCATCATGCAAATCTCGGCGTCGGCCGCCGGCGTAGCCGAGCCGACCGTGTCGGCGTCGAACTGCATGAACTGACGGAAGCGGCCGGGGCCGGGCTTCTCGTTGCGGAAGACAAAACCGAAACGATACGACCGATAGGGCTTCGGCAACGCGTCGAAGTTTTCCGCAACATAGCGCGCGAGCGGCGCGGTCAGGTCGTAGCGTAGCGAGATCCACTGCTCGTCATCGTCCTGGAACGAGAACACGCCCTCGTTGGGACGGTCCTGGTCGGGCAGGAACTTGCCGAGCGCGTCGGTATATTCCATCGCCGGCGTCTCCACCGGCTCGAAGCCGTAGAGCTCGTAGACGGCGCGGATCTTCTCGACCATCCGGCGCGTGGCGTTGATCGCGGCCGGGCCGCGATCTTCCAGCCCGCGCGGCAGACGCGCCTTGAGTTTCTGGGTTTTTTTGGGTTTCTCGGCCATTGGCGTTCTTTGTCGGGCCTGCAAGTCGAAACTGACTTACACATATGAGGCCGAGTTAGCAGCGGACGCACGCTACAGCAAGCGCCGGCCTTACTTAACCTCGCCCCGCCCTTCTGCGGGGAGAGGTCGAAATTCGCGCGAGCGAATTTCGGGTGAGGGGCATGGCACGATGCCTATTGCGAATGCGGTGCCTGCGGAAAGGACGCCCCTCACCCCACCCTCTCCCCGCAAGTGCGGGGCGAGGGAGCGAGAGAACGTGCTCGCCTTACGCATGTCGCATGCTACGCGACGTTTCTGATCCAGTTGTGCGGGTCGTTGGTGCGGCCGTACTGGATGTCGACCAGCTTCTTGCGCAGGCCCATCGCGACCGGGCCGGCCGCGCCGCCGCTGATCTGGAAATCGCCGCTCGCCGAGCACACCTTGCCGATCGGCGAGATGACGGCGGCGGTGCCGCAGGCGAACGCCTCCTTCAGCTTGCCGCTGGCGGCATCGGCGCGCCACTGCTGGATCGTATAGGGCTCCTCGCGCACGGGCGTGCCGGCATCCTTGGCAAGTGCGATGATCGAGTCGCGGGTGATGCCGGGCAGGATCGTGCCGAGCGGCGGCGTCGAGAGCGAGCCATCGTCGAACGCGAAGAAGACGTTCATGCCGCCGAGCTCCTCGATGTAGCGGCGCTCGACCGCGTCGAGGAACACGACCTGGTCGCAGCCGCGATCGATCGCCTCGGCCTGCGCGCGCAGGCTCGCGGCATAGTTGCCGCCGCACTTCACGGCGCCGGTGCCGCCGATCGCGGCGCGCGTGTAATTCTCCGACACCCAGATCGACACCGGCGCAGGGCCGCCCTTGAAATAGGAGCCGACCGGCGACGCGATAACGGAGAAGATGTATTCCGCCGACGGCTTCACGCCGAGGAAGACCTCGCTCGCGATCATGAAGGGTCGCAGATAGAGACTGCCCTCGCCGCCCGGGATCCAGGCGCGATCGATCCGCACCAGCTGCTCGACCGCATCGATGAACACGTCCTCGGGCAGCGGCGCCATCGCCATGCGCTCGGCCGAATCGCGGAAGCGGCGGGCATTGGCATCCGGGCGGAACAGGTTCACGCCGCCATCGTCACGCTTGTAGGCCTTGAGACCTTCGAAAATCTCCTGGGCGTAGTGCAGCACAGCGCCGGCCGGATCGAGCGGAAAATTAGCGCGCGCCTCGACGCGGGCACTGTGCCAGCCCTTGCCCTGGCTGTATCGGACGATCGCCATGTGATCGGTAAAGACGCGGCCGAAGCCCGGGTCCACGAGCTTTGCCGCGCGCTCCTTGTCGGACGTCGCATTCGGCGAAGGCTGGATGTCGAATTTCAAAGTCATTTTTCTTGCTTTCCGCTGTCGGAACCGGCGCGATATCGGTGCCGGCCTGTTTCCCCCGGAGCCTTCCGGCTCGGCTGGTCCGGACTTCACCACTGCCGGCCGCGCGGCCGGTCTCCGTCGCCAACATGCCGTTTAGACATGCTTTTGCGGAATGCTGAAGTCCAGTATGTTTGCCGAAATGCCGCTCGACAATCGCACGGTAGTCCAATTTGCGGCCCAAACCGCCTCACAGGCTCTTTCAGGCCGCCTCAAACGCTGTCGAGGACAAAACGACCTAATGTTTCGTCGTGACGGGCAGTTTTGTAACATTGAACCCAAGATACGTCAATATGACTGACATAAATTTCTCAGGCATGGCTGCCAAGCCCGATTCGCAGGGAGATGACCATGCTCCCGCGGCGGGAGCGCGCGATCTGCGCTGGGACATCATCGAGCTGCTGTTCTTCGCCTACCGCGACTTTGTCGGCGACGCCGACCAGGAGCTGGAGGCGTTCGGCTTCGGCCGCGCCCACCACCGCGTCATCCACTTCGTCACCCGCTATCCCGGCCTGAAGGTCGCCGACCTGCTCGACGTCCTGCGCATCACCAAGCAATCGCTCGGGCGCGTGCTCAAGCAGCTGCTCGACGAGGGCTACATCGTGCAAAAAACCGGCAACAATGACCGGCGGCAGCGCCTGCTCTACGCCACGCCGAAGGGCGAGGCCCTGGTCGCCAAGCTCGCAGGGCTGCAGACCGACCGCATCAACCGCGCGATCGCCGGCATCGATCCGGCCGGTGTCGAGACGGTTCGCCAATTCCTCCGCGCGATGATCGACCGCGACGATCCCGACAAGGTGCTCGAAGCGATCTTCGGCGGCGGCAGAAAGACAAGGGAGTGACCCCGGTGCAGGCTGCAACCATGATGCGCGCGCCGGTCGAGCCGGCCGACGACGCGCCGCATCTCCTGCTGGTCGACGACGACCGGCGCATTCGCGACCTATTGTCGCGGTTTCTTTCCGGCGAAGGCTATCGCGTCACGACGGCAATGAGCGCCACCGACGCGCGCGCCAAGCTGCTCGGCCTGCATTTCGACCTGCTCATCCTCGACGTGATGATGCCCGGCGAGAACGGCTTCGACCTCGCCCGCTTCATCCGCAGCTCCTCGACGGTGCCGATCATCATGCTGACCGCCCGCCATGAGGCGGAAGCCCGCATCGAGGGCCTGCAGATCGGCGCCGACGATTACGTCGCAAAGCCGTTCGAGCCGCGCGAGCTCGTGCTCCGCATCGGCAATATACTCAAGCGCACCGCGCCGCCGCAGGTCGTAACCGTCGAGCAGATCGCGTTCGGCCCCTACATTTTCCACATCGAGCGTAGCGAACTGCGCCAGGGCGATGAGATCATTCATCTCACCGACCGCGAGCGCGAGATGCTGCGCATCCTCGCCAGCGCGCCCGGCGAGACCGTGCCGCGCGCCGAGTTGACCAGCGGCGGCACCGTTAACGAGCGCGCGGTCGACGTACAGATCAACCGCCTGCGCCGCAAGATCGAGCACGATCCCGCCAATCCGCTGTTCCTGCAGGCGGTGCGCGGCATCGGGTATCGCCTGGTGGCCTCGCCCTGAAGCGCGATGAGGTCGGGATGAACCCTCATCGCGCTTCAGATCCTTATTTGAGCATGATCTTATCGGAAAGCCGCCGCGCACTTTTCCGGATCATGCTGTAGAGCATCCGCATGAGCACGCTCGACTCCGGCCTGACCCTGATCCGCAACGCCTCGCAACGCGTCTCGAAGGCGAACGGCTGGATGGGCAATGCGTTCAAGAGCTGGATGCCGACCGGCCTCTATGCGCGCGCGCTGCTGATCATGATCGTGCCGATGGTGATCTTGCAGACTGTGGTGGCGTTCGTGTTCATGGAGCGGCACTGGAACACGGTGACACGGCGCCTGTCGGCCGCGGTGGTGTCTGATATCGCCGCGCTGATCGACGTCTACAAGAATTATCCGCAGGACAAGGACCGCGCGCAGCTTCGCCACATCGCCCAGAAGCTGCAGCTGGTGGTCGATTTCCTCCCCGCCGGCGACATGCCGCCGCCGGGGCCGAAGCCGTTCTTCTCGCTGCTCGACCAGACACTCTCGGTGCAGCTCGGCCGACAGATCAGCCGCCCGTTCTGGATCGACACCGTCGGCAAGTCCAACCTGGTCGAGATCCGCGTGCAGCTCGACGATTCGGTGATGCGGATCTTTGCCCAGCGCAGCGCGGCCTACGCCTCCAATTCGGAGATCTTCATCTTCTGGATGCTCGGCACCTCAACGATCCTTTTGATCGTGGCGGTGCTGTTCCTGCGCAACCAGATCAAACCGATCTTGCGACTGGCCGACGCCGCCGAAAGTTTCGGCAAGGGCCGCGAAGCGCCGAACTTCCGGCCGCGTGGTGCGCGCGAGGTGCGGCGCGCGGCGCAGGCCTTCATCGAGATGAAGGCGCGCGT
This sequence comes from Bradyrhizobium sp. I1.14.4, assembly GCF_050435825.1. NCBI lineage: Bacteria > Pseudomonadati > Pseudomonadota > Alphaproteobacteria > Hyphomicrobiales > Nitrobacteraceae > Bradyrhizobium > Bradyrhizobium sp. I1.14.4. Next base: position 411,697 of record NZ_JBNDLA010000005.1, on the reverse strand, counting down.
CGAGCGCTCGATCGAACAGCGTACCGCGATGCTCGCCGGCGTGTCGCACGATTTGCGCACCATTCTGACCCGCTTCAAGCTTGAACTCGCCCTGATCGGCGAGGGTCCCGAGATCGACGCGATGCGCAAGGACATCGACGAGATGTCGATGATGCTGGAAGACTATCTCGCCTTCGCGCGCGGCGATTCCGGCGAGGTCGCGCAGCCGACCGACATGGCGATGGCGCTGGAGGAATTGCGCAGTGACGCCGAGCGCCACGGCCACACCGCGACGGTCGCATTCCGCGGCCTGCCCGTTGTCACGGTGAAGCCGGCCTCGTTCAAGCGCTGCCTCGCCAACCTCGTGTCCAACGCGGCGCGCTACGCCAACACGATCTCGATCACCGGTCACCGCGACCACCGCTATCTCAACATCACGGTCGACGACGACGGGCCGGGCATCCCTGCCAACATGCGCGAGGAAGTGTTCAAGCCCTTCCTGCGGCTCGATGATGCCCGCAACCAGGACGAAGGCGGCAGCGGCCTCGGGCTTGCGATCGCCCGCGACATCGCGCGCTCGCATGGCGGCGACATCATGCTCAGCGAAAGCCCGATGGGCGGCCTGCGGGCTGCCGTACGCGTCCCGGTGTAGCGAAGGCGGCCGGCCTTTCGGCTGCGATCAATGCCCCTGACCCCGACCCGCAAGACTTGGAGATCGCGGCTACCAGCGGTAGGACAAGGTGCCGATGACCTGACGCCGTTCGCCGGCGTAACAGTAGCCGGACTGACAGGTCTGGTAGTGCGTGTCGAACAGATTGGTCGCGTTCACGCGCACGGTGGCGCCCAGGAATCGCCGGTCCAGCTTGCCCAGATCGTAGTCGATCACGGCATCGAACAACGTTGTCGCCGCATTCTGGAACGTATTCTGGTCGTTGCCAAAATTCGTGCCGATATAGCGGACCCCGAGACCGAGCCCGAGTCCCTCGACGGGAACGCCGGACTGGAAGGTGTATTTTCCGAAGGCCGCGAAGGAATTCCTCGGAATGCCGGAGAGCTCATTGCCGGTCGTATCGGGATTGCCCTGGGTGATCACGACGTTGAGATGGGTGTAGGCGGCGGTGAGATCAAATCCCTGCTTGAGCGCCAGCTTCGCCTCCAGCTCCACGCCCTTGGATTCGACCTGCCCGGTGGCGGCCTGAAAGGCCATGTTGTTGGGATCGGTGCGCAGCACATTGTCCTGCGTGATGTCGAACACCGCGGCGGTCAACAGCACCGGAACCTGCGGCATCTGGTACTTGATGCCCACTTCCCTCTGCTCGCCGGCGGTCGGCTTGAACGGCGATCCAGATGCGTCGACGCCGACCTGCGGGGCGAACGCCGTCGCGTAGCTGATATAGGGCGCGATGCCGTTGTCGAACACGTAGCTGAGGCCCGCACGGCCTGTGAAGGCGGTCGCCTTCTGCGTTGACGGCACGCCGTCCAGGCCGGCGGTCGTCGTCTGCGATACCCAGCTCTGGCGGCCGTTGAGCGTCAGAATGAGGCCTCCGAGCCTGGCCTGCTCCTGCGCATAGACACCGACCTCGTCAGTCGACTGCTTGTTGAAGATCGAGAATGCCGGCGTCGCGATCGCCTGAGCGCCGTAGTTCATTGTCAGGAGATTGAGATCCGGAGCTGGTCCGTAGCCGATCTTGTCGTTGTAGTAGGAGTGCCCGTAGTCAACGCCGAACAGGGCCGTGTTCCTGATCGCGCCGAGCATGAACTTGGCCTCGGCCTGATTGTCGAGTGTCACGGTATTGAAGCTATCCAGGATCCGCCAGGCGGACCGCGACGCGAGATTGGTGCTGCTGTCGATGGAATCGATCTGGGTGTATTTCGCGTCCGTATCGGCCTGATAGAAGCGGAAGTTCTGCCGCACCGTCCACACGTCGTCGACATTGTGCTCGAACGCGTAACCGACGCGATACTGCCTCTGATCCATGGCGCTGAACGCCGGATCATTCGAGTAGATGTTGGTCAACTGTCCGTCAGGCGTGCGGAAGTTGCCGATGCTCGCGGCGGTTCGGCTGCTTTGATATTCGCTCAGGATCGTGAAGGACGTATCGGCATCCGGCCGCCAGGTCAGCGCAGGCGCGATGTAGGCGCGATCATCGTCGTTGCCGGGATACCAGGTCTTCGCGTCACGGAGCAAACCCGTCAGCCGGTAGTACAACTGATCGCTGCCGGGCACCGGACCACCGATATCGAAACTGCCCTGGTAACGATCATAATTGCCTGCCTGCAACTGCACCTCGCCGAACGGCGTCAAGGTCGGCCGCTTGGTGGTGACATCCACGATGCCCCCTGGAGAGCCAAGGCCATAGAGGCCCGAGGCCGGGCCACGGAGGATCGATACGCTGTCGAGACCGTAGGGCTCGATCTTGGGAATGGCGAAGTTGCCGCCACCCTGGCGCAGGCCGTCCCGATAGATCCCGGTATAGGTTGCGTCGAAACCGCGGATATAGAAACTATCGAACCGGGGATCATAGCCGAACGCCGTGGTCGTCACGCCGGGCGTGTAATTGACGGCGTCCTTGAGCGTCTGAACGTTGCGATCCCTGAGCTCCTTTTGCGTGACGACCGAAAGCGACTGCGGGGTGTCGATCAGCGCCGTGTTGGTCTTGGTGCCGGCAGTGCTGCCGGTCGCGACATAACCGTTCGTCACACCGATCGCGCCCGCTGCGCCTTGCGACCGCGAAGCCCGGCTCTGCGCGGGTACCGCAGCAGCACGGCGCCGGCTCGCCGCGACCGCGCGCGAAGACCTGATATTCTGACTGGAGGCGGCGGCACCGCGCTTCCTAGCCGCGCCAGGTTCATCCACCGTCACGGCAGGAAGCACGCTGACATTGTTCTGCGGCTCGCTGGTTTGCGCCTGAGCGCCGGCGACGTTTGCACCCACCGGCACAAGCATGACCGAACCGAGAAACGCTGCGTTGATCGCAGCCGTTGATCCAAGCAAGCCGCGCCTGCTCCGATACGAAGCCATTCCCACCGAACAAATCCCCGGACGCCAAGACTGATCTCGATCGAGCCGCCGTTCGTCATGAAGCGGGCTTCGATTGGGGCGGACTTCTATCGGCGGGATGAACGAAATTCCACACGAGCAAAATAGAATCGATTGAAGCGCACACGAAGCGAAACGCTGGAATGATTCAAGATGCGCGACACTGGAACGATTCAAAGACGACATCTAGCAGCCGGCTTTCAGCACAAGGAATCCGATGTGCGTCTTCGCTCCCTCGGATTGCTCGCGCGCGCGGCACGCTGGGATCATTCAATGATGTTGGTATCGTCCTGCAATGCGCTGCACGCGACCAGCGCGTGGTGTCTTGCTCGACGTCCAGATCTCTTGAAGGATGAGCGGCTGCTGGCCGCGATGCTGCGAGACGCGCGCTTTGCACGTTCCTTATGGTCTCGCTCAAAAAGCGATCAATGAAATCGGATTCTCTCATATGGCTCCGTCATGCCCGGCCTCGTGCCGGGCATCCACGTGTTTGCTCCAATCACGAAGGAAACGCGTGGATGGCCGGGACAAGCCCGGCCATGACGGAGAAAGCATCAGTCAGCTAAACGTGCGGCCGCAACAGAATGCGCTGCCCCTACTTCTGCTTGGGCAGAAGGCCCTTCAGCTTTTCCATGTCCTTGACGTTCATCTTCATGCCGCCGGGCATGATGATGTCACCGGGCTTCTGGTCGCTCTTGCAGGCGCCGAGCCATTTCGCCTCGATGGTCATCGTGGTGTCGCGAGAGCCGGCCGCGCCGCCCTCGGCATGCGAGGTGCTCTTGACCGTGTAGGCGGAATTGAAATCGCCGATGATCTCGGCATGGCTCTGCATCGACATGCCGGCGACGCTGCACACGCTATCACTGAGATAGCCGGTCGCGGTCTTCTGGATATCCTGCTTGGAGCAGATTTCCTTGGCCATCGGCGAGGCCGCCGCGCTCATCTCCTTGTCGGTGGTCTCGTCGGTGCAGTGCTGCATGGTGATTTCCGGCATCGCCCCGCCGGTGCGCACCATTTTCATCTCCCACAGCCCGGCCTTGCGGATCGGCAGGTCGACGGCGCTTGCGGCGCCGGCAGACAGGACGAGGCAAACAGCAGAACCAAGCAAGGCAAGCTGTCGGGTCATGCGGTTAGCTCCCGGCCGAACGATCGAAGGATTGAAGCGCGCTCAGTAGAGCGTGCGCAGCGGCCTCTGGGCCGCGCCATAGGGCACCCAGCGACAGGCGAACGAGATGTAGCCACCCGGATAGCGCTGCACCGCAAGGAACTTGACTACCTTGCCGTAGGAGGCGCAGTGATCGACGGCGAGTTGGCGGGCGTCGGTCTGGGCCGCCAGCGTATAGGCAATGATACCGCCGGTATCATTGCCCTTGAACGGCGGCACCGGCTGCATCCAGTCGGCTCGCGCCGGTACAACGGCCAGCATCCCGCAAACGGCAACCAGGCACGCGGCCAATTTCCTTCGCATCGCAGACTCCATTTCGCTTCAGGCCAACATAGAGTGCGCCGGCGACCGTGAAAAGAACGAGCCGGCTGCCAAAGGTGGACTTCTCACCAGGTGTTGCCGCGCTGCACTTGACCTTGCCGGGCCTTCACGGCACCGTCCGCGGCATCTGATCATCGGGTGGATTCCCATGCGCAACCTGTTCAACTCCCCCAACAAACTCGGCCAAAAGCTTGGTCTCGGCGCCGCCCTCATGGTCGGCCTGCTGGCGTTCGGGGGCACGGCCCAGGCCGCCAATCCGTTCGAAATGAATTTTTGGCTGTCCGGCCCGCGCTACGACGGCAATGTGGCCCCGTGCGAGAAGGCCCTGACCGTCATCAGCGAGCAATTCCACGAAAAAGAAGCCACCTTCTGGAATTCATCCCTGATAATCACCGGCTTCAGCCGGATTCACGAAACCGCGTTCCGCCCCTGGCAGTCCGACAACATTCCGCGCCGCTATTGCACGGGTGATGCGGTGCTGAGCGACGGCAAAGTGCGCAAGGTGCACTATTCGATCATCGAGGACGGCGGCTTTGCCAGCATCCACCAGGGCGTCGAATGGTGCGTCGCCGGGCTTGACCGCAACTGGGCCTATAACCCGTCCTGCAGGGCCGCTCGGCCCTGATCTCCGACCAGATTGGGATAAACGGAAGCCGCCGCCGTCCAGACGGCGGCTTTTGTTCTTGAAATGTTCCGCGGGCCTGTTAGGCTGTGATGGTCGCGTCAGGGGGAGCGTTTGATGCCTCGGTTGGTCACAATTTCCCGATTTCTGATTTCAGCTGCCTTTGTTCTGTCTGGCGCGGTTGGGGCCTCGGCCCAGGATCGCCGCCAGAATGCGCCCGGTGAGTTCGACTTCTATGTGCTGTCGCTGTCGTGGTCGCCCTCGTTCTGCGAGGCGGCGAGCGAGCGCAACAACAACGGCCGCGGCACCCAGGCGCAGTGCGGCGGACGGCCCTATTCCTTCGTGGTGCATGGCCTGTGGCCGCAATATGAGCGGGGCTTCCCGGAATACTGCCAGCGGCCCTCGCCGCGTCTCGCCCGCAACATCATGACCTCGATGCTCGACCTGATGCCTGCGCCCGGGCTGATCTACAACGAGTGGGACAAGCACGGCACCTGCTCCGGTCTCGGCGAGCGCGCCTATTTCGAAGCCATCCGTCAGGCCCGTGCCGCGGTGAAGATCCCCGAGGAATTCCTGCAATTGTCGGAGCCGAAGACGATCGCGCCCGACGAGCTGGAAACGGCGTTCATCAAGGCCAATCCGGGGCTCAGCAACTCCGCGATCTCGGTGACCTGCGACAGCAAGCGGCTCAGCGAGGTGCGGATCTGCCTCAGCAAGGATCTGCAATTCCGCTCCTGCGAGGAAATCGATCGCCGCGCCTGCCGCCGCGATCAGGTGCTGATGCCGCCGGTTCGCGGCGGCTGAAGTCTCGTCCACATCATGGCGGGGCAGACGCGCATCGTCGCGCGGGGCGTCTCCGGCCATCGACGCCGTCACGAAACCAGCGAGATAAGGCATAGATGCCCGGGACAGACCGGGCATGACGCAGTACAACATGCGCCACCTCTGGAGCGCAGCGTCATCGCATGAACTACCGTCACGCCTTTCATGCCGGCAGCTTTGCCGACGTCATCAAGCACATCGCGCTGGTGCGCATGCTCACCTACCTGCAGGACAAGCAGGCGCCGTTCCGCGTCATCGACACCCATGCCGGCGCCGGCCTCTATGATTTGACCTCGAGCGAAGCGCAGCGCGGCGGCGAATGGCTGACCGGCATCGCGCGACTGATGCAGGCGCGGCTCTCCGACAAGGCGCTGCCGCTGATCGCGCCCTATCTCGACATCGTCAGGGCATTCAATCCGCGAGGCGAGCTGAAAACCTATCCCGGTTCGCCGTTGATCGCGCGGGCGCTGCTGCGTCCGCAAGACCGCCTCACGGCCTGCGAGATCGAGCCGGCGGCACGCAAGCAATTGATCGATGCACTGCGGCGCGACGCGCAGGCGCGCGTTGTCGATCTCGACGGCTGGATGGCGCTGCCCGCATTCGTGCCGCCGAACGAGCGCCGCGGCCTGGTGCTGATCGATCCGCCCTTCGAAGCGAAGGACGAGTTCGAGCGGCTGGCCGGTGCTTTCACGGACGCGTTTGCGAAGTGGCCGACCGGCACGTATCTTTTGTGGTACCCCGTAAAAACCCGGAGAGCTACCGACGAGCTCGCGCGCAGCGTGGCTGCAGCAGCAGCAAGCAGTCGGCCCGCGGGCAAATGCTTGCGTTTGGAATTCAGTGTGGCGCCGCAAGAAGCGGGCGCAGGCCTCGTTTCCACAGGCCTTTTGATAGTGAATCCGCCGTGGACGCTGGCGGGCGAGCTGAAGATCATTCTGCCCGAACTCGAGAGGCCACTTGGTCAAGGCGGCGCCGGACGCTTCAGACTCGAAACGCCTAAACCTTGATCCGCAGCACCCACTGAAAAGTTCTATTTGAGCATAGGCAACGCGCGCGGAACCGTATTATGCTCATCCTGTTACGACTGGCTTTACGTTCCGCTTCCGCGAATGGTTGCGGCGGAGTGACAAGGCCGAAATAAAATCCAGGCAGACCGGCGGCGTGACGCCGGCCTGTTCAGGTGGCCAAGCTTCCGACAAGCGAATGTCGGTCAACCGCTACGCGGCGTGCGCGTAGCGGTGGAGCAATACGGGGGAGGAGTTTCCCGATGGCCATGACTGGGACAGTCAAGTTCTTCAACGGAGAGCGTGGCTACGGCTTCATCAAGCCTGATGATGGCGGCCGCGATGTGTTCGTCCACATCACTGCGGTCGAGCGTGCAGGATTGAAGGACCTGACTGAAGGACAGCGCATTACGTTCGAGGTTGAACCCGACAAGAAGGGCAAGGGCCCGAAGGCGGTCAACCTGGTGGTTTCGTGACGACCGCTCGCGGTGCGCGTTCGTCATGGAACGATGAATGAAGCGTTGCGTGTGAGTTGACTGCCGAGCGCGGCTCGCGCTCGCTGCATGACCAGCTGCATGATGCGGGACGCGACTGGCCGTGCCGCACATCCGTGGTCCACGGATTGGATTCGCGGACGCCTTGGCGTGCATGCTGCCGCGCGCGATGTCCAGATCGTCAGCACAAAGAAAAACCCGACCGCGCAAGGCGCGGCCGGGAGTTGATATCAGACGTTTTCTTGTTCTCAGAAGTGATAGTTGATGCCGGCGCGAACCAGGCTGAAGCTGTAGCCGTTCGACGCACCGCCGGTGATCGTGAAGTTGCTGTTGGCGAGATCGACGTAGAGATACTCGATCTTGGCGCTCCAGTTCGGGGCAAAGCCCATTTCGGCGCCGGCGCCGACGGTGAAGCCCGCATTGGTGTGCGTCTCCGTTATGCCGAACGTCTCGCCGCGCAGCTCGCCGAAGGCGAGACCGCCTGTCGCGTAGAACAGCACGTTGTTGACCGCATAGCCGGCGCGGCCGCGCACCGTGCCGAACCACGGATTGGAGAACTTCCAGGGTGCGAACCGATCGTCCGCAGTAGTGCCCTGGATATCGGCCTCGATGCCGAACACCCAGGGCGATCCGTTCTGGAAGTTGTAGCCGGCCTGCACGCCGCCGGCGAAGCCGGACGGCTTGGTCGGGTTGTTTTCGACCGAACCCCAGCCGTAGCCGATGTTGCCGCCAAGATAGGGCCCGGCCCAGCTATAGGCATTGAGCGGCTGATAGACGGTATAGGGCGAGCCGTAGTTGAGGTCCGCCGACGCCGCCGAGGTCGTCCAGCCTGCGACGATCAGTGCCAGCGCACGCGCAACAAACCGGGTCATTGGTACTCTCCACTACGCAACTGCCGCAGCCCGCAGGCCAAGGGCCGGCGTGGTTACGGAATTCCACTTTTTTCGCTAAGGTTTATCGAGAGTTTTAAGTTAAAGGGCTGTTAAGTCCGGTTACCGGCCCGCTCATCAGTCTTAACAATGGGTTATCCACCCGCCCCGGCGGCCGCGCGGGGCCGGTAACCTCCTGCAATCGGGGTTGTTTTCCGGTGCTGGCGACCGGTCGCCCAAGCGCTTAATTTACGGCCCATGGTTCACGATTCTCCCGAGCGTCCGACGCCGGTCCCCAAGGCTGCCCCCAAGGAGACCCTCAAGCCACGGCGCGGTTCAACGTCCGACCTGCCGCAAGACGACCTGACGCTCGACACAAGCGACGTCGATCCCGAAACCTCCGCAGCCGAGGAGGAGGATGACGCACGCCTTCCCGAGGCTTCCGAGGACACCACCGAGACGGTCGCCGAGGGCACCCTCTCGGTCGGGCATGCCGCGATCGAGAACGCGGTTCGCCTCGCCCCGACCTCGCCCGGCGTCTACCGCATGCTCAACACCGCCAACGACGTGCTCTATGTCGGAAAGGCGAAGAACGTCAAAAAGCGGCTGTCGTCCTATGCGCGGGCCAACGCGCCGCTGCCGGCGCGCATCCTGCGCATGATCGCGGCGACCACGCATGTCGAGATCGTCTCGACCATGACCGAGACCGAGGCGCTGCTGCTCGAAGCCAATCTGATCAAGCAGCTTCGCCCGCGCTTCAATGTGCAGCTGCGCGACGACAAGTCGTTCCCCTATATTCTGATCACCGGCGATCATTGGGCGCCGCAGATCCTCAAGCATCGCGGCGCGCAGTCGCGGCCTGGCCGCTATTTCGGCCCGTTCGCCAATGCAGGCGCGGTCAACCGCACCATCACGGCGCTGCAGCGCGCGTTCCTGATCCGCTCCTGCACCGACGGCTTCTTCGAAAGCCGCAGCCGGCCCTGCCTGCTCTACCAGATCAAGCGTTGTGCCGGTCCCTGCACGCGCGAGATCGATTTCCCCGGCTATACCGAACTGGTGCGCGAGGCGACCGAATTCCTCTCCGGCCGCAGCCGCGCGGTGAAGGAGTTGCTGGCCACCGAGATGGAGAAGGCTTCCGGCGAGCTCGAATTCGAAACCGCGGCGCTGTACCGCGACCGCCTCGCGGCGCTGTCGGCGATCCAGTCGCAGCAGGGCATCAATCCGCGCACGGTCGAAGAGGCCGATGTGTTCGCGATCCACCAGGAAGGCGGCTATTCCTGCGTCGAAGTGTTCTTCTTCCGCACCGGCCAGAACTGGGGCAACCGCGCCTATTTCCCGCGCGCGGAAAAGAGTTTCACGCCCGAAGAAGTGCTGTCCTCGTTCCTGGCGCAGTTCTATGACGACAAGCCGCCGCCGAAACTGATCCTGCTGTCGCATGAGATCGAGGAAAGCGCGTTGCTCGCCGACGCGTTATCGGTGAAGGCGGGATCCAAGGTCGAAGTCTCCGTGCCCAAGCGCGGCGAGAAGAAGGAACTGATCGGCCACGCGCTGACCAACGCGCGCGAGGCGCTCGGCCGCAAGCTTGCCGATACCGCGACGCAAAGCCGACTGCTGGAGGGCATGGTCACGACGCTCGGCCTGTCGCACACGCCGAAGCGCATCGAGGTCTACGACAACAGCCACATCCAGGGCACCAACGCGGTCGGCGCGATGATCGTGGCGGGGCCCGACGGGTTCATGAAGAACCAGTATCGCAAGTTCAACATCAAGTCCGAAGGGCTGACCCCCGGCGACGACTACGGGATGATGCGCGAGGTGCTGGAACGCCGCTTCAAGCGGCTGCTGAAGCCGCCGGAGGGCGAGACTGCCAAGGACACTGCAAAGGCCAAGGAAAACGACAAGGTGGACGACGATTCGTTCCCGCAATGGCCCGACCTCGTCATCATCGACGGCGGCCGCGGCCAGCTCAACGCGGTCAGGGAGATTTTTGAGAATCTCGGGCTGACCCAGGTCTCGCTGATGGCGGTGGCCAAGGGACCGGAGCGCGATGCGGGGCGGGAAACCCTGTTCATGCCGGACCGCGAGGCCATCAAGCTGGAGCCGCGGGATCCCGTGCTCTATTTCATCCAGCGGCTGCGCGACGAGGCCCATCGCTTCGTGATCGGCTCGCACCGCAAGCTGCGCAAAAAGGACATCCGCGAGGCCGGCTTGCAGGAGATCCCGGGCATCGGCCCGTCGCGCAAACGTGCCTTGCTGCACCACTTTGGAACGCTCAAGGAGATCGAGCGGGCCTCGATCGCCGACCTCGGCAAGGTTCCCGGCGTCAGCGCCGAAAGTGCCCGCAAGATTTTCGAGTTTTTCCACGCCCGGCCGGGTTAAACGAAAGGCGAGTCATCAGGGCGTCGCCTGCGACAGGCCATCTAGGGCATGATGCGGAAAAGTGTGAGGCGGTTGTCCGAAAAGATCATGCTTAAACAAGGGGCTAAGGCGCCATGACGATTCAGCGTAATCTCGCCGCGCTTTGGCCCCCGCACGGTTGACCTTCTCGCTGCAGCGGTATTGGTAGAACGGATGAACATCGCCACGACCCGGGGACAGACCAAGACCATGTCCCTCCCGAATATCCTGACTTACGCCCGGATCGCCGCGATCCCGGTTGTGATCGGCTGCGTCTACTGGCAGTCGATCCTGGACGGCCCGTTGTGGCTGCGCTGGGTGGCGCTGGCCGTGTTCATCGCGGCGGGGATCACCGACTATCTCGACGGCTATTACGCCCGGATGTGGGACCAGCAGTCGGCCTTCGGCCGGATGCTCGATCCGATCGCCGACAAGCTCTTGGTCGCCTCCAGCCTGCTGATGCTGGCCGCCGACAACTCGATCCATGGCTGGACGCTGTGGGCGGCGATCGTGATCCTGTGCCGCGAGATCCTGGTCTCGGGCCTGCGCGAATATCTCGCGGGCCTGCGGGTCAGCGTTCCCGTCACCAAGCTTGCGAAATGGAAGACGACGATCCAGCTGGTGGCGATCGGCTTTCTGATCGCCGGCGAAGCGGGCGAGCAGGTTTTCCCAGCCACCACCCTGATCGGCATCGTGTTGCTCTGGATGTCGGCGATCTTCACGATCTACACCGGCTGGGACTACTTCCGCGCCGGCATCCATCACCTCATCAAGGAGGATGAGGGATGAAGCTGAAGTATTTCGCCTGGGTGCGTGAACGCGTGGGCAAGGCCGAAGAGGTCGTCGAGCCGCCGGCCGAGGTGCGCACCGTCAGTGACCTGATCGGCTGGCTTGCCGCCCGCGACGATGCCTACGCCTATGCCTTCGAGAAGCCCACGGTGATCCGCGCCGCGATCGACCATGCCCACGTCAAATCGGACGCTGCGATCTCCGGCGCGCGCGAGATCGCGTTCTTCCCGCCGATGACCGGCGGCTAAATCTAATTATGACCGTCGCAGCGACCATCCGCATCCAGGAAGCCGACTTCGACGTCGCGCAGGAGATCGCCGCCCTGAGCCAGGGCCGCACCGATGTCGGCGCGGTCGTCAGCTTCAGCGGCATCTGCCGCGGCAGCGAACAGGGCGAGCCGATCGCTGCGCTGACGCTCGAACATTATCCGGGTATGGCGGAGGCTGAGATCACGCGCCACGCCGATGAGGCGTTGTCGCGCTGGCCGTTGCAGGGCCTCACCATCATCCATCGCTTCGGCCGCATCGCGCCGGGCGAGAATATCGTGCTGGTGGTGACTGCCTCGGCGCACCGGCAGGCGGCGTTCGAGGCAGCCGAGTTTCTGATGGACTATCTCAAGACCAACGCGCCGTTCTGGAAGCGCGAGGAAAGTGCACGCGGCACGAGCTGGATCGAGGCGCGCGACCATGACGACGCGGCCACCGCGCGCTGGACCAAATCCTGATGGCCAAGCGCAGCCAAGTGCCGGCAAGGCGCGGCCCGGCCGCGCCGAAAGCGCCGAAGGTCGGAGCCGGCGAGCTTCACACCCTGTTCGATTTCCTGCGCTACGCGGTCAGCCGCTTCAACGCGGCCAAGCTTGTGTTCGCGCACGGCACCACCGATCCGGTGGCCGAGGCCGCGTTCCTGATCTGCGAGGCGCTGCACCTGCATCCCGACCAGTTCGAGAACTTTGCGACCGCGCGCGTCACCGTGGCCGAAGGCAAGCAGATCCTCGATCTGATCGGGCGCCGGATCGCGACGCGGAAGCCGGCCGCCTATCTCGTCAACAAGGTCTATATGCGCGGCCTGCCGTTCTATGTCGACGAGCGCACCATCGTGCCGCGCTCCTTCATCGGCGAATTGCTGGATTCGCATTTCGGCGGCGACGAGGACGGCACCTCGCTGATCGGCGATCCCGAGGATGTCGAAAGCGTGCTCGACCTCTGCACCGGCTCCGGCTGCCTTGCGATCCTGGCCGCGCGGCATTTCGCCAACGCCGCGGTCGATGCCGTCGATATTTCAAAGGATGCACTGGAGGTCGCCGCGCGCAACGTCGCCGACCACGGCCTCGACGATCGCCTGACGCTGCATCGAGGCGACCTGTTCAAGCCGCTCGGCGACAGGCGCTACGATCTCATCATTTCGAATCCGCCCTATGTCGATGCCGAAGGCATGGCGGCGTTGCCGCGCGAGTGCCGCGCCGAGCCGAAGATCGCGTTCGACGGCGGCACTGACGGGCTCGATGTCATCCGCCGCCTGCTCGATGAGGCCAAGCGGCATCTGACCCCGCAGGGTGGGCTGCTCTGCGAGATCGGCCGCGGCCGCGACAATCTCGAGGCCGCCTATCCCAACCTGCCGCTGCTCTGGCTCGACACCGAGGACTCCGAGGGCGAGGTGTTCTGGATCGCCGCCGCCGACCTCTGACCGGCGCGCCGCGGCCAGGTCCGGATCATTACGGAGCCTGATCTGGGCGACGCGAAAATCGTATGCAGTTCCAGCCGGTTCCGAAGATCGCTGGCCCGTCGAATCAACAATGGTGCTAAGGTCGCACTCCGGGGACGTTCGGACAGAGGGCGCGGGCGCGCGACATGATTCGCATTTCGACGATCTTCATCGCCATCTGCATGGTGCTGGTCGCAGCCTCACTCGGCTTCGTCCTGTATTCGGTGGCGGGCATCAGCGGATCGGAATCGGCGATCGTGGCGCTCACCGCCCTCACCTGCCTGATCCTCTACAACGCCGTCTCGATGCGGTTGCGCGACCGCAGCGATGTCGGCGGCCAGATCGCGGATCTGTCGCGCGGCACCGCCGACCTCGCCCGCCAGGTCGCCGAATTCGGCCGCCGGCTGGCCGCGGTCGAGGGCCGCGTCGCCTCGGCCAACTCCACCGGCGCCGACCGGATGCAGGGCATGGCCGGCGAGATCAGCGAGCTTGGCGGACTGGTACGGCAGCTCGCGGCATCCGTCGCCCATCATGAAGATCTGCTGGCGGCAGGTCCGGCGGTGCAACCAGTCACTTCCCCGCGAGACGATCTGCTGCAGCCGGTCGCGCCAGCTCCGACCGTCGTCTTTGCGCCCCCGCCACCGCCCGCACCTCCAGCGGCGATCTCACGCAGCCAGACCCAGCTCATCGGCGCGATCAAGCACGCCATCGACGACAACCGCCTCGACATCTACCTGCAGCCAATGGTGACGCTGCCGCAGCGCAAGGTGCGCTATTACGAGGCGGTGACGCGGCTGCGCGACGAGCGTGACCAGGTCCTTGCCGCCGACGATTTCATCGAGGCAGCCGAGGCCGGCGGCCTGATCGGCCGCATCGATCACATGGTGATGCTTCGCTGCGTCCAGGTGCTGCGCCGCCTGATGATCCGCAGCAAGGATGTCGGCGTGTTCTGCAACGTGTCGGCGGCGACGCTGTCCAGCCCGACGCATTTCACCCAATGTCTCGACTTCCTCGAGGCCAACCGCGCACTGGCGCCGTCCTTCGTGCTCGAGTTCAAGCAGGCGACCTTCCGCAATCTCGGCCCGGTTGAAAGCGAGAGCCTCGCGGCGCTGGCGCAGCGCGGCTATCGGTTCTCGATCGACCATGTCAGCGACCTCCGCCTCGAGCCGCGCGAGCTCGCCGATCGCGGCGTCCGCTTCATCAAGGTGCCGGCGGCACTGCTGCTCGACGCCAAGCAGAGCGCGACCACCGATATCCATCCTTCCGATCTTTCCGACCTGCTCGGCCGCTTCGGCATCGACCTGATCGCCGAACGGATCGAGGGCGAGCGCTCGGTGGTCGACCTGCTCGACTATGATGTCCGGTTCGGCCAGGGCTTCCTGTTCGCGCCGCCGCGGCCGTTGCGGCCGGAAGGGGCATCTGCTACCGCCGAAGCTCCGCAGGCCAACCCCCAGGATGTTAATGGCGCCAGCACTTCAGCACCCGTCTCCAACCCCGCAGCTCCGCCGCGTGCAACCGGCAGCGCCGCGCTGGCGCGCCGCGCCCTCGGTCCGAATTAGAGCGTTTTCGAGCGAAGTGGGCACCGGTTCGCGTAAAGAAAACGCGTCAAAAATAGAATCGAGAGCCCCGTTCCGATTTGATCTGAACGGCGGCTCTGGCCGGCGGTTCGCATCATGACCTCGCTGCGTTTCGTGGAGCGGCTGCGCGACCTCGTCGACGGCGTCGATGTGGTGCTGTCGGACATCTGGGGCGTCGTGCACAACGGGCTCGAGTCCTTTCCCGAGGCCTGCGAGGCACTGCACACCTTCCGCCAGCGTGGCGGCACGGTCATCCTGATCACCAACGCGCCGCGTCCGGCCGATTCCGTGCAGCGCCAGCTGCGCAAACTCGGCATCGCCGACGAGACCTATGACGCGATCGTCTCCTCGGGCGACCTGACGCGCCATTTCGTCGCCGATCATCCCGGCCAGAAGATCTTCTGGATCGGCCCGGAACGCGACAGCTCGATCCATCGCGGCCTCGATGCCACCTTGGTGCCGCTGGAGCAGGCCGACTACATCATCTGCACCGGCCTGTTCGACGACGAGATCGAATCCGCCGAGGATTATCGCGACACGCTGCTGAAGGCGCTCGAGCGCAAGCTGACGCTGGTCTGCGCCAATCCGGACATCGTGGTCGAGCGCGGCGACCGGCTGATCTATTGCGCCGGCGCAATTGCCGAACTCTATCGCGAGCTTGGCGGCGAGGTGATCTTCTATGGCAAGCCGCACCGGCCGATCTACCAACGCGCCATGGCGCTGGCCGGCGAACGCCGCGGGCGTCCGACCGAGCTCAGCCGCGTGCTCGCGATCGGCGATTCCGTGCGGACCGATCTCACCGGCGCCCACGGCTTCGGCATCGACCTTTTGTTCGTCACCCGCGGCATCCATTCCGAGCAGTTCGAGGGCATCGAGCAACTCGATGCGGCCTCGATCAAGGAACTGTTCGGCCATCCGCCGCGCGCGCTGATGCGCGAGCTGAAGTGGTAGCGGCCAACTCCGCAGGGGCGCGCCCGCCAAAATATCGAAAACAACCCCATGCAAAGTAGCCCATGGCGCCCGGTGTTCGACCAGTCGCCTTGACACGTCGGGCAACTCAGGGCTACTCTTCTAATATTCCGAAATCGCACACGCGTAAGTAAATGCCCGGGACATCTAGCGCGAAGGCGCGCTTCTGCCCGGGCATGACCTGAATTTCAATTGATGCAATCGTCGGGCGCCCTACGCCGTCGCCATGTCCGGGAAGACCGCCTCGATCTTGGTCTTCAGCGTCGCCGCGTTGAACGGCTTGACGATGTAGTTGTTCACGCCGGCCTTCTTGGCCGCGATCACGTTCTCGGTCTTGGATTCCGCCGTGATCATGATGAAGGGCGTGGTCGCGAGATTGGGATCGGCGCGGACTTCCTTGAGCAGGTCGTAGCCGGTCATCGGCTCCATGTTCCAATCGGAAATCACCAGGCCATACTTCTTGCCGCGCATCTTGTTGAGCGCCGCAGAGCCGTCGGAGGCATCGTCGATATTCTCGAATCCAAGCTGCTTGAGAAGATTCCGGATGATGCGGATCATGGTGCTGTAATCATCAACCACCAGAACCGGCATGGACAAATCAACCGCCATCTTTCCTCCCAAAACCACTAACGCAACTTGGCTTCTGCACAAACGCAGGTTTCCGCCAACGACTAGCAGCAGGCGTTAAACAGCGCGTTAACCGGCTGAATCCGGATTGTTACGGATTTGACGCGATTTTCGCACCGCTTGACTTCCACGCCGCCGCCGCGTCACGGTCCGGCGCGCAACAACCATGCTTAAGAATCCTTGAAGAATACCGCTCATGAGCACCGGCTTTACCGTTATCCGCGACACCACCCCCGCTAGCGCCATTCCGAAAGGCGCAGTGGTCGCGATGGGAAATTTCGACGGCGTCCATCTCGGTCACCGCGCCGTGATCGGCGCGGCGCTGGCGATGGGCAAAGCGCACGGCGTGCCCGCGCTCGCGGTGACCTTCGAGCCGCATCCGCGCAGCTTCTTCAGCCCGAACACCCCGCAATTCCGTCTCACGGACGAGACCAACAAGCTGCGGCTGCTCGCGGCGACCGGGCTCGCCGGTGCCGTCGTGATGACCTTCGACAAGGCGCGCGCCGGCACCTCGGCACAGGATTTCATTCACCATGACCTGATCGGCCGGCTCGGCATCAGCGGAATCGCGGTCGGCTACGACTTCCATTTCGGCAAGGGCCGGGTCGGCTCGCCGAGCCTGCTCGTGAGCGAAGCGCCGCGGCTCGGCATCGAAGTCGATGTGCAGGCCCATATCGACATCGAGGAGCGGCCGGTCTCGTCCAGCGCCATCCGCATGGCGCTCGCCGAGGGCCAGGTCACTGATGCCACCGCGATGCTGGGCGGCCCGTGGTTCATCACCGGCAAGGTGATCCACGGCGAGAAACGCGGCCGCGATCTCGGTTACCCCACCGCCAACATCCGCCTCGACAAGCATTGCGGCCTGAAGCACGGCATCTATGCGGTGCGGGTCGGCAAGGCCCAGGACAACGACAAAATGCGGTTCGACGGCATCGCAAGTTTCGGGCGCCGCCCGACCTTCGACAACGGCGCGCCGCTGCTTGAAGTGTTCCTGTTCGACTTCAAGGGCGATCTGTACGACACGGTGCTTGATGTCGCATTCGTCAGTTTCATTCGCGAAGAGCTGAAATTCGACACCATCGAGGCGTTGATACGCCAGATGGATGACGACAGCGCCAAGGCGCGCGCGCTACTTGCCGCGGCGCCGGACGCGTTCCCGCAGCTCGGGGTGATTGGTTGAACAGGACTGAAAAGCAAAAGATGCTGGCGGGCGAGCTGTATCGCCCGGATGCAGAGCTCGCCGCCGACCATACCGCGGCGGAACATTGGATGGCGCGCTACAACGCGTCAGGCGCATCTTCCGCGGGCGAGTTGCACGCGCTGCTCTCCGCACGCTTCCGCAGGGTCGGCAAGGATGCCGTGATCCGCCCACCGTTCTTCTGCGATTACGGCACCAATATCAGCCTCGGCGACGGCGTGTTCCTCAACTTCAATTGCGTGATCCTCGACGTCGTCGAGGTCGTGATCGGCGATCGCACCCAGATCGGGCCCGCGGTGCAGATCTATACCGCCGATCACCCGCGCGACGCCGCGACCCGGCGCGCCGGACTGGAATTCGGCCGCCCGATCCGGATCGGCAGCGATGTCTGGATCGGCGGCGGTGCCATCATCCTGCCCGGCGTCACGATCGGCGACGGCGCCCTGGTCGGGGCCGGCAGCGTGGTGACGCGGGACGTCGCGTCAGGTGCGATCGCGGCGGGAAATCCGGCCCGGCCACGGCCCTCCTAGGCGACCCGGCCGCCCTGATTAGCTAGCGGCGGGGGGCTTTGCGATTTCCCCGCTTGGCTGCTATGGAAACCCCATGTTTTCGCGGCGCATCATACGGATTAGCGGCCCGGCTTCCGCCTGAGCCTGAAGGCTCGGCGCAAGACCGGGATTTCGTCGTTTCACCCGCGAATGATCGCGTATCCGCGCCCCCACCTGCCAGATCAGAGCCTTTATGTCCGAGAAGCCGCAAAAGACCGACGCCCAAAAGACTGACGTCAGGGACTATTCCAAGACCCTTTACCTGCCGCAGACGGAATTCCCGATGCGCGCCGGCCTGCCCCAGCGCGAGCCGGAAATCCTGAAATACTGGAACGACATCGGCCTCTACGACAAGCTCCGGCAGGAGGCCGAGGGCCGCGCCAAATTCGTGCTGCATGATGGTCCGCCCTACGCCAACGGCAACATCCATATCGGCCACGCGCTGAACAAGATCCTCAAGGACGTCGTGACCAAGAGCCAGCAGATGCTCGGCTTCGACTCCAACTACGTGCCGGGCTGGGACTGCCACGGCCTGCCGATCGAATGGAAGATCGAGGAGGAGAACTACCGTTCCAAGGGCAGGCAGAAGCCCGACTTCCGCGACTCCGCCGCGATGGTCGCGTTCCGCAAGGAATGCCGCGCCTATGCGACACACTGGATCAACGTGCAGCGCGAAGAGTTCAAACGGCTCGGCATCATCGGCGACTGGGATCATCCCTATCAGACGATGAGCTATCCCGCCGAAGCCCAGATCGCCCGCGAGCTGATGAAGTTCGCCGCCAACGGCACGCTCTATCGCGGCTCGAAGCCCGTGATGTGGAGCGTGGTCGAGAAGACTGCGCTCGCAGAGGCCGAGGTCGAATATGAAGACTACACCTCCGACATGGTGTGGGTGAAATTCCCGGTCACCTCGCCGGCGCATGGCGCGCTGGCCAATGCGTCGGTCGTGATCTGGACCACCACACCGTGGACGCTGCCCGGCAACCGCGCGATCTCCTTCTCGCCGAAGATCGCCTACGGCCTTTACAAGGTGACGGACGCGCCCGCGGACAATTGGGCGAAGACCGGCGATCTCTTGGTCCTGGCCGATGCGCTCGCGGCAGAGGTGTTCAAGCAGGCGCGTGTCACGTCCTATGAGAAGGTCCGCGAGATTCCGGGCGACACACTGGATGCCGTGGAATGCGCCCATCCGCTGCGCGGCCTCGGTGGCGGCTACGAATTCATCGTGCCGCTGCTCGCCGGCGAGCACGTCACCGACGACACCGGCACCGGCTTCGTGCACACCGCGCCGAGCCATGGCCGCGAGGACTTCGACGTCTGGACGGCCAACACCCGCGAGCTCGAAGCGCGCGGTATCCCCACTGCAATCCCCTATACGGTCGACGAGAACGGCGCCTTCACCGCGCAAGCGCCGGGCTTCACCGGCAAGCGCGTGCTCAACGACAAGGGCGAGAAGGGCGATGCCAACGAGGCGGTAATCAAGGCGCTGATCGAGGCCGGCAAGCTGCTCGCGCGCGGCCGCCTCAAGCACCAGTACCCGCATTCCTGGCGCTCCAAGAAGCCGGTGATCTTCCGCAACACGCCGCAATGGTTCATCGCGATGGACAAGCCCATCGCCGAGAACGGCCATGCCAGGAAGGGCGACACGCTGCGCGCCCGCGCGCTGCACGCGATCTCGGTCACGCAATGGGTGCCGCCGGCCGGCGAGAACCGCATCAACGGCATGATCGCCAACCGCCCGGACTGGGTGATCTCGCGCCAGCGCGCCTGGGGCGTGCCGATCGCCGTGTTCGTGCGCGAGAACAGCGACGGCTCGGCCGAGATCCTGCAGGACGAGGTCGTCAACCAGCGCATCACCGAGGCGTTCATGGAGGAAGGCGCCGACGCCTGGTACATGGACGGCGCCCGCGAGCGCTTTCTCGGGCCACGCGCGTCGGAGAACTGGAAGAAGGTCGACGACATCTGCGACGTCTGGTTCGATTCCGGCTCCACGCATGCCTTCGTGCTGGAAGATCGCCAGAACTTCCCGCAGCTCGGCAACATCGTCCGCAAGGTCGACGGCGGCAATGACACCGTGATGTATCTGGAAGGAAGCGACCAGCATCGCGGCTGGTTCCACTCGTCGCTGCTGGAAAGCGCCGGCACGCGCGGGCGCGCGCCGTACGACATCGTGCTCACCCACGGCTTCACGCTCGACGAGAACGGCCGCAAGATGTCGAAATCGCTCGGCAACACCGTCGAGCCGCAGAAGGTGATCAAGGATTCCGGCGCGGATATCCTGCGCCTGTGGGTTTGCGCCACCGACTATGCCGACGACCAGCGCATCGGGCCGGAGATCCTGAAGAACACCATCGAGACCTATCGCAAGCTGCGTAACTCGATCCGCTGGATGCTCGGCACGCTGCATCACTTCAAGCCGAGCGAGAAGGTCGCCTCTGCCGAGATGCCCGAGCTCGAGCGGCTGATGCTGCACGAATTGGCCGGCCACACCGAGGCGATCCGCGAGGCCTATGCCGCGTTCGACTACAAGACCGTGGTCGCAAGCCTGGCGGCCTTCATGAACTCCGAGCTGTCGGCGTTCTACTTCGACATCCGCAAGGACACGCTGTATTGCGATCCGCCGTCCTCGATGGCGCGCAAGGCGGCGCTGACCACGATCGACCTGCTCTGCGACGCGATCCTGAAATGGCTGGCGCCGATCCTGAGCTTCACCACCGACGAAGCCTGGCGGATGTACCGGCCGAACGCGGAGCCTTCGGTGCATCTCACGCTGTTCCCCGAGGGTCTCGAGCAGTTCCGCAACGACGCCCTCGCCGCGAAGTGGGAGACGATCCGCAACGTCCGCCGCGTCGTCACCGGCGCGCTCGAGCTCGAACGCGCCGCCAAGCGAATCGGCTCCTCGCTCGAGGCATCGCCGGTGATCTACGTCGCTGACCGGGAGATGCTGGCAACGCTGTTCGATATCGATCTCGCCGAGGTCTGCATCACCTCGAACTATGAGGTGCGCGAAAGCGAGGCGCCGGCCAATGCCTTCCGCCTGGACGCGGTGCCCGGCGTTGCGGTGGTGGTCGAGAAGGCGGTCGGCACGAAATGCGCGCGCTCGTGGAAGATCCTCCCGACGGTCGGCGAGGATCCGGAATATCCCGACGTCTCGCCGCGCGACGCGCAAGCGCTGCGCGAATGGAAGGCGCTGGGGGTCAGCGCCTAACGTCCGCTGTCGTCCCTGCCTAGTGCGCAATTGCGCACGGGAGCAGGGACCCATAACCACCGCTGCCTGGAATGGACTGAGGTTGATGACTCCGAGTCATTCAAGCAACACCCGACACGGGGTATGGGTCCCTGCTTTCGCAGGGACGACACCTTTGGTGGGCTGGCAATGAGCCCTCCCGTTCGCGCCGGCGTGCTGGCGGCGGTCATCACCCTGATCGCCGACCAGGCCTCCAAGCTCTGGCTGCTCCACGTTTTCGGCATTGCCCACCGCGGCGCGGTGCAGGTGACGCCGTTCTTCGACCTGGTGCTCGCCTGGAATCCCGGCATCAGTTTCGGCTGGTTTCAGAGCGAGACCCCGGCGGCCCAGATTCTGCTGATGGTGATCAAGGCCGCCGCCGTGATCGCACTGGCGATCTGGATGGCGCGGTCGCGGACCTGGCTGGCGACCCTGTCGCTCGGCTTGATCATCGGCGGTGCCATCGGGAACGGCATCGACCGCTTCGCCTATGGCGCCGTGGTCGATTTTGCCCTGTTTCATGTCGAGATCGAGGGAAAAACCTTCAATTGGTACGTATTTAACCTCGCCGACGTGGCGATCGTTGCTGGCGTGGCGGCCCTATTGTATGATTCCGTCGTGGGGACCCCCGCCGTAAAAGCGCCCTGATCCCGGCCGATACGAGCCGGTCGGCGCGGTTGACCTGCACCTAGCGGAACTGAGCGCTAAGCCAGTGATCGCTTTGGCGAATTTTGAGATGGGAATAGCGCGATGCGCAACACCAAAGCCCGCGGTTACCTGATCGAGACGTCCCGGCTGTCGCTGCTGCGTGGCCTGCATCTGGCATTGGTTGCGGCCGGAATCGGCCTGGTCGTGACGGCTGGCCCGGTGCGTGCCGGCGACGACGAGGATGACGGCGATGATGGCCTGACCTTCGAAGAGCGGATCGTCGACAATCTGATGACCGGGCTCGGCGCCAAGAGCGCGGCCAGCAAGGGCATCGACTATCGCGAACGGTCGCCGCTGGTGGTGCCGCCGAAGCTCGACCTGCCCCCGCCCGCCTCGGCCACTCAGGCCAACGCACCGAACTGGCCGAAGGACCCCGATATCGCCAGGCGCAAGGCCGCGATCGCGGCGCGCAAGAAGGAAGTCAAGAAGGAGTCCTGGGAATCGGCGATGCCGCTGACGCAGGCCGAGATCGAGGCCGGCCGCAAGCAGCAGACGGCCACCGAAGGCAGGAAGGAACCGCTCGAGCCCGGCACCAACACCAATCCATCGCTGATGCCGAACCAGCTCGGTTACACCGGTGGCCTGCTCGGCATTTTCAAGGGGAACAGCAGCGAGTCCAAGCCGTTCAAGGGCGAGCCGACGCGCGATTCCCTGACCGAGCCGCCGCCGGGCTATCAGACGCCATCCTCGGGCTTTGCCTATGGCACAGGACCGATGCAGCCGATGGCGAAAGAGGGCCAGTTCGACGTCATGACCGGAAAACCGGTGCAGTGATCGCTTGGCCTCCACGGGCGAAGGCTGACATGTGCAAAGCTTAATGCGGGGTGGCGTGCGTCTCGCCGCTTCGTGACGACGGGCACGGGCATGACCGTGTACGATGGCTTGCTTTCGCGCCCCCGGCCGTGTGTCCGGGCTTTCATAAGGACCATGATGCGCTCACGCCGATCGATTGCCCTGTTCGCTGCCGCGTTCGTTTCCACGATCCCGCTATCGGGCGCCAGCCTCCGCGCCCAGACCACCGTCACCTCGGAACGTCCCGCCAGCTTCACGCTCGATAACGGCCTGCAGGTCGTGGTGATCCCCGATCACCGCACGCCGGTCGTGACGCAGATGATCTGGTACAAGGTCGGCTCCGCCGACGAGACGCCCGGCAAATCGGGCCTCGCGCATTTCCTCGAGCATCTGATGTTCAAGGGCACCGCGAAGCACCCGGCCGGCGAGTTCTCGCAGACCGTGCTGCGTGTCGGCGGCAACGAGAACGCCTTCACCTCCACCGACTACACCGGCTACTTCCAGCGCGTGCCGCGCGAGCAGCTCCCCACCATGATGGAGTTCGAGGCCGACCGTATGACCGGCCTGATCCTGAAGGACGAGAATGTGCTGCCCGAGCGCGACGTCGTGCTCGAAGAGTTCAACATGCGGGTCGCCAACAACCCGGATGCAAGGCTCACCGAACAGATCATGGCCGCGCTCTATCTCAACCATCCCTACGGCCGGCCGGTGATCGGCTGGCATCAGGAGATCGAGAAGCTCGACCGCGAGGATGCGCTCGCCTTCTACCGGCGCTTCTACGCTCCGAACAACGCGATCCTCGTCATCGCCGGCGACGTCGACGTCAAGGATATCCGTCCGCTGGTCGAGAAGAATTTCGGCCCGGTCCCGGCGCAGCGTGCGATCCCCGAAAAGCGGGTCCGGCCACAGGAGCCGACGCCGGCGGCGCCACGTACCGTGACGCTGTCGGATCCGCGCGTCGAGCAGCCGAGCCTGCGGCGCTACTACCTGGTGCCGTCGGCGACAACTGCGGCAGCAGGCGAGAGCCAGGCGCTCGATGTGCTCGCGCAATTGATGGGCGGCGGCGCCAACTCCTACCTCTATCGCTCGCTGGTGATCGACAAGGGTCTCGCGATCGGCGCCGGCGCCGGCTACCAGGGCACCTCGCTCGATCCGTCGCAATTCTCGATCTCGGTGACGCCGAAGCCGGGCGTCGAGTTCGCACAGATCGAGGACGCGATCGACAAGGTGATCGCCGACCTCGCGCAGAACCCCGCGCGCGCCGAGGACCTCGAACGGGTCAAGACCCAGCTCATCGCGGAGGCGATCTACGCTCAGGACAACCAGGCGACGCTGGCACGCTGGTATGGCGGGGCGCTGACCACCGGGCTCAGCATCGACGACATCAGGAGCTGGCCGGATCGCATTCGCGCCGTTACCGCCGAACAGGTGCGCACTGCTGCCGCCACCTGGCTCGACAAGAAGCGGTCGGTGACCGGCTATCTGATCAAGGATACTGCGCCGAAACGCGAGGAGAAGCGCTCGTGACCTATTCCCTCACCCGCCGCGCGGCGCTGATCGGCGGCGCCTGCGCCGCGCTGCTGACGCTGACATCGGCGCCCTCGCAGGCCGCGGCCAAGATCCAGCGGCTGGTGTCGCCCGGCGGCATCGAGGCGTGGTTCGTGCAGGATGCGACCGTGCCACTGATCGCGATGGAATATTCCTTCGGCGGCGGCGCCAGCCAGGATCCGCCCGGCAAGTCCGGGGTCGGCAATCTGGTCGCCGACCTGCTCGACGAGGGCTCCGGCGATCTCGATTCCAAGACCTACCATGAGCGGCTCGAACGCCGCGCCATCGAGCTCGGCTTTCAGTCGAACCGCGATCAGTTCCGCGGCTCGCTGCGCATGCTCAAGGACAACAAGGACGAAGCCTACGACCTGCTGCGGATGGCGCTGACCTCGGCGCGGTTCGAGCCGAAGGACGTCGAACGCATCCGAGCCCAGGTGATCTCGAACCTGCGCCGCGAATCGACCAATCCCTCCTCGCTGGCGGGCCGCAAGTTCCTCGAGCTGGCATTCGGCGACCATCCCTATGGCCGGACCGCCACCGGCACGCTCGAGAGCGTGCCGACGATCGAGATCTCCGACCTCAAGGACTATGTCCGCCGCATCGTTGCGAAGGATACGCTGCGCATCGCCGTGGTCGGCGACGTCGATCCCGAGACGCTCGGCAAGCTGCTGGACAAGACCTTTGGCGGCCTGCCGGCGAAAGCCGAATTGACGCCGATTGCCGACGTCGTGGCGAGCAAGCCGCCGCAGCGCGCCTTTGTCCCGCTCGACGTGCCGCAGACCGTCGTCACGTTCGGCGGCCCCGGCATCAACAGGCACGACCCGGATTTCATGCCGGCCTATGTGGTGAACCACATTCTCGGCGGCGGCGGGCTGTCGTCGCGGCTCTACAAGGAAGTGCGCGAGAAGCGCGGACTGGCCTACTCGGTCTATGAAGCGCTGCTCTGGATGGATCACTCCGCGCTGTTCATCGGCAACACCGGTACCCGCGCCGACCGCGCCGGCGAGACCGTCGATGCGATCGACGCGGAGATCCGCCGGATCGCCGAGGAAGGCCCGACGCAGCAGGAACTGGACGAGGCGAAGTCCTATCTGAAGGGCTCGCAGATGCTGGCGCTCGACACCTCCTCCAAGCTCGCGCAGGCGATGCTGCAATACCAGCTCGACAAGCTGCCGATCGATTACATCGAGAAGCGCAACGCCATCGTCGATGCGGTGACGCTCGACGACGCCAAGCGGGTCGCCAGGAAGCTCTGGGGCAATGGTCTGCTCACCGTAATCGTCGGCCGCGCGCCGCAAGCCGCAGCGCAGCCGGTCTCGGCGCCGCCAAAAGCGAACTGACGCGTTTCGGCATGGCTGCGCACCTCCTTGTGGCCACCCCTCTCCCCACCCTCCCCCACTGAGGGAGGGTTGGGGAGAGGGGTGCCGCGCACTCGGATCGCAGTCGTCGAACACTGCATCAACACCACCCAAGCACAGCCAAACCCGCTATCCTGCGGCCGCCGATTCTTCCCTCCACGGGTGATGCCATGCTGCGGGTGTCCCGCGACCTTACGATCGACGAGAACGACATTGAGATCGTCTTTGTCCGCGCCTCCGGTCCGGGCGGGCAGAATGTCAACAAGGTCTCGACCGCAGCGCAGCTCCGCTTCGACACGCACAAGATCGCGCTGCCGCACGACGCCGCGCAGCGGCTGGCGCGCCTCGCCGGTAGCCGCATGACCAAGGACGGCGTGATCGTGATCCAGGCCTTCCGCTTCCGCACCCAGGAACGAAATCGCGCCGATGCGATCGAGCGGCTACTCGATATGCTGAAGGAAGCGATGGTGCGGCCGACACCGCGGCGGCCGACCAAGCCGACGTTCGGCTCCAAGCAGCGCCGGCTCGAGGGCAAGAAACGCCGCGGCGACATCAAGGCAGGTCGCGGCACCCGCCGCTTCGAAGACTAAAGCGTTTTCAAGCGAAGTGGGCTCGGGTTCGCGCAAAGAAAACGCGTCAAACATGACTCCAGAGCCCGTTCCGATTCAATCGGAACGGAAAATCACTCTAGGGAGCACCGGACACAGCGCACGCGCAGCGCTGCATCCGGGATCCGATCATCGCGGGGAGACGCGTTTTCGCGCGAAGCGGATGCCGATTCGCGTGAAGAAAACGCGTCAGACCAAGAGACTGGAGTTTCGGTTCTGATTAATCAGAACCGATCATGCTCTAGTACTTCTTGGTTCCAGGCGCCGTCTCGGAACCGCTCGACTTCGGTGTCGGATGTCCGCTGCCGACCGTACCCTTGCTGCCCGATTTGGCGCTGGTACCGCTCTTCTGGGTCGGAGCAGTCGGCTGGGCCGCCATATCCTCGTCGCCACTGCCGGACATGCCGCCGCCCTGCTGCATGGTACCTCGGCCCTGTGCACCGCCGCGAAGCTGGGTATCCGGTGCAGCCGTCCCCTGTGCCAAGACGGGGCCGGCCATCGCGGCCGAGATGGCAAGGGCGAGCACGCTGGTTTTTGCAAACGTCATCCATTTCTCCTGGACTTTAATTGACGATGGAGGAGCGGCGCTGGCGTGCGCCGTTTGCAGCGCCGACCCTGAACCCCATCGCGCGAGATTGAATTTCCGCAAACGGCGCACACGAGATGCAAGCTGCGTCGTGTGGTGATCGTGCAGGGATTTCGCGGTCATTTTGCGAAATTGTCGTCCGCATATTTGGCAATCGTCGGTTCCGCGCCAGATCGCCGCCCATCTTTGTTCTGCTGTGAAACAGCCCGCTACTACCAACGGCTGATTTCAGCCCCCTACAGTCACCGCGCAGAGGCGGTGATGTATATGACAAGGCTGCGCGCGATGTGGACGATCGGGCTCGGATTTTGCAGCGCGATATTTGCAGTGCAAATGGCCGCCGCGCAAATGCCCTTGCCCGCCGCCAAGCCGCCCGATGGGGCGACGCTGTTCAGGCAGCAATGCGCGACCTGCCACACCACCAACACGTCAGATCCCGTCCGGCAAGGTCCGTCGCTTAACAAAATCATCGGCCGCCATGCCGGCAGGGCTGACGGCTTCAAATATTCCGCGGGCTTCGCCAAGGCGGATTTCGTCTGGGACGACGCCAGGCTCGATGCCTGGCTGACCAATCCGCAAGAGGTGATCCCCGGCGCGGTGATGGCCTATCGGCAGGCCAAGGCGGACACCCGCGCCATCATCATCGCCTATCTGAAGGAGCTGAACTGAATGGCGAAACCCGTGCATTCGATGATCCGCGTTTTCGACGAGGCCAGGGCGCTCGACTTCTACAAGCGCGCCTTCGGCCTCGAGATCGCGGACAATCTGAGATTTCCCGATTTCGCGCTGATCTACCTGCGCCATCCGTCCTCGCCCTTCGAGGTCGAGCTCACGATCAACTTCGATCGCAAGGAACCTTATGCGCTCGGCGACGGCTACGGCCATCTCGCCGTCGTCGTCGATGACGTCGATGCAGAGCACGCGCGCTTCGAGCAGGAGAAACTGTCGCCCGGGCCACTGCGCGACTTCAAGCATGACGGCAAGACGCTGGCGCGCTTCTTCTTCGTCTCCGATCCCGACGGCTACAAGATCGAGGTGATCCAGCGCGGCGGGCGCTTTGGTTAATCCAATTAGAAAATAAATTACGGAGGAAACCCATGAGAGAAATCGATCGACGCAGCAAATTTGACCGGCGTGTGTTTCTCAAAGGCGCGGCCGCCACCGCACCGGCGGTCGCGATCGCGACCTCGGCCGGGCTTGGCATCGCCGATGCCTGGGCCGAAGACGCCTCCACGCTGACGCCAGCCACGCTGAAGACACTGCTGAAGATGGCGCGCGACATCTATCCGCACGACTTCCTCGGCGACAGTTACTACATATCAGCGGTCAAGCCGTGGGATGAGAAGGCCGCGAAGGATCCGGTGGTCAA
This sequence comes from Bradyrhizobium sp. I1.14.4, assembly GCF_050435825.1. Lineage (NCBI taxonomy): Bacteria > Pseudomonadati > Pseudomonadota > Alphaproteobacteria > Hyphomicrobiales > Nitrobacteraceae > Bradyrhizobium > Bradyrhizobium sp. I1.14.4. The sequence goes on along the minus strand of NZ_JBNDLA010000005.1, from coordinate 383,383 downwards.
ATCGCTGATCAATGACGGCGTCGCGCGGCTCGATCAAGCGGCCAACGACCGCCACAAGATGCCGTATGCCCAGGTCGCCTGGGAAAACGATCGCGTCGCGCTGCTGCAACAGATCGAGGGAAGCGCGTTCTTCCAGAAGGTCCGCGGCGATCTCATCGTCTCGCTCTACAACAACAAGGAGGTGTGGCCGCGGTTCGGCTACGAGGGCTCCTCCGCCGAGCATGGCGGCTACATCAAGCGCGGCTTCGCCGATATCGACTGGCTGCCCAAGGCATAGCGTCGGAAACGGTCAGGAGGAAACAATGGCAAAATTTGATCTGAATGACAGCGGCGTTGTCGTGATCGTCGGCTCCGGTGCCGGCGGCGGAACGCTCGGCAATGAACTGGCGCAAAAGGGCGTCAAGGTGGTGATCCTCGAGGCCGGCCCACGCATCGAGAACCAGGACTTCATCAACGACGAATGGGACAGCTTCACCCAGCTCGCCTGGTCCGACGCGCGCTCGACGTCGGGAAGCTGGCGCGTCCACCAGGACTTTCCGGGCCTGCCGGCCTGGATCGTGAAGGCGGTCGGCGGCTCGACCACGCACTGGGCCGGCGCATCGCTGCGCTTCGACGAGCATGAGTTCAAGATCAAGTCGGCCTATGGCGGCATCCCCGGCGCCAATTTGATCGACTGGCCGATCACGCTCGCCGAGATGGAGCCGTACTACGCCAAGGCCGAGGACAAGATGGGCGTCACCCGCACCAACGGCATCCCCGGACTTCCCGGCAACAATAACTTCAAGGTGATGGAAGCCGGCGCCAGGAAGCTCGGCTACAAGGAAGTGCACACCGGGCGGATGGCGATCAACAGCGAACCGCGTGACGGCCGCGGCTCCTGCCAGCAGATCGGCTTCTGCTTCCAGGGTTGCAAGTCAGGCGCCAAATGGTCGACGCTCTACACCGAGATTCCGAAGGGCGAAGCCACCGGCAATCTCGAAGTGCGTCCCGGCAGCATGGTGATCAAGATCGAGCATGACCAGTCCGGCAAGGTGACCGGCGTGGTCTATGCCGATGCGACCGGCGCCATGCAGCGCCAGAAGGCACGCGTCGTCGCGGTCGCCGGCAACTCGATCGAAAGCCCGCGGCTGTTGCTCAACAGCGCCTCCAGCATGTTCCCGGATGGGCTCGCCAATTCGTCCGGCCAGGTCGGCCGCAACTATATGCGGCACATGACCGGCAGCGTGTATGCGAGCTTCGAGAAGTCGGTGCACATGTATCGCGGCACCACGATGGCCGGCATCATCCGCGACGAGGCGAAGAACGACCCGAAGCGCGGCTTCGTCGGCGGCTATGAGATGGAGACGCTGTCGCTCGGCCTGCCCTTCATGGCCGCGTTCCTCAACCCCGGCGCCTGGGGACGCAGCTTCACCAGCGCGATCGAGGGTTATCCGCGGATGGCCGGCATGTGGCTGGTCGGCGAGGATATGCCGCAGGAGACCAACCGCATAACACTTGATCCGAAAATCAAGGACAAGTTCGGCATGCCGGTCGCCAGCGTGCATTTCGACGACCACCCGAACGACGTCGCGATGCGCGATCATGCCTACAGGCAAGGCTCCGCGGTCTATGAGGCGGTCGGCGCCACCGTGACCTATCCGACGCCGCCCTATCCTTCGACTCACAACATGGGCACCAACCGGATGAGCGAGAAGCCGCGCGATGGCGTCGTCAACAAGTTCGGCCAGACCCACGACATCAAGAACCTGTTCGTCTCCGACGGCAGCCAGTTCACCTCGGGCGCGGCGTGCAACCCGACGCTGACGATCGTGTCGCTGGCGATCCGGCAGGCCGACCACATCGCCGGCGCGATGCAGCGCAAGGAGATCTGAGAACGAAATCTAGGTCCCTCTAACTGGCGCGGCCTTGCCCAACTGGACAAGGCCGCTTTTCTTTCTGTGTGACGGGTTGGCGCGAAGGCTATTCCGCCGCGTCCATGATCGCCGCCGCGCCGCGATAGTCCGGGACGACCGCCGGCGCATTCGCCTTGGCGCGGTAGATCAGGCAGGAGCAGCGCAACAGCGACGCAAAGTTGTTCACCTCGCCGTGATGGTCGAGCACCTCGTTGTGCAGGGTGGTGAGGAACTTGGCCAGCGTCATGCCTTCCTTGGCCGCGATTTCCTCCAGCGTGTCCCAGAACGACATTTCCAGCCGGATCGAGGTGCAATGGCCGTCGATCCGCAGCGATCGGGTCTGCGATTCATAGTCGCGTTGCGGCTGGTGCGCGAAAAGATGGCACATGGCGTTCCTCCGGCGAGAACTTATAATTTTTCTAAACGATATACCTGTGCATGCGGCCCCACAATCGCGACGTAGGACGTAACGCGCCAGCCGCCGAAGATGAGCGTCTTCAATGTGATAGCCCGGAATCATCCCCAACGCGTAGCGGGCATCCCGAGCGCTCCCATGCATTTGCCGGCGCGGCGACTTATAGTGACGGCCAGCCGCGAATCGCTCTCCCAACGTTCAAATCCATGCCCGTCCGCCAGCTTCCCGAACAGCTCGTCAACCGCATCGCCGCCGGCGAGGTGGTCGAGCGCCCTGCGAGCGTGGTCAAGGAACTGGTCGAGAACGCGATCGACGCCGGCGCGAGCCGGATCGACGTCTTCACCGACGGCGGCGGGCGGCGCCGGATCGGCATCACCGACGATGGCGGCGGCATGACGCGCGCCGACCTCGCGCTTGCGGTCGACCGTCACGCCACCTCCAAGCTCGACGACGAAGACCTCTTGCGCATCCGCACGCTCGGGTTCCGCGGCGAGGCGCTGCCATCGATCGGCGCTGTCGCAAAGCTCGGCATCACCACGCGCCATGCCAGCGAGCCGCATGCCTGGTCGCTCTCGGTCGACGGCGGGGAGAAGTCGGAAGTCATGCCGGCCGCGCTCGGCCAGGGCACCCGCGTCGAGGTCAACGAACTCTTCTACGCGACGCCGGCGCGGCTGAAATTCCTCAAGACCGACCGCACCGAGGCGGAAGCCATCCGCGAGGTGGTGCGGCGCCTCGGCATGGCGCGCCCCGATATTGCCTTCACGCTGGCCGGCGAAGAGCGGGCGCCGGTCACCTGGGCCGCCGCGCTGCCCGGCGCGGCCGGCCGGCTGACGCGGCTCGGCGATATCCTCGGCGCAGACTTTCGCGCCAGCGCGATCGAGGTGCGCGCCGAGCGCGAGGGCATCGTGGTCGAAGGCTTCGCCGCGGCGCCATCGTTGACCCGGGCCAATGCGCTCGGGCAATATCTGTTCGTCAATGGCCGCCCGGTGCGCGACAAGCTGATCCTCGGCGCGGTGCGCGCGGCCTATTCCGACTATCTGCCGCGCGACCGCCATCCCGTCGTGGCGCTGTTCGTGACTTGCGATCCGCAAGAGGTCGACGCCAATGTGCATCCGGCCAAGACCGAGGTGCGCTTCCGCAACGCCGGCCTCGTGCGCGCGCTGATCGTGCATGCCCTGAAGGACGGCCTCGCGCGCGAAGGCAAGCGCACCGCGGCCAACACCGACGGCGCGGCGCTTTCGGCGTTCCGCCCTGCCTTCACGCCACAGCGCCCAAGCAATTGGGACTGGCGCGGTTCGCCGTCATATCCGGTCAATCCGCTGCGCTCGTTCGAGGGCGCGGCGGCGCCCGCTTTCGCCGAGGCCGGACAGGCCGCCTTCGACGTCGGCACCCCGACCGCCGATGTCCGCTTCGAGGCGGCACCTGGTCTCGATATGCTCGACCGTCCGCTGGGCGCTGCACGCACCCAGATCCACGAGACCTACATCGTCTCGCAGACCCGCGACGGCCTGATCGTGGTGGACCAGCACGCGGCCCATGAGCGCATCGTCTATGAGAAGCTGAAGGCCTCGCTGGCGAAGAACGGCGTGCAGCGGCAGATCCTGCTGATCCCCGAGATCGTCGAGCTCGATGAGGCGACCGTCGAAAAACTGCTTGATCGCGCCGAGGAGCTGGCGTCGTTCGGGCTCGCGATCGAATCCTTCGGTCCCGGCGCGGTCGCCGTGCGCGAGACCCCCTCGCTGCTCGGCAAGGCCAATGCGGCGGGCCTGCTGCGCGACCTCGCCGAGCACATGGCCGAGTGGGACGAGGCGCTGCCGCTGGAGCGCCGGCTGATGCATGTCGCCGCCACCATGGCCTGCCACGGTTCGGTCCGCGCCGGCCGCCGCCTCAAGCCGGAAGAGATGAACGCGCTGCTCCGCGAGATGGAAGATACGCCGAATTCCGGCCAGTGCAACCATGGCCGCCCGACCTATGTCGAATTGAAGCTGACCGATATCGAGAAGCTGTTCGGGCGGCGGTAGATTCTACGCATTCTTGCGCGCGAAAACCTGCAACGCCGTGCGAAGCTGCGCAATCCATTCGTCGCCGTCCTCGTACCCGCCTGCCGCGATCCGGGTGCAGATCTGATCGGGATCTTCACCACTGGATGAGGCCTGATCTCCGGCAAGTTGCCGCGCGATCGCGACATAGCCGTCCGTCAGCAGCACCAGGCCAGGTGCGCTCGCGGCGACATAGTGCTGACGCGCGCCGCGAAAGATGTCGATCGCCTCGTGATGTCGACCAAGCGCCAGATCGAAGGCACCCACCAGCCAGGCGCCCGTTCCCAGCCGCAACGGTCCGAACCCCAGCTCCTGCACAAGGTCCAGCGAGCGCTCTGCAAGTTCGCGCGCCGCCAGCAGACGATCGGGGTTGATCGGCTTGTCCGAAACGCTCCAGCCCGGCCAGCAATCGGCTGCGGCGTTGAACGTGATCCGCTGAACCATCTTGAGCGCCTCACGCTCGTCACCATCCCGCGCGCCGCGACGGCGCTCGATCTGGTCGGCCGCGTCGCGCGCGGCCCCAAGCAGCGCCGCGTCATCGCCCGCGCTGCGCAGATCCTTGACACGCATCTCCAGCTGACTCGCGAGCTCTGCAAGAGTGTCGGCCATGGTTCGCCCCCGCAAATGGCGCTGAAACCGCCATGTGATGGATTAGCCGAATCCGTGCCCCACCATAAGGTCGGCGGACTGCCCTGACGCCAGTTCGCCCTACACTTTTTCGCGAAGAAACACGAACTCGGTGTCGTCATACGCGCGCCGCTCGAGCTCCTCAAAGCCCTCGGGCGCCGTGAAGGCCGCGGCCTTGGCCTCCTCGACCACGAGCAACGCGCCCGGCGTCAGCCAGCCGCCGTCGCGCAGCGAGGCGAGTGCCTTGTCCGCGAGCCCCTTGCCATAGGGCGGATCGAGGAACACGAGCGAGAATGGCTCGACCGGATGCGCAGGTCCGAGATCTGTCGCATCGCGGCGATAGACCTTGGTCGTCCCGCCAAGGCCGAGCGACTCGACATTGTTGCGCAGCAGCGCCCGCGCCTCGGCGCCATTGTCGACGAACAGCGTGAACCTTGCGCCGCGCGACACCGCCTCGATGCCGAGCGCACCGGTGCCGGCAAACAGATCGAGCACGCGCGCGTTCTCGATCGGATTGCCGTAGGCGTGGAGCAGGATGTTGAACACGGACTCGCGCAGGCGGTCCGCGGTCGGACGGATCTCGCGGCCCGAGGGCGAAGCGAGATTGCGGCCCTTCAGCCTGCCCCCGACGACGCGCATCAGAATGCCCACACTGTTTCGGCGCGGGTAGTCGGCTCCCCTCCCCCTTGTGGGGAGGGGTTGGGGAAGGGGGTGCCCCACGGGCAGACCACCCGTGTGGTACCCCCCTCCCTGACCCTCCCCCACAAGGGGGGAGGGAACGGAGAGAGCGTTGATCGCGTCGTAGCGAACGAAGACGACTTATCCATCGTCGCGACGCCCCTACTCGTCCTTCGGCGTGAGATCGCGCTTGCCGTGATAGCCGCGCTTGGGACGGCGTGGCGGACCGTAGCCGCTGGCCTCGTCCTCGTTGCGGGCACGCGCTTCGTCGCTGCCGGTACGCTGCACCAGCACGCGGCGGCCCTTGCGGTCATTGATGGTTTCGCGCTTGCTGGCCTTCGGCTTCGGCATATGGTCGACTTCGCCGGCGTCGCGCTGCTCCGGCCGCGTGAAATCCGCGCCTGCGACCTTGGCGATCTTCTCGCCGAGCTGCTCGCGCAGCACCCGCGTCTTGACCTCCTCGACCTTGCCCTCCTCGAGCTCGCCGAGCTGGAATGGGCCGTAGGAGATCCGGATCAGGCGGTTCACCTCGAGCCCGAGATGCGCCATCACGTTGCGCACCTCGCGGTTCTTGCCCTCGCGGATCGCGAACACCACCCAGACGTTGGAGCTCTGGTCGCGCTCGAGCGTCGCGTCGATCGGCCCGTATTTGACGCCGTCGACCTCGATACCGTCCTTCAGCTGGTCGAGCTGACCCTGCGTCACCTCGCCATGCGCGCGCACGCGGTAGCGGCGCAGCCATCCGGTGTCGGGGTGCTCCAGCGTCCGCGCCAGCCCGCCGTCATTGGTCAGCAGCAGCAGACCCTCGGTGTTGAAATCGAGCCGGCCGATCGAGATCAGCCGCGGCAGGCCCTCGGGAAGATTGTCGAACACGGTCGGCCGCCCCTCGGGGTCGGCATGCGTCGTCATCAGCCCGCGCGGCTTGTGATACATGAACAGCCGCGTCCGCTCGCGCGGCGGCAACGGCTTGCCGTCGACCGCGACGACGTCGTTCTCGGTGATGTCGAGCGCCGGCGAGTTGATCACGCGTCCGTTGACGGTGACGCGCCCCTGGGTGACGATCTCCTCGGCATCGCGGCGCGAGGCAAGGCCCGCGCGCGCCAGCACCTTGGCGATGCGCTCGCCAGCCTTCTTCGGCTTCGGCTCGGGACGTTCGCGGCGGTCGTCGTAGGAGCGTTCGCGATAGGCGCCGCGGCCGCCGAAGGCCGGGCGCTTCGCGAAGACCTTGCTGTCGTCCTCATTGTCGCGGCGCGGACGATCGCCGAAACGGCCCTCGCTGCGCGGATGCTCCTGCCAGTCCGTGCGGCCTTCGGGGCGCTCACGTCGGCGGTTGTCGCCACCAGCCTCGTCTCTCTCCCAGCGCGGCCGGCTGAACTTCGGCCGCTCGTGGCGATCGCCCTGCTCGCGATCGTCGCGGGAACGCGAGAACCGCGGCCGCTCGCCGCCGCCGCGATCGTCGCGCGGCCTGTCGTAACGCGGTTTGTCGAAATTGCGCGGGCCGTCGCGGAATGGACGCGAACCACGCTCCGGACGATCGGAACCGCCTTCGCGCTTCTGCCACGGCTTGGATTCGCCGCGCGGCGGCCGGTCGCCAAAGTCCTTGCGCGGGCCGCGATCGCCACGATCACGATCGCCCCCGCGATCCGCCGCACCGCGCTTGAACTTGCTGTCGCCGCCGAATTTCCGCGCGGGCCGGTCGCCATCGCGCGAAGGACGGTCGCCGAACGATCGCTCGCCACGCGGCGTATAGGGCCGCTTCTCGCCGTCACGCTCGCGCGGCGCGTAAGGCTTCCGGTCGCCGAATTTCCGATCGGAAGACCGCCCTGCCGGGCGGGCGTCATCGCGATCGCGACGCGGCGCGCGGTCGTCCCGATTATAGTTCGGGCGATCGCCACGGGGCGCGTAGGGACGCTTTTCGCCGCCGCGATCTTCACGCGGCTTGAACGTGCGCTTCTCGCCATCCCCGCCTCGATCAAATCTCGGCCGGTCGCCGCGCGGCTTGAAGGTACGCTTCTCGCCGTCGCCGTCACCAGCCGAACGATCGCGGAACGGCCGATCGCCGCGGGGACGGTCGTCGCGATTGAATCTCGGCTTGTCGCCGAACTCGCGGCGCGGCGGACGATCCTCGCGGTCGCCGCGATAAGGCCGCTTTTCGCCATCGCCCCTGCTGGCAAACTTCTTGTCACCGAAACCGCGCTTGGCAAATTTCTTGTCCGGCCCACGGGCGGCTCCGGAGCGGCCCTTGCCACCGCCGGAACGGCCTTTGTCACCGCCGGCGCGGCCCTGGCCGCCGCCGGGCCGATCACGCCGGCCGCGGGAATCGTTGTTTTTGTCGCTGTCGCGGGGCATGAATAATCTCGCTGGACGTTCAATTGGGGTGCAAGGGCAGCCGGGCATACGCGCCTGTTGGCAGCGCATTTGACGCAAAACCGGCATCCACTTTTGCTGAAGGCGAAGCTACTAGCAGGTTTCTTGCGATGATACGAGGCATGTCAGCCCCTTCTTTCATGGATTTGGCGCTGAAAACGGCCGAAAACGCCGGAAAAGCCGGCGAAGTTCCGATCGGATGCGTGATTGTCCGGGGTTACGAGGTGATCGCCACGGCTGGCAACCGCACCCTGACCGACCGCGACCCCACCGCCCATGCCGAAATCCTTGCGATCCGGCAGGCCGCTGACGCAATCGGTACCGAACGGCTGGTCGACTGCGACCTCTACGTGACGCTCGAGCCCTGCACCATGTGCGCCGGCGCGATCTCCTTTGCGCGTATCCGCCGGCTCTATTACGGCGCGGCCGACCCCAAGGGCGGCGCGGTCGAGTCAGGCGTGCGGTTCTTCGCACAGCCGACCTGCCACCATGTGCCGGAGGTCTATGGCGCAGTCGGCGAGACCGAGTCCGCACGCCTCCTGCGCGAGTTCTTCAGGGAGCGGCGGTAACGGCGAAAGATAAACCCGTCATCCCCGCGCAAAGGCTCCGCCTTTGCGCGGGGATGACGGTGCTAGAGAAGATTCATCCCGCCAGGAAAAACTCCCGCAGCAGCTTCGCCGTCACCTCTGGAGCCTCCTCGGGCAGAAAATGCCCCGACGCCACGGGCGCGCCACTGACATTGGTCGCCCAGTTCTTCCAGGTGTCGAGCGGCGTCGTCGCGGCGCTGGCAACGCCCGCGTCGCCCCACAGGGCCAGCATCGGGATCGTGATCTTCTTGCCGGCGTCGACATCGGCCTTGTCGATCTCGTAGTCGGCATAGGCGCCGGCGCGATAGTCCTCGCACATCGCGTGGATGCGCGCGGGATCGCGGAATGGCGCAAGGTAATGCTCAAGCGCGCGCGGATCGATCGCATCGAGCGTCCTGCTTCTGGTCTGGCTCGCCATCTTCTCCTTGAGGAAGAATTCGCCCTGGCTCGAGATCAGCTTCTCCGGCAGCGGATACGGCTGGGCCAGAAACGCCCAGTGGTAGATCTTCAGCGCCGAAACGCGATTGAGCTTCTGCCAGTAATCATAGGTCGGCGCGATATCGAGCACCGCAAGCTTCGACAGCCGGCCGGGATGATCGAGTGCGAGCCGGTACGACACCCGGCCGCCGCGGTCATGCCCGGCGAGCGCGAAGTGCGCGTGTCCGAGCTGCTCCATCACCTCGACCATGGTCTTCGCCCAGGCCCGCTTGGTGTAGGGCGTGTGATCCTTGTCGCTGTCGGGCATGTCGGACCAGCCATAGCCCGGCAGGTCGGCGATGATCAGCGTGAACTTGTCGTCAAGTTTCGGCGCGACCGTGTGCCACATCACATGCGTGGAGGAGAACCCGTGCAGCAATAGCAATGGCGGACCCTTGCCGCCAACGCGGGCGAAGATGCGGCCCTGCGAGGTGTCGATCCATTTGGACTCATAGCCGGGAAAAAGATCAGCGAGATCAGGCATCGGTGGTTTCCTTCCCTGTCGCGGCCGTGCTGCTTCAAACTTTGTTCGGCGTTGCCGCTGGCTCGGGCGAGGTTTATGCCATCCTCAAGTCCTGCCAACAACAACACGAAACGAGGAAGTGCCATGTCGATCGATTTCGAGATTCCCGCCGAAGCCAAGGCGATCCGCGAGAAGGTCCGCAAATTCGTGCACGACGAGTGCATTCCGGCGGAAAAGGAACTCGACACCAAGCCGCTTGCCGAAGTGCTGGGTCCGTTGCGGAAGAAGGCCCGCGCGCAAGGCCTGTGGTGCCCGTTCGTGCCGAAGGAATATGGCGGCATGGGCCTCGGCCCGCTCGCCAACGCCCTGGTGCAGATGGAGCTCGGCGAGAGCATGCTCGGCGCGCTCTCGATGAACACGCAAGGGCCGGACGACGCCTCGATGATGACGATCCTGGCGCACGGCACCGAGTACCAGAAGGAAAAATACCTCAAGCCCCTGCTGAACGGCGAGAAGCGGATCTGCTTCTCGATGACCGAGAAGGCCGCCGGCGCCGATGCCACCGGCATGCAGACCACGGCCGTGAAGGACGGCAACGAGAACTACATCCTCAATGGCGAGAAATGGTTCTCCTCGTCGGCGAGCGTCGCCGACCTCGCGCTGGTGATGGCAAAGACCGACCCGAGCGCGCCGCGCCACAAGCAATACTCGACCTTCATCGTCGAGCTGCCCAATCCCGGTTACCGCATCAAGCGCAACGTCGCCAACATGGCGATCGAGGGGCCGCATGACGACGTGATCCACGGCGGCCACTCCGAGATCGAGATCAAGGATCTGAAGGTCCCGGCCGACAACCTGCTCGGCGGCGAGGGCAACGGCTTCAACATGGGCCAGCACCGCCTCGCCTACGGCCGGCTGCGCCACGGCATGCATAACGTCGCCAAGGCGCAGCGCGCGCTCGACATGGCGGCGGCCCATGTCACCAAGCGTTCGACCTTCGGGCAGTTGCTGGCCGACCGCCAGGCGGTGCAGTTCATGCTCGCCGACTGCGCGAGCGAGCTCTATATCGGCCGGCTGATGCTGCTGCACATCGCCTACAAGGCCGAGAAGGGCCTCGACATCCGCCAGGAGAACTCGATCGCCAAGATCTTCCACGCCCACATGGTGCACAAGGTGATCGACACCGCGATCCAGCTGCACGGCGCGCTCGGCTTCAGCCAGGATACGCCGCTCGCGAAATGGTACACCCAGGTGCGCTCGCAGCGGCTGGTCGACGGGCCGGACGAAGTGCACAAGTGGAAGATCGGCAAGAACGTCATCAAGGCGTTCCGCGAGCACGGCACCACGGCGAGCGCGGCGGGCGGGGATTTGCTCTGACCCATTCCGTCATTCCAGGGCCGCGCTGCCCCGCACACACCGTCATTGCCGGGCTTGACCCGGCAATCCATCTCACGAAGAGACTCTCTCGAAGGCGATGGATGCGCGGGTCAAGCCCGCGCATGACGAGCGAAGCGCGCTAACCCTTTTCCGCCTCCACCGCCTGCCAGGCGATGTCGCGGCGGCAAAATCCGTCGGGCCATTTGATGCGGTCGACGGCCTGATAGGCGCGGTCGCGCGCCTCGGTCACCGTCTTGCCCATCGCGCAGACGTTCAGTACACGGCCGCCGTTGGCGAGGATGGCGCCATCCCTCGCCACCGTGCCGGCGTGGAAGATCTCGACGCCCTCGACCTTGGCGGCGTCATCGAGGCCATCGATCCGCGTGCCCTTGATGTAGTCGCCGGGATAGCCCTTGGCCGCCATCACCACCGTCAGCGCCGGGTCCGGATACCAGCGCAGATCGAAATTCTTCAATTGCCCGTCGCAGGCGGCGAGCAGCGCCGGCACGATGTCCGACATCATCCGCAGCATCAGCACCTGGCACTCGGGATCGCCGAAGCGGACATTGTATTCGAACAGTTTTGGACCCTGCGCGGTCAGCATCACGCCGGCATAGAGCACGCCCTTGAACGGCGTGCCGCGGCGCTTCATTCCGGCGACCGTCGGCAGGATGATCCGCGCCATGATCTGGTCGTGCACCTCGGGCGTCACGAACGGCGTCGGCGAATAGGCGCCCATGCCGCCGGTGTTCGGCCCCTTGTCGTGGTCGAACACCCGCTTGTGGTCCTGCGCGGTGGCGAGCGGAATCGCGGTCTCGCCGTCGCACAGCGCGAAGAAGCTGATCTCACGGCCCGAGAGAAATTCCTCGATCACCACCTCGGCGCCGGCCGAGCCGAACGCGCCCTCGAACATCATCGCGATCGCGGCTTCCGCTTCGGACAGCGTCTGCGCCACCACGACGCCCTTGCCGGCGGCGAGCCCATCGGCCTTGACCACGATCGGCGCGCCCTGCGCGCGGACATAGGCCACCGCATCCTTTGCATTGTCGAAGCGGCGATAGGCGCCGGTCGGAATGTTGAACTCGCTGCAGAGGTCCTTGGTGAAGCCCTTGGAGCCCTCGAGCTGCGCGGCCTGCCTGCTGGGCCCGAACGCCTTGACGCCGACCGCGGCGAGGTCGTCGACGATCCCGACTGCCAGCGGCGTCTCAGGTCCGACCACCACCAGATCGACCGCATTGCGCCGGCAGAACTCGATCACCGCGGCATGGTCGGCGACATCGAGCGCGATGCATTCGGCCTCGCGCGCGATCCCGGCATTGCCCGGCGCGCACCAGAGCTTCGTCACCAGCGGGGACGCGGCGATCTTCCACGCCAGCGCATGTTCGCGGCCGCCGGAACCGAGCAGGAGGATGTTCATCTGTGTCGCCGATTAAAGGGGTTGTAACGCCATTTCGTCCGGTTTAGCACGCTCCCCGACCGCAGCAACAAGCGGTTCGATCAGATGTGGATATGTGATTCGACTCGTGAAACGAGGGGTCCGGACCTTGCACACGGGGTCGAAAACCCCGATTCTATAAGCCAGATGACCGCTGCTCCGAATCTCGTCAACGCGCCTGAATTCACAGTCTCGGAACTCTCTTCCGCGTTGAAGCGGACGGTGGAGGACCGGTTCGGCCATGTCCGCGTCCGCGGCGAGATTTCCGGCTTTCGCGGCCCGCACTCCTCCGGCCATTGCTATTTCGCGCTGAAGGACGAGAACGCGAAGATCGAGGCGGTGATCTGGAAGTTCGCCCACGCCCGAATGCGCTTCAAGCCGCAGGAGGGCCTCGAGGTCATCGCCACCGGCAAGCTGACCACCTATCCGAACTCCTCGAAATATCAGATCGTCATCGACTCGCTGGAGCCGGCCGGCGTCGGCGCGCTGATGGCGCTGATGGAGGAGCGCAAGAAGAAGCTCGCGGCCGAGGGCCTGTTCGACGAAGCCCGCAAGCAGCTTTTGCCCTGGCTGCCCGAGGTGATCGGCGTCGTCACCTCGCCGACCGGCGCCGTGATCCGCGACATCCTGCACCGGCTGGAGGACCGCTTTCCCCGCCGCGTGCTGGTCTGGCCGGTCAAGGTGCAGGGCGAAGGCTCGGCCGAACAGGTCGCGGCGGCGATCCGCGGCTTCAATGCGCTGCCGGAGGGCGGCAGGATTCCGCGGCCTGATCTGTTGATCGTCGCGCGCGGCGGCGGCTCGCTGGAGGACCTCTGGTCGTTCAACGAGGAGATCGTGGTCCGCGCCGCGGCCGAGAGCCACATCCCGCTGATCTCGGCGGTGGGCCACGAGACCGACATCACGTTGATCGACTTCGTCGCCGACAAGCGCGCGCCGACGCCGACCGCCGCCGCCGAGATGGCGGTCCCGGTGCGCAGCGAGCTGTTCGTCGAGGTCGAAAGCCTCGCCCGCCGCACCATGGTGTGCTGGCAGCGCGGCCAGGAGGGCCGCCGCAACGAACTGCGCGCCGCCGCCCGGGCGCTGCCGGCGGCGAACGAACTGCTGGCGATCCCGCGGCAGCGGCTCGATCATCTCGCAGCCGGGCTGCCGCGCGGGCTGAAGGCCAATACGCACGCGCATTTCCGCCGCTTTGCCGCGTCGAGCGCGCGCCTCACCATCGGCGTGCTGCGCGGCCAGGTTGCGCATGCGCGGCAGCGGCTCACCGTCTCGGGTGAGCGCATCACGCTGTCGGCGCGCGCGCTGCTGCATCGCCGGCGCGAGCGCTTCAGCGGGCTCGAGATCCGGCTCAAGGCCTCGAAGCTCGCCAATGCAAAGGCCCAGCGCAACGCGATCGCGCGAGACCTCGAGCGCACCCACCGCCTCGCCGAGCGCGCCCGGCGCGCGCTGGTGACGACGATGCAGCGGCTCGAGGCGCGTGTCGCCCATAGCGGACAGCTGCTGTCGGCGTTGTCCTATCGCGGCGTGCTGGCGCGCGGCTTCGCGCTGGTGCGCGACGAGCATGGACACGCGATCCATTCCGCGGCGGCGGTCGGCCCGAACGCCGGCCTGTCGATCGAGTTCGCCGACGGCCGCGTCGCCGCCACTGCGAATGCCGATCAGCCCCCGGCGACAGCGACGCCTGAGAGCCAGCCGAAGCCTCAGCGCGAGGCGAAACCGGCGGCGCCGAAGCGCGTCACCAAGCCGGTCGATCAGGGCAGCTTGTTTTAGCGCGCCAGCCACTCGGCGACCTGCTTCTGCGCGTCCTTGCGCGCATCCGCATCGGTGCCGACATGGCCGCGCTCGGCAATCTCGGCGTCGGAGGCCGCGACCGCATGCAACGGCAGGTTGGCGCGGTCGAAGTCGTGATAGGCGTCGGGATAGACAACGATCCTTGCGAGCGCACTGCGGCCGCGCGCGCCGTCGACCATCTGGTGGCAGGCCGACGGTGACGAGACATCGTCGCGCGCGCCGATCAGGACCAGCGTCGGCACCCGCGCGCTCCAGCCGAGGCCGAACGAGGTGCGGCAGTCCGGATAGAAGGCGACCGCCGACCGAAAATCCGGCTCGGCGTTGCGCGACCACATTTGCGGCCGCACCGCCCATAGCAAGGCGGCCGCGCCATTGCCCCAGCCGATCAGGCTGATGCGGCTCTTCGCCACCCATTTCTGCTGCACCAGCCACTGCCGCGCGGCATTGATGTCGGCGACGCGCGCGCGGCGGGTCTGGACCTGATGCTCCCTGATGCGGCACTGCGGACCCAACTCGCGCGAGCCGTAGCTGTCCGGCAGCAGCACCGCATGGCCGGTCGTGAGCAATTGCTCGGCCCAGTCGCGATAGCGCGGTGCGACCTGCTCGGATTTGCCGGCCAGACCGCCGCAGCCGTGCAGCGCGATGACCGTCGGGAACGGTCCATCGCCGTCGGGCCGGAAGAGCTGCGCGTGCAGCGTGATATTGCCTTCGGGAATTTCGACCTGATGCGGGGCCGGGAGCGGCGCCGCGGCCGCGGCCGGCACGGCAAACATCGCGAGGCACATGAAAACTGACTTGAGGCGCATCCGATCCGGCCGGCTCGTTATGGCGCTGCAAACACAGCGGACCGCGGCTGCAACGCTACCATGCGCGTCCGCCGCCAAATCATCACAAGTCGGTGGTTTAATGGGCGGACATGCCACCCTATCTGTGATAGACGGCTTCATGAACATCCAGGAGGCCTCGTCAGAGGCAAGGCGGAGAGCTCAATCGTGCTGAACAAGTTCGGTCCCTCGGGCAATGGCGAGGCGCAGGTGCAATATCTCGACGGCGATTTCCGCGTGATCTCGCCCGGCACCTTTGTGCGTTGTGCCATCACCGACGTCCGGATTCCGCTCGACGAGCTGAAGTACTGGAGCGTCGACCTGCAGGAGGCCTACGCCACCCCGACCGCCGTGCTTCAGCGCCACCATCCGGGCGTGCTCAAGCCGCAGGTTTAGGCTTTGGACGAGGCTCACTTGCGCAGCCTCCTATCCCGCGCCTTGAACAGTTGATCGGTCACGAAGCGACGCAGCGCCGCGGGGTCCTCGAATTCAAGCGTCACCGCAAATGGCGCGATTCCTCGCGTCCAAGGCAGCATCCCCTCGCCGCCGTATATCCGCGCAAGATCCTTTTCCGTCGTTACCAAGGTCAGCGCGTCTTGCGTGGCTTCGGCATGAAGCGCGGAGATGTCGCGCTCCGAAAATGGATAGTGGTCCGCGAACACCCGCTCCTTAACAATTTCGATTCCGCTTGCTCGAAGGGTTTTGAAGAATCGTGCGGGATCGCCAATTCCCGCAAAGGCGAGTACGCGCCGACCGCGCAGAGCGCTCAATGAAGCCTCGTCCGGCCTCAGATGCGCCGACAACACCGGCTTGCCACGGGACGCGATGCCGGCCGCAATCTTCTGCGCCCCACTTCCCTCGCCGACCACGATCAGCGCGTCGGTCCGTTCTAGCTGCGGCGATAGCGGCGCACGCAACGGTCCGGCCGGGATGACGCGGCCGTTGCCGACGCCGCGCGTACCGTCGATCACGATCAGGCAGGCATCCTTGACCACGTTCGGATTCTGGAAGCCGTCATCCATCAGGATCACGCTTGCGTCCTGCGCCCGCGCCAGCGGCAGGCCCGCGGCGCGGTCGCGCGACACCACGACCGGCAAGGTCGCCGCCATCATCAGCGGCTCGTCGCCGACATCGGCCGCCGTGTGGCTGTCACGGTCGACCTTGACCGGGCCACCGAGCCTGCCGCCATAGCCGCGGCTGAGCACCACCGGCCGCTCGTCGAGCTCGCGCAGCAGCTTTGCCAGCGCCAGCACCGTCGGCGTCTTGCCGGCGCCGCCGACATGGTAATTACCGACGCAAACCACGGGAATGCCGGCGTCGACGCCGTCGCGCCGCATGCGCCGCGCGGCAACCGCGCCGTACAGCGCGGCAAGCGGTCTCAGCAGTTGCGATGTCCAAGACGACGGCCGGTGCCAGAAGGCCGGCTCACGCATTGGCGGCTCCCATCTCGAGCCGCAACTGCAACAGATAGGGCTCGAGAGCGGTCACTGTACGCTCCAGCGCACCACCGAGCTGCTCGACGACGCGCTCGGAGGCAGCCAGCGAGGTGTCGCGCGCCGCGGGATCGGCGAGGAACTGGCCAAGCTGCTTGACCAGCGCTTCCCGATCATCGGCGCGCCGCGCGCCGCCGGAACGATCGAGCGCCTCATAGACGTCGGTGAAATTGAAGACGTGCGGGCCATGCACGATCGCAGCGCCAAGCTTGATCGCCTCGATCGGATTCTGGCCGCCATGCGCGACCAGCGAGCCGCCCATGAACACGATCGGCGCGAGCCGGTAGAACAGACCGAGCTCGCCCATCGTATCGGCGACATAGATATCGGTGGTCGCGACCGGCAGATCCTCATACGAGCGCAGGCCGGGGCGCAGGCCGGCCTCCGTCACGAGCCGCGCCACCGCCTCGCCGCGCGCGGCATGCCGCGGCACGATCACCGTGAGCAGCCCGGGGAAAAATCCGGCGAGCGATCTGTGCGCCTCGATCAGGATCTCTTCCTCGCCCGGGTGGGTGGACGCGGCAACCACGATCGGGCGGCCGCGCGTCACCGACATCAGCCGCTCCAGCTTGGCCGGATCGGCCGGCGGCGCCGCGACGTCGAGCTTGAGGTTGCCGGTGACCATGACATTGTGGCTGCCGAGCGCGGCAAAGCGTTCGGCGTCGGTCTTCGACTGCGCGAGGCAGATGTCGAACCGTCCGAGCAGCGCACCGATGGTGTTGGAGACCCGGCGCCAGCGCGGGAACGAGCGCTGCGACATTCGCCCGTTGATCAGGACCATCGGCAGCCGCCGCGCGGCGCTCGACAGGATCAGGTTCGGCCACAGATCGGACTCGATGAACAGCGCCAGCGACGGATGCCAGTGATCGAGGAAGCGCGTGACATAGCGCGGCGAGTCGTACGGCACATATTGGTGGATCACGTCGGGCGGAAAGCGCTTGGCCACGATCGCAGCCGAGGTCACCGTCCCTGACGTGAGCAGGATGCGCAGGTCGAGCGCACGCAGCCGTTCGATCAGTCCCGCCGCCGCCAGCACCTCGCCGACGCTGGCGCCGTGGATCCACACCAGCGGCCCGTGCGGCCTGACATCGGCGCTCATGCCGCGCCGCTCGCCGACGCGTTCGGGATCTTCCTTGCCGAGCTTGAGCCGCCGCTTGATCAGGGCAGGCGCGAGCGGCACCATCGCGGACGACAGCTTGCGATAGACACGCAACGTCATCGGTAGCGAGCTAGCCAAGCGCTGCCTCCGGCCGCCCGACCGCTGCGTAGGCGCGTCGGGTCGCTTCGTTGAGAAGATCCTCCACGTGCTGCCGAAGCCTTTCCATCGTCGCGGCATCGGCGTCGGACGGCACATAGACCGGCTCAATACCTACCACTGCGCCCCGCCCGAATGGCAAATTGATGGTGCTGGAATCCCAGTTTTTCAACCGGATGAATCGGCTGGTGACCATCGCAAAGGGGATGATCGGCCGGCCGGTCTCCCGCGCCAGCATGATGGCCCCGAGCCCCGCCACCCGGGCCCGCTTTGGCACGTCGGCGGTGGTCGCGATATTGCAGCCGTCTTCCAGCGACCGCCCCATCTCCTTGAAGGCGCCGACGCCGCCCTTGCGATGGAACGCGCCGGAATGGTCGCCGGAACCCCTGATCGTGCCGATGCCGAGCCGCTCGGCCGCGATGGCATTGAATTCGCCGTCGCGGTGGCGGGAGATCAACACCTTGGCGCGGTAGCTCTCCTTGGTCTTGATGAACGGCGTCATGAAGTGCTGGCCGTGCCAGAACACGAAGATCGCCGGCATCAAGGGCTCGACGATCCCATAGACGTTGGAAGGCTCGTAGCTGAAGCGGTTGGTAAGCCAGACCAGCCGCAGATACTCGGCCGCAAGCACACCCAGCGCGCGCTGCACAAAGCCGCTGCGCAGCAGATCGCGAAGAAGGCGTTTCAATGGGAGTGCTTTGTGTCCTGCTCAGGATCGAGCAACCGGTGGAGGTGAACGACGAAATAGCGCATCTGGGCGTTGTCCACGGTCTGCTGCGCCTTGGCCTTCCAGGCCGCATAGGCGGTCGCATAGTTCGGGTACACGCCAACGATCTCGACTTCGTCCAAATTCTTGAAGGTGTTGTGCTCGAGATCGGTCAACTCGCCGCCGATAACGAGGTGAAGCAGCTGCGGCTGGGCATTGTCTGACATGATGGTGCTTTTCCTAACGAGATGCCCGGCAAAGAACTGAAGTCGTGGTCGTCACAAGTCTGGTCGTCACAGGTCTGGTCGTCACAGGTCTGTCGTAACAAGTCTGTCCGTCACAATCGGAAACGCGGCGCGGATCGGCGGGGCCTCACGGCAATGGACGGTTGCGAAAATGCTCGACAATGCGTGCATGACGTTCGTGTCCTGCTGCCACCAGCACCCCATGCGTCACGTCCCGGCGATTGTACTCAATCGCATCCCCCGAGAGCGCGGTCATCTTACCACCCGCTTCCTGCACGATCAAATTCGCGGCAGCGAGATCCCAGTCGCGGCTTTGCCCGCCCGCAAAGGCAGCGTCAAGTCGACCTTGTGCTACACGGCACAGCCTGAGCGCCAGCGATCCGATCCGCGGATGCAGCGTGATCTCGTCCGGCGTTGGGCTGAGCCGCTGCACCAGCGGTTTCGGCCCCGCCATGCGCGGAAAATTGAAGTCGATGCCTGCGGTTGCATGCACGGCGCCGTCGTTCAGGGTCGCGCCCTGCCCACGGGCGGCAAAGAAGAATTCCTCGCTCACCGGCGCATACACCGCCGCGAGCACCGGAGATGCATTTTCAACCAGCGCCACACTGACGCACCAGTCCTCGCGTCCGGCAAGATAGGCGCGGGTGCCGTCGATCGGATCGACGATCCAGGTGAAGCGCTTGCCGAGCCGGGTCTCGTCGTCGGCGCTTTCCTCCGACAGCCAGCCGTAGGTAGCCGTTGCCGAACGCAGCTGCTGCTCAAGGAGGTCGTTGACCGCGATGTCGGCCTCGGAGACCGGCGAGGACGCGCCCTTGATCCAGTTCTTCAATTCGGTGCGGAACAGCGACAGCGCGAGCCGCCCTGCCTCCTGCACCGATCTGATCAGCAAGGCGGCATCACGCGCCTTGGTCCAGTCGTCCGTATCAGCGTCCGCCAAGCGTCAGCCCCTCGATGCGCAGCGTCGGCGAATTGACGCCATAGCGGAATTCCAGGTCGTTGGCGGCAACCAGCGATTTGAACATCGGCAGCAGATGGCCGGCGATGGTCACCTCGCTGACCGGATAGGTGATCTCGCCGTTCTCGATCCAGAAGCCGGACGCGCCGCGGCTGTAATCGCCGGTCACGCCGTTGACGCCGGAGCCGATCAGGTCGGTGACATAGAAGCCCTGCTTGATGTCGGAGACCAGCTCCTTCGGCGTCACTGCACCCGGCTCGAGATGCAGGTTATACGTTCCGGGCGACGGCGAGGACGACACGCCGCGATGCGCATGACCCGTCGTGACCAGCCCAAGCTCACGCGCGGTCGCCGAGTCCAGCACCCAGGTGGTCAGCACACCTTCGTCGATCAGTGCCGTCTTCTTCACCTTGACGCCCTCGGCATCGAAGGTCTGCGAGCGCAGGCCGCGCACCCGCAAGGGATCGTCGATGATGCGGATATCGCTGGAGAAGAGCTGCTCGCCGAGCTTGTCCTTCAGGAAGCTGGTCTTGCGCGCGATCGAGGCGCCGTTGATGGCACCGACCAGATGGCCGATGATCGAGCCGGCAACCCGCGGATCAAACACCACAGGCACCTTGCAGGTCTCGACCTTGCGCGGGTTCGACCGCGCCACCGCGCGCTCGCCGGCCTTGCGGCCAACGCTCGTGGGTGAATCGAGATCGGACGCATGCGGCGCGCTGGTGAAGTTGTAGTCACGCTCCATGCCGGTGCCGTCACCGGAAATCGCCGTCGTCGAGATGCCGTGGCTGGAACGCAGATAAGAACCGTGGAAGCCGGTCGATGTCACCAGCACCATGCCGCCGATCCCGGTCGAGGCCGAGGCCCCGCCGGACTTGGTGACACCCTTGACCGCGAGCGCCGCAGCCTCCGCTTCGATGGCGCGCTGCTCGAGCTCGGCAGTGGTCGGAACCTTGCGGTCGAGCAGATCGAGATCGGGGAAATCATGCGCATGGAGCGCGGGATCGGCCAGGCCGACATATTTGTCGTCCGGCGCGACACGCGCCATTGCGACCGCACGCTCGGCGAGCTTTGCGATTCCGTCGCCGCTGACGTCATTGGTCGACACCACCGCCTGACGCTGGCCGACGAACACCCGCAAGCCGACGTCATCGCCTTCGGAGCGCTCGGTTTCCTCGACGCGGCCGTCGCGCACCTCGACGCCCTGCGAGACACCGCGCACCGCGATGGCATCGGCGGCATCGGCGCCCGCGCGCTTTGCAGCGTCGACCAGGCGCTGCGCGAGGTCGCTCAGGCCGGATTGGTCGAACAGATCGGAGGTATCGCCGTGTCGCGATGCAGATGGTGAAGGGTTCACGAACGAATTCCTGCGGATTGAGGGGGGCCCGGAACGAAGTCGACAGACCTAACCAGATGTGCCGGATTCTCAGGGATTTCAAGCACTTTGCACCGGCGGGCAAGAAAGATTTGAGTGACCGCTGCAAGGCTTCGTCAATCATGCGGGCCAACCTCTTGTCAATCATGGCGGCAGGTGAGGAGGGATTAACCAGGCTTTTTAAGCCGAAACGGACATCGCTCGGCTAGGCTCACCCCCATCGACCGGGAACATAATCCCGGCGGGGAGACAAAGCTTTGAGGCGTCAAACACCAACAAGCGGAATCAATTCCGCCGGGTCGAGCCGCGCACTACGGCTCGACCCTCTTTCCCTTCCGCTCAGCTTCCACGCGCAGGATGCGCGCGCGGATGGCGGCATGCGGCAGGTCGAGCTTCATCGCGAACACGTCGTGCTGCGCCGTGCCGTTCTCGGCATGCGGATGGCGGTCAATGTTCGCGTCAGTGATTTCCTCGGCGTCGCCGTGCGCGGCATCGACGACGCGCAGATGCTGGTGCTGGTTCACCGCGATCCCGCGCTCACCATTCCGCTCGGCTCAAGTCCGGATGCCGACGAGATCACGACCGCGTGGCAGATGTGGAGCGACATCTTCCGTCTCCCGCAACTGACCGAGCGAGCGCCGCGCAAGCCTTCTCCGCGCCGCCGTCGCCGCAACGCGATCCGCGCCCGCCGCCCGAAATTCCTGGTCCGCCGCCGCACCGGCGTCCAGCTCAACGAACCCAGCGTGCATCGCGACGAGCGCGAGATCATCGCGCGGGATTGAGTTCGTTTCGCGCCTCGGTGCGACGGCGACGGAATTGCGCGCACGGCTCTCGCCCCACCGTCGTCCCGGCGCAGGCCGGGACGACAGTGAGCATGTGGCGCCGCTTGCGAGTCATGATTTCGCATTCTCGCGACATGATCTGTCCGGGCTTTGCTCTTCGTTTCGCCGCTCTGAAGACAGAGGGCGCAGGGACTTGCGCCGTCGGGCAACTCAGTGGCACGCGCGCGCAATGGGCGCACCGGCGGCAGGATTCCCCTTGCGGGAGTCCGGGCGAGCTTGAGAGGTGTGTTCACCTCACTGTCAATCCGGAGCAGTAGGTCGCCGTTACGCCGCGCGCAGCACCGCGTCGACAACCAGGCTCGCGAACAGGATAAGGCCGGCGTCGCGGTTGGACTTGAAGATGCGCAGGCAGAGCGCGGGGTCGCTGGTGTCGAGCCGCTGGACCTGCCAGGCGAGATGCAGCGCGAACGCCGCAAGGCCGATCCAGGCCGGCCAGTGCGCGCCTGCGAGCGCGAATGCCACGCCGATCAGCAGCACGGCGAGACCATAGAAGATCACGAGCGCGCGATGGGTGCGTGCGCCGAACAGGCGCGCGGTGGATTTGACGCCGATCAGCGCATCATCCTCGGCGTCCTGATGGGCGTAGATGGTGTCGTAGGCGATCACCCAGGCGATCGATCCGGCGTAGAGCGCAATCGCGGTTGCATCGATGCGTTCGAGCGTCACCGCAAATCCCATCAGGGCGCCGTAGGAAAAGGCGAGGCCGAGCACGACCTGCGGCCACCAGGTGATCCGCTTCATGAACGGGTAGATCACGACGATCACGAGCGAGGCGATGCCGGTCATCAACGCGAAGCGGTTGAACTGCAGCAGCACCGCGAGCCCGATCAGCGCCTGCAGCACCATGAAGACCACGGCCTGCGTCACCGTGACCTGCCCGGCCGGGATCGGCCGCGACCGCGTGCGCTCGACCCTGGCGTCAAGATCGCGATCGGTGATGTCGTTCCAGGTGCAGCCCGCGCCGCGCATCACGAAGGCGCCGACGAAGAACAGCAGGACGACGAGCGGCAGGGAGCGGACGTCGTGCGCGACGCCGGCGGCGAGCGCCGCCGACCACCAGCACGGCATCAACAACAGCCAGGAGCCGATCGGCCGGTCGTAGCGCGCAAGCCGCAGATATGGCCGCGACCAGACCGGCGCACGGGTATCCACCCAGTTGCCCGTGGAGTCGGCAACGCGGGCGGAAACGTCACTCATGGGCGGTCGATCATCGGGCTGTCCCTTATCGGGTGAGGACGTTGCCGTTCAGCGTATCGAAAGTGCTGCCGCCCTTCTTGGTCGGGGTCGCTTCGGGCAGCGAGGCGGACGAACCCAGCACATCGCTCAGCGACGGCCCCGCGGGGCCGCGCGGCTGCGCCGCCGCCTGCTCTGCGACATTGCAGACCTTCTTCAGCAGCGCTTCCGTGTTCTTGTGGCCGTCCTTGAGCTGGTTGGCGATCTGCGGCGGAATTCCGCACTTGGCCGCGTTGACGTCGACATATTTGATCATCTTGACCTCGGCCTGGCTGTAATTTCCGATCAGCTTGCAGGCCTCCTGCGGGCTGGCGTGGCGATCGCTCGCGGCCTTGATCGCCTTGCCGCGCTTCTCCGCTTCCTCACGTAGCGGAACGAAATTCTTCATGCAGGCGTCAGCCGCGCCACCACCTGCGCCGGCGCCTTGCGGGGGCGGCGGCGATGACAGACCGCCGCCGGCGATAGGGGCAGCACCACTGCTCGGAAATGGCGACGGCGCCCCGCCGACCCTGGCTGCCGGCGCACCGTTAACCGGCGGGAATGCAGGATCCGAGGCGGCGCCGGCCCGGCTTGTGCGCGCGCCATTGACCGGCGGGAACGCGGGATCCGAGGCGGCGCCGGCTTGGCCTTGATTGGGCAGCGGTGCCGGAAAAGCGCTCTGCGCAGCGGCTTGCCCCACAGACAGGGCGGTCGCGGCAACGGTCAGCACGATCAGTCGGCGGATCATCGAGGGTATTTCTCCGGCAAAAGGTCCAGGCAACCCCAGCGCAACAAAAACGAAGCAACAAATTTTGGGGGCGTTTTACGATTCCTGTGAGGCCTTAACAACCCGTGGATTTGGGCGGGAGCGCGGCGTAGGGCCACATCGGCCACATTAAATTGTTCCCCGATTCTAAGCCTTTAGACTACGAACGGCGGTAAAACCGGACCATCAAATATACCTGAACACGATTTTCGGTCAGGCCTCAGTTTGAATCTGCGGCCCCCACGCCGACCGAAAAAACAAAAGGGGCCGCGTGCAAGCGACCCCTCGGACTTGAAAAATGACTTGGTGACCGAAGCAATATATCGACGCCACTGTAGTAGTTGGCCCGAGAGTGCCTGACGAGTCCGCGGGACTACGGTGTCGCGCGGTGTGGTTAACTTGCCGCGCCGCATTGAAGCGGCTTAGCGCTGGCACATGATGTCAGTTATGGAATCTGACGATCGATCAGGTGATCGAAGTCGCCGACCGGCAGGGCGGGCAGGCTTGGCGCCTGTGCTGCCTGCGCGCAGACCTTCCTGAGCAACGCTTCGGTATTGTTGCGACCAGCCTTCAACTGGTTCGCAATCTGTGGCGGGATTGCACATTGGGTCGCGTTGGCTTCGACATAATCGATCATCTTGATCTCGGCCCGACCGTAGTTGCGGATCAAGACGCAGGATTCGGCCGCAGGCGCATGGCGGGCCGCAGCCGTCTTGATCAGCCTGCCCTTCATCTCGGCGTCTTCGCGCAGCGGAGCGAAATCCCTAATGCAGGACTCGGCGGATGGCGCCGGGAAGCCCGGCGTGATGAGCGTGGTGCCGTTGCTCGGAAACGGCGCAGGACCACCCTGAGCCGACGCTTTTTCGGCCGACACGGGCACAGCCAGTGCCAGCAGCAGCAATGAGCGGTAGACCATGACGACCTCCCCGATCGCAATCAGCGTGGAGCCATACTTCGCAGCTACTTGGCAGCGCCTTTTGGGCTAAAACGCGGCCCGGAACCGGAATAGGACATGCCTGAACTCGATTTTCACAGCCCCCGCCTGTTTGTCGGTGCCCCGCTTCGTGCCGGCGCTACCGTTCCGCTCGAGCGCGACCAGAGCAACTATCTCGGCAACGTGCTGCGGCTTAACGCCGGCGACACCGTGCTGGTGTTCAACGGCCGCGACGGTGAATGGCGCGCGGAGATTTCCGGCCGCAAGCGGGCCGACGTGCTGACGATCACGGCGCAGACCCGCGCGCAGGACCGTCTGCCCGACGTCACCTATGTGTTCGCACCGCTGAAACATGCGCGGCTCGACTACATGGTGCAGAAGGCGGTCGAGATGGGCGCCGCGCGGCTCGTGCCGGTGCTGACGCGGTTCACCCAGGTGTCGCGGGTCAACAGCGAGCGGATGCGCGCCAATGTGGTCGAGGCCGCCGAGCAGTGCGGCATCATCTCGCTTGCCGAAGTGGCCGATCCCCTGCCCCTCGAGCGCTTCCTCGCCGGCCGCGACCAGGCACGGCTGCTGGTGTTCTGCGACGAAGCAGCCGAGGTCGAAAGCCCCGTGCAGGCGTTACGGGCGGCGACAACCGCGAATGGCGGGATCGACGTCCTGATCGGCCCCGAGGGCGGCTTTGCCGAGGAGGAGCGCACGCTGCTGCTGCGCCAGCCCAAAACCCTCCGTCTCGCGCTCGGCCCGCGCATCCTGCGCGCCGACACCGCCGCCGTCGCCGCGCTGGCGCTGGTGCAGGCGGCACTGGGGGACTGGGGGGGTGCGTAGCTCCGACGCAATCCGACCTCCCCCGCAAGCGGGAGCGGTGGACCGCCGGTGCCGCAGCAAGTTTGGTTCACTTCCGCCTAGCCAAGCCGTCGTAAAATCGTTAACGCACGCAATCATTAAGCCACTTGGCCGATCGCTGTCGAAACCCTGATACGGCCATGGTAAGGGCTGCCCCGAACCAACCCTGGAACCCGATGCGGAACCCGAAGCCGCAACCTTTGGACGTCGAGATGACCGAAGCTGCCGCACCACGATCCGCCGCCGGATCCGCCCCAAGGGTGGCTTCTTGGGCGGATGCGCTGCTGGCCTCGTTCGCGCAGGCCGGCTATCTCAGGTCCGAGCCCGCGATCCTGCAGCCGGCCGAGCCGTTCCTCGACCTCTCCGGCGAGGACATCCGCAAGAGCCTGTACCTGACGACGGACCCGAGCGGCGAGGAGCTCTGCCTGCGCCCGGATCTCACGATTCCGGTGGCGCGCGACTACCTCGCCTCTACCCGCGCCGGCCAGCCGGCCGGCTTCAGCTATCTCGGCCCCGTGTTCCGCCATCGCGGCGGTGCGCCCAGCCAGTTCCTGCAGGCCGGCATCGAATCCTTCGGGCGGCGGGACCGCGCCGCGGCCGACGCCGAGATGCTGGCGCTGGCGCTGGAGGCGACCACGGCATTTGGGTTGAAGGACGTCGAGATCCGCACCGGCGACGTCGCGCTGTTCAACGCGCTGATCGATGCGCTCGAGCTCTACCCGGTGTGGCGGCGCCGGCTGATCAAGGATTTCAACCGCAAGGTTTCGCTGACCGACGACATCGAGCAATTGACGCTGGCGACTGCGCCGGGCCGCAACGAATATGAGGGCGTGCTCGCCGCGCTGGCCGGCTCCGACCGCAAGGCGGCGCTGGCGCTGGTCACCGATCTGATGTCGATCGCCGGCACCACCAATGTCGGCGGACGCACGGTCGCCGAGATCGCCGACCGCTTCCTCGAGCAATCGACGCTGAAGGGCGGCGCGCTGCCGCGCGACGCGGTCGCCACCATCAAGCGCTTCCTTTCAATCACCGGCGATCCCGACGACGCGGTCGCGCAACTGCGCGCGCTTGCCTCCGACGCCAAGCTCAATCTTGCCGCCGCGATCGACCAGTTCGAGAGCCGGGTCGGCTTCATGGCCGCGCGCGGCATCGACCTCCGAAAGACACGGTTCTCGACGGCGTTCGGCCGCGGCCTCGACTACTACACCGGCTTCGAGTTCGAGCTGCACGCCAGTGGCAACGGCGCCGAGCCGCTGATCGCGGGCGGCCGCTACGACGGGCTGATGACGCAGCTCGGATCAGTCAATCCGATCCCCGCGGTCGGCTTCTCGGTCTGGATCGAGGCGATGACCCGGCATGGCAAGGCCGGTGCCGACGGAGGCGTCCAATGAGCACGCCCTTCGTCGTCGCCGTTCCCTCCAAGGGGCGCCTGCAGGAAAACGCGGAAAGCTTCTTCGCCCGCGCCGGGCTGACCTTGTCGAAGGCCGGCGGTGCGCGCGACTATCGCGGCATCATCGCAGGCGTCGACAATGTCGAGATCGCCTATCTCTCGGCGAGCGAGATCGCGGCCAATCTGGCGCGCGGTTCCGTGCATCTCGGCGTCACCGGCGAGGATCTGGTGCGCGAGAGCATTCCGGATGCCGACAAGCGCGTGCTGATGATCGAAGGCCTCGGCTTCGGCTTTGCCAATGTCGTGGTCGCGGTGCCGCAGGCCTGGATCGACGTCCGCACCATGGCCGATCTCGACGACGTCGCCTCCGGCTTCCGCGAGCAGCACAATCACCGCATGCGGGTCGCGACCAAATACATCAATCTGACGCGCGGCTTCTTTGCGAAGCACGGCGTCGGCGACTACCGTATCGTCGAGAGCGCCGGCGCCACCGAAGGCGCACCCGCGGCCGGCGCCGCCGAACTGATCGTCGACATCACGACCACAGGGGCAACGCTCGCCGCCAACGGGCTCAAGGTGCTGGACGACGGCGTGATGCTGCGCAGCCAGGCCAATCTCGTTGCGTCGCGGGATGCCGACTGGTCGACCGGCGCCCGCGAGGCCGCGCGCGTCATCCTCGACCACATCGCCGCGCGCGCCCGCGCCAGCAAGTATCGCGAGGTCCGCACCCGCTTTGCCGGCTGCAACGATGCGCTGCTGTCCGAGGCGCATAACCGCTTCGGCGTGGTCGCCCCGTTCGGCGGCCCGACCTCGTCGGGCATGCTTACGCTGCACTGCCCACCGGGCAAGCTTTACGCGCTCGGCAGCTTCCTGCGCGAACATGGTGCCGAAACCGTGTCGGTGGTGTCGCTGGACTATGTGTTCGACCGCGAGAACCCGCTGTTCGGCAGGCTCGAGGCGTTCCTGCGACAATGAGCGGGCGGCGCCGTTCATGTTGGCGACAGCTACCCCGCGGTACCATATTGTGTTCATGCTCTGTCGTTTTGACGCGTTTTCTTCACGCGAACCGGAACCGTACTTCGCTGGAAAACGCTCTAGTTCTGGAATCTGACCGATGATGCTGGGCTCTGACGTTTCCAGCCTGACCACAACCGCCAAGACCGCCGCCGCGCAGGGTCTGTCGATCGTCGTGCCCGTCTACAACGAGGCCGCGGGGCTTGTGGCGCTGCACGAGCGGCTGATCGGCCTCGCGAAGACGCTGCGCGCCCGTTACGGGCTCGACTGCGAAGTGATCTATGTCGACGACGGCAGCGCCGACAACACGCTGGCGATCGCCCGCGGCCTTCCCGCCGACACCATGGACCTGCAGGTGGTGTCGCTGTCGCGCAATTTCGGCAAGGAGGCTGCGCTGATGGCCGGCCTCGACCACGCCCGCCGCGGCGCCGTGCTGTTCATGGATGGCGACGGCCAGCATCCGCCTGATCTGGTGGAGCAGCTGGTCGCACACTGGATCAATGACGGCTACGACGTGGTCTACACGGCGAAGGCGCATCGCGACAACGAATCGGCGTTGCGGCGGCTTGCCGTGCGCGGCTTCTACGCGCTGATCAACTGGGGCGCGCGGCAGCAGATCCCCGAGGATGCCGGCGACTTCCGCCTGCTGTCGCCGCGTGCGGCCGCGGCCTTGCGGCAATTGCCGGAGCGCAACCGCTTCTTCAAGGGCCTCGCCAGCTGGATCGGCTTCAGGCAGATCCGCGTCGACTACGAGCCGGCGCCGCGCGCGCATGGCGTCACCACCTTCAACGCCGGCCGGCTGATCGGCCTGTCGATCGAGGGCCTGACCTCGTTCTCGGTGGCGCCGCTGCGCTTTGCCAGCCTGCTCGGCGCGCTGCTCGCCGGCGCGGCCTTCCTGTTCGGTCTCTCGATCCTGTGGGAAGTGCTGACCACCGGCAAGCAGGTCCCCGGCTATCCGTCGCTGATGATCGGCGTGATGACGATCGGCGGCGTGCAGCTGATCATGATCGGCATCGTCGGCGAATATATCGGCAAGATCCTCTCCGAGCTGAAGGCGCGGCCGATCTACTTCGTTGCCGAGCACACCGAGAAGCACGCCGACGGCGGCGCGGCGCAAAGCGCCACCGAGCGGACCGCCGCCGAATGAACGGTTCGACGCCGCGCCGCCGGATCTGGCTGTGTGCTGACGACTACGGCTTGAGCGACGGCGTCAATCGCGCGATCCGCGATCTGATCGAGCGCGGCCGCCTCAATGCAACGTCGGTGATGGTGGTGACGCCGGCGATCGGCCGCGAGGCTGCCGCCGCGCTCATGGCCTCGGCGGCGAAAAGCCCGCGCTGCGCGATCGGGCTGCATGTGACACTGACCGCGCCGTTCCGGCCGCTGACGATGCATTTCCGCCCGCTCGACGGCGACATGTTCCTGCCCTTCCCAAGGCTGTTGCGCGCCGGGCTGATGCATCGGCTCGACGCCGAGCTGATCCATGCCGAGGTGCTGGCGCAGCTCGACGCCTTCCACGACCTGTTCGGCCGCGCGCCCGATTTCGTCGACGGCCATCAGCACGCACAGCTGTTCCCGCAGGTGCGTGACGGGTTCCTGCGCGCCGTGAAGGAGCGCGCGCCGAACGCCTGGGTGCGGCAGTGCGGACGCGAAGGCCCGCTCGTGCGCCAGCTGGCGGCGCCGAAGGAGCTGGTGCTGAACGTGCTCAGCACGCAATTCCGGATCAAGGCTCAGCGATCAGGCTTGCGCTTCAACCCGGCCTTTGCCGGCGCCTATGATTTCGCGCGCAGCAGCGAATTCGCGGCGCTGATGCAGGGCTTCCTCGACAGCATGCCGGAGGACGGGCTCGTGATGTGCCATCCCGGTTTCGTCGATGAAACACTGAAGAACCTCGACCCGCTGACGACGCCGCGCGAGACCGAACATGCCTATCTCGCAGGCGAGGACTTCTCCGCGCTGCTGGCCCTGAATAAAGTTACACTGGCCTGACAAGGTCCACGAAAACCCTCCGGTCGTATTGTCGCATACATAAATTTAATCCTGGCCCCCACTCCTTGCGCCACAAACCCCGTCCTACATGAGCCGCGCGCCGATTCGATCGACGCGATGGAGAACGCCATGACACCGCAAGAACGCCAACTGATCGACGATCTCTTCGACCGGCTCGCCAAGCTGGAGAATGCCCCGCGCGACGGCGAGGCCATGTCCGCGATCATGCAGGGCCTGCGCAGCGCGCCCAATGCGGTCTACGCGCTGGTGCAAACCGCGCTGGTGCAGGACGAGGCGCTGAAGCGCGCCCATGATCGGATCCAGGAGCTCGAGGCCGCGGTCGGCCAGCAGCAGGGCGGCCAGCAGCAAGGCGGCGGCTTCCTCGATTCGATGCGCGACGCGATCTTCGGACAGGGGCAGCAGCCGCACGGCTCGGTGCCGCCGGTGCGCGCGCCCGATATTGCCGGCGGCCGCCCGGTCTGGAACTCGGGCCAGGCGATGCAACAGGCAGGCGGCTATGGCCAGCCGCCGCAGCAATACGGTCAACCTTATGGCGGCCCGCAGCCCCCGGCCTTCGGCGGCGGCGCTCCCGGCAGCGGTGGCGGCTCGTTCCTCGGCACCGCGGCTGCGGCCGCGGCCGGCGTGGTCGGCGGCGGGCTCCTGCTCTCCAGCATCCGCGGCATGATGGGCGGCGGCAGCCACCAGTCGCTCGCCGATGCCGGCAATCTCGGCGGCGGCTCGCGTCCCTGGGGCGGCGACCAGTCGTCCAGCGATCTCGCGCGTGACGCCGGGATCAACGATGTCGGCTCGTCCAGCCGCGACAATGACAGCGGCTCGCGCTCCGGCGCATTCGATCAGGCGCAGGCCGACCGGGACAGTGACGATGATCAAGACGCCGACGACTTCGACGACAACGGCGGCGACGACAACAGCGATTACGCGTAAACGCGATCGCTGAAACGACAACGGCCGCTCCAATCGAGCGGCCGTTTTGATTCCGTCGTCCCGGCGAAAGCCGGAACCCATAACCACAACCGTGCGAGATTTGATACGGCCGGGGCTACAGCTTCTCTCGGTAACAACCGCCTGTGGTTATGGATCCCGGCTTTCGCCGGGACGACACCATCTTTGGGGCAGCTGCTTCAAAACCACCTCACATCACCACGACCTTGGCGCCGACATTGACGCGGCCGTAGAGGTCGATCACGTCCTCGTTGCGCATCCGGATGCAGCCGGACGAGACGTTGGTGCCGATCGTCCAGGGCTCGTTGGAGCCGTGGATGCGATAGAGCGAAGAGCCGAGATACATCGCGCGGGCGCCGAGCGGATTCTCCGGGCCGCCTTCCATGTGCCGCGGCAGATCGGGACGGCGTGCCAGCATTTCCGGCGGCGGCGTCCAGGCCGGCCACTCCTTCTTCGCCGAGATTGTCTTGACGCCGGCCCAGGTGAAGCCGGGCCGGCCGACACCGATGCCGTAGCGCAGCGCCCGGCCTTCGCCCTGCACCAGATAGAGGAATTTGTTCGGCGTATCGACGACGATGGTGCCGGCGCCTTCCTTGCCCTGATAGTCGACCAGCTGCTTTTCATATCTGGGATCGAACGGACGCTGGGTCGGATCGACCGCCGCCTCTTCCTGCTGGCGGATCATCTGCTGCTGCGGATCCATCGGCGGCAACTGGCGATTGCCGTAATAGCCGGGCTGCTGCTGATACATCGGCCGCGGCGAATAACCCTGCGACGATGGCGCATCGCCGAACAGGAATTCGATGAAGCCGCCGCCCATGTTGGAGCGCTGCGGCTGCACATAGGCGGTGCGCATCGGCGGCTGCGGTGCGCCCTGGTTGGCGTAGATCACGTTGGGCTCGGACGGAGCCGACGCGTCGATCGCCATGGCGGGATGGGGAATTGCAATAAGCGAAGAGGCGCCGGCGAGCAGCGCAAGCGTGGTTTTCCTGAACATCGACGTACTCTGTACTGGTTTCGTCGTGACTTGTTTCGCGAGGGCGCAGACGGCGCCGTTGCACGTGGTCAATAAGCAATGAAAACCGCATCGGTTTGGTAAACGGATCGGCCGTTTGGATTCACCACGTCGGCAATGGCGTGCGGTTTTGTCGGGTAGCGTTTATTTTGCATGAACGCCGCGGCAACATGGTTAATCAGCGGTGTCGCGACGCTCGCGCGCTGTCCGCGCAAACTGTTCCGCGTGAACCTGACGTTAAATCCGCTCCGCCTAGAACGGACTGCAGTGAAGGGGCGGGAATGAAATCATGTCAGTGAAGCGTAAGCGTTTTCGTGTCGAGCAGGCGATGGACGAGATTGTGATGCTGGAGCCGGAAGTTGCCGGCGCCGCCGATCTCGGTCCGATGCATCGCGAGATCATGGCCGAGCTTCGCTCGATCCGCGCCCAGATGGCCGCGGCGCCTGCGCAGCGTACCGGCGACAGCGTCGATGCCGCCGTCGCCCGCGAGGTCGCTGAAACGCACGCACTGCTCGAGACCTACCGCGCCCAGGTCGAACAGTGCGAGAAGCTCAAGGTCGAGCTCGACCTGATCCACGACGCGATCAGCCGCACCAAGCGCGAGATCGCCGTGCTGCACGGCAAGAGCTTCAACGGCGAGGAGATGGCCAAGGTCAATGGCGAGCTCGGCGCCGTGGTCGGCGGCACCGAGCAGGCCACCCAGCAGATCCTCGAAGCGGTCGAGGCGATCGACCAGGCCGCGACCGCGCTGGCGAGCAACGTCACGCCCGACCAGCAGAAGCGGCTCAGCGAGGATATTCAGGAGCGCGTGGTCTCGATCTTCGAGGCCTGCAATTTCCAAGACCTCACCGGCCAGCGCATCAGCAAGGTGATGCACACGATGAAGTTCATCGAGCAGCACATCAACGAGATGATGAACATCTGGGGCGGCGTCGACGCCATCAAGACCCATGCCCCGGCGATCGTCGACAGCCGCGAGGGCGATGCCCGCCTGCTCAACGGCCCGAAGCTCGACGGCGACGCCGGCCACGCCTCGCAGGACGACATCGACGCGATGTTCAACTGAGGTCTGTGTCGGATCAAAACGAAAAAGCGCCGGCCCTTGGGGCCGGCGTTTTTGTTTGCCCTGTCGGCGGTCCCTCTTCCCTTCTCCCCTTGTGGGAGAAGGTGGCATAGGCGGCCTCGCAGCCGCCGTCTCCGATGCTTCGCATCGGTTATGGCGCCGGATGAGGGGTCTCTCTGCGAACTCGGAATGAGAGGGTCACTCGCGGAGAGACACCCCTCACCCGGATCGCATCGGTCGATGCGATCCGACCTCTCCCACAAGGGGAGAGGTGCACTGCCGATGTGGCACTATCTGATGCTGAAGTGCTCCGCCCCGTCACGCCCGTGGCGCGCAGCGGACATAGACCATGTTGCCGTAACGTACGGCGGCGTCCTTGTCGACGAAGCGGGTGATCAAGACCCGACCGTCGAACGAGATGATCTCGCGGTCCTGCTCGCCGGGCGTAGGTCCTGGCGGGCCGATATAGTTCTTGCCTCCAGGGGAACCCTTCAGCCGCAGTTCCTGCGGGGTGGCCTGGTCAGCCAGATGCATGATGACGCCGCCGTTCTGGCCGGCGCCGATCACGTAAGGCTGCTTGCATTGGCCGCGCGCGGCGGCCTCGGTGCGGGCGCGGTCGGCGGGATTCTGGAACGAGGCGAGACCCCAACGGCCGACGATCTCGTCGGGGCGGATGCTCGCAGGCATCTCCGGGGCTACCCCCGGTTCGGCGGGCGCCGGCCCGGGGTTCGACGACAACGACGGCAGGCTCATGCTGCCGCACGCCCCCAACAGTGTCGTCAGCGCCGAGACAGCCGCGAACCGTGCGACCAATCGCGCGTTGAGTGACGTGATCATATGCATCCCCCGACTATGTCCCCGGCCGCACCCGTCCTGCAGCCAAGCGTAAAACTAAAGGCGGAGCAATGACGTCTGACAAAATTACGTCATCGCTACGATTTGGTTTCTGGTCCACCATCCTATATTGGCCTCACCAAGGCCTTAACCCGTTTGCTTGACAGAAACTGCGCCAAGCCATATTTCCCCGCCCACAATTAGCACTCTCGCACCACGATTGCTAACTGCGCCGGGCGTCCTGCCTGGCGCCGACCGGGCCGGCATCCAACGCCGGCCTCGATGAACCGGACCTGAAACCGAGCCTCCAAGAGGGAACGTCATGGCTAAATCCACCTTCCGCCCACTGCATGACCGCGTCGTGGTCAAGCGTATCGATGCCGAGGAGAAGTCCAAGGGCGGCATCATCATTCCCGACTCGGCCAAGGAGAAGCCGTCCCAGGGCGAGATCGTCGCCATCGGCCCGGGTGGCCGCGACGAGGCCGGCAAGCTGATCCCGATCGACCTCAAGGTCGGCGACCGCGTGCTGTTCGGCAAGTGGTCGGGCACCGAGGTCAAGCTCGACAACCAGGAGCTCCTGATCATGAAAGAGTCCGACATCATGGGCGTGCTGGCTTAATTGCCATTCAACTGCGCGGCGGCCGTACCCCGTTCGTCGTCATGCCCGGGCAGAAGCGCGAAGCGCGTCTTCGCGCTAGATGACCCGGGCATCCATCGCTCTTCGAAAGATGGATCGCCGGGTCAAGCCCGGCGATGACGAACGCGGAAGCGGCAAGCGCATTTCTCAAAGCTGACAGGAGTTCAAGACAATGGCTGCCAAGGACGTAAAATTCGCCGGAGACGCCCGCGACCGCATGCTGCGCGGTGTCGACGTGCTCGCCAATGCCGTGAAGGTGACGCTCGGCCCGAAGGGCCGCAACGTCGTGATCGAGAAGAGCTTCGGCGCCCCCCGCATCACCAAGGACGGCGTCACCGTCGCCAAGGAGATCGAGCTCGACGACAAGTTCGAGAACATGGGCGCGCAGATGCTGCGCGAGGTCGCTTCCAAGACCAACGACACCGCCGGTGACGGCACCACCACCGCGACCGTGCTGGCGCAGGCCATCGTCCGCGAGGGCGCCAAGTCGGTCGCCGCCGGCATGAACCCGATGGACCTCAAGCGCGGCATCGACACCGCGGTCGCCGCCGTGGTCAAGGACATCGAGAAGCGCGCCAAGCCGGTCGCCTCCTCCTCCGAAGTCGCCCAGATCGGCACCATCTCGGCCAATGGCGACGCCGCGATCGGCAAGATGATCGCGCAGGCGATGCAGAAGGTCGGCAATGAGGGTGTCATCACCGTCGAGGAGAACAAGTCGCTCGAGACCGAGGTCGACATCGTCGAGGGCATGAAGTTCGACCGGGGCTATCTGTCGCCCTACTTCATCACCAACGCCGAGAAGATGACCGCCGAGCTCGAGGATGCCTACATCCTGCTGCACGAGAAGAAGCTGACCGGCCTGCAGGCGATGCTGCCGGTGCTGGAAGCCGTGGTGCAGTCCGGCCGGCCGCTGCTGATCCTCGCCGAGGACGTCGAGGGCGAGGCGCTGGCGACGCTGGTCGTCAACCGCCTGCGCGGCGGGCTCAAGGTCGCCGCCGTCAAGGCGCCGGGCTTCGGCGATCGCCGCAAGGCGATGCTGGAGGACATCGCGATCCTGACCGGCGGTCAGCTGATCTCCGACGACCTCGGCATGAAGCTCGAGAACGTCACGGTCAACATGCTCGGCCGCGCCGGCAAGATCGTGATCGACAAGGAGAACACCACGATCGTCAAGGGCGCCGGCAAGAAGAAGGACATCGACGCCCGCGTTGGCCAGATCAAGGCGCAGATCGAGGAAACCACCTCGGACTACGACCGTGAGAAGCTGCAGGAGCGCCTTGCCAAGCTCGCCGGCGGCGTTGCCGTGATCAAGGTCGGCGGCGCGACCGAGGTCGAGGTCAAGGAGAAGAAGGACCGTGTCGAGGACGCGCTGAACGCGACCCGCGCCGCGGTGCAGGAAGGAATCGTGCCGGGCGGCGGCGTCGCGCTGCTGCGCGCCAAGAAGGCGGTCGGCCGTCTCACCAACCCCAATGCCGACGTCCAGGCCGGCATCAACATCGTGCTCAAGGCGCTCGAAGCTCCGGTCCGCCAGATCTCGGAGAACGCCGGTGTCGAGGGCTCGATCGTGGTCGGCAGGATCCTCGAGAACAAGTCGGAGACCTTCGGCTTCGACGCCCAGACCGAGGACTATGTCGACATGGTCGACAAGGGCATCATCGACCCCGCCAAGGTGGTGCGCACCGCGCTGCAGGACGCCTCCTCCGTGGCCGGCCTGCTGGTGACCACCGAGGCGATGGTCGCCGAACTGCCGAAGGACGCGGCGCCGGCGATGCCGGGCGGCGGCGGCATGGGTGGAATGGGCGGCATGGGCGGCTTCTAAGCCCCGTCGGCACATCCGCATCGAGATCGAAGGCCGCCTCCGGGCGGCCTTCTTTTTTGTGGGCCGCGGGATTCCTCAACAGACATTCGGGTCGGCCTTTGGTTCAGGAACATGCGCGGCGGCCTTCTGTCCGTATCCATCCGAGGCTGGCATCCAAGTCTGGCGATCCAAGTCTGGCGACCCAAGTCTGAGCCGCCCGAACTTCGCGCAGGAACCTTGCCCTGCCTGGGATGTTGGAAAGCAATGCAATAACTCAGGAGGAAACTCTTATGAGAACTCTGTTATTGGCTGGTGTGCTGGCGGTTGCTGGTTTCGCTATCGCCACGCCGATCTCCATTGCGCCCGCGTCAGCTCAAGTTGCCGTTGATACTCCGCTCGGCGGCGTGAGAGTGGGCCCGGAGCCCCGTTACTACCGGGACTATGATCGACCCGCTTATCGCGCCTACGGATATGATCGCGGATATCGCGGATGCCGCACCGTCACGATCGAGCGTGACGACGGTTCGGTCCGCAGGGTCCGTCGTTGCGACTAGTAGTACCGGACTGGAAGATCGATCCTGGGGCTCGCAACAGCGTCGAGCCGGCTCTCGCAACCAAGGAATTGGAAGCCATTCACTGAGGCCGCTTCAGTTGGCGGCCTTTTTCATTTCACGAATGTCGCCTGTTGGCGCTTTTCAGACCTCATCCAGTGGTCTGCGGATGTCTGCTCACCAGGGTCTATCGGACGAGCTCGATGTCGTTCCCATCGACATCTTGCTTGATGTCGGTTTGCGAGAGCAAAACGAAGCAATCCATTTTTTCCGCTTGCGGCGCGATGGATTGCTTCGCTTCGCTCGCAATGACATGGATAGAGCAGTGCACAATATCTCCGTCATCCTGAGGAATGATGAGATCAGGTTGAGCTGGAAACGGCAACGGAGGTCCACCTCTCCCCGCTGGAGAGAGCTGAACCGAATCCGTGGCCGAACCCATTTCGATCCATCGTCACTCAAGCAACGCAAATACCGGGCACCGCCACCTTCTGGAACAGATGCGGGGACGCCACCGCCGAGGCCGGATAGGCCGAAAGCTTGGCCCTGAACTCGGGGTTCATGAAGGCGGCACGGAAGGCGGCGGTCGATTCCCACATGGCGTAATTCAGGTAGGCCGGGCTGTCGCCGACTGCGCGGTGCAACTGCGTCGAGATGAAGCCGGGCTGCCTCTTCATGATGGCGGCGTCGTCCTGCCAAGCCTTCAGGAAGGTCTCCTCGTCGGCCTTGTCGAGTGTGAAGACGTTGACGAGCACGACGTTGGTGGCATCGACCGCGAGCTGGCGGTCGATCGGGAATGCGGGGTCCAGGGGACGCATCTGCGGCATGGTTGGCTCCATTAATATGGTGCTATGATGTCATTCCGTTACGATGGATACATAGAATATTGACATCATGATGTCAATATCAACTTATGGTGACAAATGCCGCAGACCAAGCGAACGCCGGCGGGCGAAGCCCTGAGCAACCTGATTCTCGATCTGTTCCGGCTCAACAGCCTGCTGTTCACCGCCGGCGACCGGATGGTGGCGGGACTCGGCCTGACCAGCGCCCGCTGGCAGATCCTCGGCGCGATCGTCACCGCCGAACGCCCGCAACCGGTTGCGTGGCTGGCGCGCGATCTCGGCGCTGCCAGACAGAACGTGCAGCGGATCGTCAACGACCTGCAACGGGACGGGCTCGTTACCTTCGAGACCAACCCGCACCACCGCCGCGCCCAGCTCGTTGTGCTGACCGACAAGGGACAGCACGCCTTTGACGCGGCCATGCGTCTGCAGCTGCCCTGGGTGAACGGCCTCGCCGACGGATTGTCGATCAAGGACCTCGAATCCACCAGCCGCGTCGTGAGTACGCTGCGCGGCAGGCTGGAGAATGGCGAGGAACCCGACGAACGTGCATGACCCTGGATCACGCCGGAGCCGTTC
This sequence comes from Bradyrhizobium sp. I1.14.4, assembly GCF_050435825.1. Classification (NCBI taxonomy): domain Bacteria; kingdom Pseudomonadati; phylum Pseudomonadota; class Alphaproteobacteria; order Hyphomicrobiales; family Nitrobacteraceae; genus Bradyrhizobium; species Bradyrhizobium sp. I1.14.4. The sequence goes on along the minus strand of NZ_JBNDLA010000005.1, from coordinate 345,107 downwards.
CGATCGAATCGTACCGCCGCCGCCGTTAGGTGGCCTTCTTTTTTGGCCAATGACATAGAGGTTTGCTAGTTACGACGGAACCGATTCTGCCCTTCGAGGACTTATCGTATGCGCGCGCTCCCGCTCCTGCTGCTCGGTCTTGCCGTCGCCTCGACGCCTGCTCTCGCCCAGATGAAGCTGCAATCGAAGGCGGCACCAGGTGGCGGCCCCGAGACACGCTATTTCACCGCGATCGATGGCCTGATGGACGGCAATGCCGACGTCGTGCTGAAGGAAACCCGCCAGGGCAAGACCGTGACCGCGGCGGTGCTCGACGTCTGCTATCCCGCCGACAAGACCTCCGACCGCAAGGACCGCTTCGTCGCCAATCTCGCCGTGAACGGCCAGACGCTCTCCGGCACTGCCCAGAGCGTCGCCGACAAGCAGCCGATCACCGTCAAGCTGAACCGCAAGCAGACCGGCGACAGCTTTGAGTTCCGCGGCCAGATCACGATCGGCCAGACCGTGACCGAGGTCGCCTCGACGGACAATTCCGATCTCAGCGAGAAGGAATTCCAGGACAACCAGGCCACCGAGGACGGCATCACGCCGCAGCCGAAGGACTTCACCGACGTCTCGCCGGAATCGATCGGCGTGCGGGTCAAGCTCGATGCGGCGGCGGATTTCCTCAAGAGCCTGAAGGGCGAGCCGGTCGAGATCGGCACCAGCAGTCTCGCGGTGACCTGCGATGCGATGCGCTCCGGCGAGCAAACCATCAACCTCACCGTCGATCCCGAGCGCGCCAGCACACTGCTCGCCAAGGCGAAATCAGCGCCCGGCGTGACAGCGGCCGGCTGGACCAGCGGCGTAGTCGAGATGGATCGCACGATCCGCTTTGCCGCCGCCGATTGGCGCGACGGCGACAAAATCAACAAGGACAAGCTCGCATCCGCGGTCGCGGGCGTGCTGGCGAAGACGCTTGTCGCAAAGCCCGCCTCCGCGACATGGAACGCCAACACCGGCAAGCTCAAGCTGGTGCTGAAGCGGCCGAGCGCCGTCTACCCTGCGCTCGGGCTCACCCAGAACTACGAGGTCACCGCCCTCGTCTCGCCCGACAAGCCCGGGAGCTCGGACAGGCTGATGCTGTGGGTCTCGAGCCCCACCGTGTCGACGTCGGACGACGGCGCCGGCGCCAAGCTCAATCTGTCCGACGATTCCAGCAGCGACGAGGAAGGCAGCGAGGCCAAGGACGACAACGGCGCGATCGACGCGTTGCTCAAGGAGCTCAAAGGCCAGCGCTGGGACGCCGACAAGTCGGTGTGGCGCTGAGGCGCGCTTCAGGCCGCGCTGCGCCTTAGCGGCACAACGTTGTCGCACACAGCCTGTGGAACGGCGTCCGGACCGGACTGAAGCATCCCGTCGCTTGTGACGACCAGTTCGGCGCTGTGCTCCGTCGTTGCACGATCAAGCAGCGCCCGTAGCTCGGAGCGAAGCCCGTCGCTACGCAGCGCGGCGATCGCATCGAAGTCACGCATGATGTTCTCCTGCGTCATCGCGAAGACGCTTTCGCGTTCGTGTTCAGCGAACCACCCGCTTCCCGATCGCACGACGACGTTCGAGAACGTGCGCTAAGCGCCATATCGACAAAGCGGAATTTCTCCTGAAGGCAGACAGCACGCCCGATCCGGAATCGGGTGGCACGACGCGCGTCTTTGAATGCCTACTGCGCACATCGAGACAGCGCCGGTCGCGATACCGGCAACGCGCAAATGGAGACGATCCGATGTCAGAGGAAAACAAGAACGTGGTAGGGCGGTGGTTCAAGGAGTTTTGGGGCAACCCCTGGAATCCGCGCATCATCGATGAGCTCGCCACGCCAGACATTGTCGTGCACTACCCGATGCACGAACCGAAGAAAGGCCGCGCCGCGGTCATGACGTTCATGACCGAGTTTCGCGAAGCGTTTCCGGATCTCAATTTCTGGGGCGTCGGCGATCTCGTCGCGGAAGGCGACCTCGTCGTTGGCCGCTGGGAAGGCGGCGGCACCCACACCGGGCCTGCATTCAGCGACTTCCGTCTCGGCTCGCTTCCGGCCGCCTCGGGCCGCAAGATGACGTTCGCCGGCACGACCGTGCTGCGCGTACGCGACGGACGGATCGCCGAAGAGCTCGGACAGGAGGACGCGCTGACCGCTATGCTGCAGCTCGGCCTCATCCGCTTGCCTGAGCCAAGTCGCTACGCCGGGTGACCGGGCGGCGAATTGCTTCCCGGCTGCGCCGGCATTGCATCCCTCGATGCAGTGCCGGCGCAGCCTCTTCACGACGCTCCGCGTCAAGCCGGGAAGATCAGGCACGTCGTCGTGCCATGGGCGAGCAGCCGGCCTTTTTCGTCTGTGACCCGGCCCTCGGCGATGCCGATGCGGCGGCCGCAATTGATCACCTGGCCCTCGGCCCTGATCGGGCCGGTGTCCGGCGTGATCGGACGCACCAGCGAGATCTTGAACTCGAGCGTGGTCTGGCTGGTGCCGGCATCGAGCATCGACTGCACCGCAAGCCCCATGCAACTGTCGAGCAGCGTCGCGGTAAGACCGCCATGCACGGTGCCTGCCGGATTGAGATGCGCGTCGGTCGGCACCAGCGTGACGACGACGCGGCCGTGCTCGGCTTCAGTGACGTCATAACCGAGCGTCCGCGCGATCGTGTTGAGCGGCAGGTCACCACTGGCGAGCCCCTGGACGAATTCGAAGCCGCTCATCCTAAGTTTCTGTTTGGCACTGACGGTGCCGTAGCGCTCGGCCATTACTGATCTCCATCATTGCGTCGTGACATCTGGCGGCCGCTTCCGTCGCAGCGAGACAGGAGATCGGCCGTAGAGTTTTGCGAATGCGGCATTCATGCGCCTTGCGCTGGAGAAGCCCGCGCGCTGCGCCACCACAGAGAGGGGAAGCTCGCTCTCGTCGATCAGGCGCTTGGCGCGCTGCACGCGCAGCGAAAGCGCGACCTGCAGCGGCGAGGCATCGAGATGCTCGGCAAACAGTCGCGACAGATGCCGCGCGCCGATGCCGAGCCGATCGGCCAGCGCGGCGACATTGCCGCGGTCGAGTGCGCCCTGTTCGACCAGCGCCAGCGCGCGCTCGACGGTGGTCCTGGTGCCCTTCCATGCCGGGCAGAACGGCGCCGCCTCAGGACGGCAGCGCAGGCAGGGCCGGAAGCCGGCGCGCTCGGCCGACGCCGCGCTGCCATAGAACCGCACGTTGCGCGCCAGCGGCGTGCGCACCCGGCAGACCGGTCGGCAATATACGCCCGTCGTCCTGACCGCGACGAACACGATGCCGTCCCAGGCCGGATCGCGGCGCTGAAAGGCTGCATACTGTGCGGCGAAGTCGAGCATGCAATCGCTATAACCGCGCCCGCGCGCCGCGACGACCCGCTTTGCGGAGACGACGTCCGGAAACGACCGCTGCATGCGGGGCACCAGCCCTGGCCGTTCTGCTCGTGATGCCCGCGTTACCCGTCAATCTACGGGGCCTGCGACCAAAAGACTTCGTGCTGCCGCAGTTCGGTCACCGAAAATTAAGGCTCGATTTAGTTTCGAGGATCATCCTTTGCGTCGCCGAACACGGGTCACGCCATGCAAGACCGCGAGCCGATCAATCCTGGGAGCATCTGGCCAACAGATGTGACGGAGGGTCATTCGCCGGTGCAGACGGCGGACCTCTGGGATGTCTCAGGCGAGAACCACGACGCCGCCCAACTGTTGCGGGAGCCGTTTGCCGATCGCATCGGCACCGCGCTGCTGGCAGCCACCGCGCTCGCCGCAAGCTTCGTGCTGGGATGGACCGGCGGCGCCAGTTGGCACGACATCGCAACTCCCGCGCCGGTCCCGGTGGCTCAGAAGGAAGCGCCTGCCCCGCACATTGCCGAGGCGCCGCCGAGCCGAAGGAGTGAAAACCCGCGCCGGACCGCGTCCAACGCAGACCCCGTCGTCACCGGCAGCATTCCCAGGACCACCGCTGCAAGTCCGCGCCCGCTCGCGCTGGGCGCCGCACCCACCACCCTGAACGCGCAAGCCGCGGCGCTCGGGCCGAAGCAGCCCTTGGCGACGGCACCCGAGACGCGGCCGAGCACGATCCCCGGATGGTCGGTGGTCGAAGTCCGCGACGGCACCGCCGTGCTCGAGGGGCCGGAGGGCGTCAAGATGGCCGGACGCGGCGACGTCGTCCCCGGACTCGGCCGGGTCGATTCCATCGTGCGCTGGGGCAATCGCTGGATCGTCGCCACCGCAAGCGGATTGATCGCGACGCCCTGAGCGGCGAAACGGCGTGTCAGTTGCTGTTGATCACGAAACGCAGCGGCTTGCTTCCCATGAACGTGACCTGATCACCCTGCCGCCGCCAGCTCGTCATATCACCGAGCGCCGCGAGCAGATCCCTGTCGGCCTGGGCCCGCTCCGGCGTGCAGTTGCGATTCTCCATTGCGCCGGGAACGAAGACGATGGTGTCGCCGGCGACCGAGAACTGGCCCTTGCCGCCGTCGCACCAGAGCTCGAGGATCACCTCGCCATTGTCGCCGACCTCGATCGAGGGAATCCGCCTGGAGCCGGGCATGCGCGCGGCATCGAGCGTCATTACGAAGCCGAACGGGAATTCCTCCTGGGCCTGCGCCGGAACCGCAGCAAACAGCGCCAGCGCGGCAACGCCGCCGTTCAGAATCCGCTTCATCGAGATCATGCCATTCCCAGGAATTGCGACGCCGCCCTTGTATGGGACGAGGCCGCGATTGGCCAGAATGGCGGCGCGAGAAAAAGCGCTTGAAAAGCCAGATCCCCGCGGGCTCTCACCCGCAGGGATCTTCGCTTGATATCCTCTTGGGCGACGCCTCGCCTCGTTATTTCAAGACCATCGCCGTGAATGGGTACACATAGGCCTGCAGGGTCACGAACAGACCGACCAGACACGCCAAGACGATCGAGTGCAGGAACACGTAGCGCAGGATCGAGCCCTCGTGGCCGTACCAGTTGGTCGCGGTCGAGGCGACCACGATCGATTGCGCGTCGATCATCTTGCCCATCACGCCGCCCGAGGAGTTCGCTGCCGCCATCAGGACCGGCGACAGGCCGAGCTGCTCGGAGGTGATCTTCTGCAGATTGCCGAACAGCACGTTCGATGCGGTATCCGATCCGGTCAGCGCCACGCCCAGCCAGCCGAGCAAGGTGCCGAAGAAGGGATACAGCACGCCGGTCGCGGCAAAGGCGAGACCGAGCGTGGCGTCGACGCCGGAGAGCCGGGTCAGCGTGCCGATCGCCAGCATCGCCGAGATCGTGATCAGCGAGATCGCGCAGAGGCGGATGGTGCGGCCATACTCGGCGATCAGCTTGAGCGGCGAGAAGCCCATCAAGAGACCCGAGATGATCGCGGCGATCAGCATGCCGGTGCCGGTGAACGACAGGTAGGTGAAGCCGAACACGGCACCTTCCGGCGTCGGCTTGGCGGCCACCGGCGGCACCTTGAAGATCAGCTTGTCGAGCTCGGGGACCGGATAGTTCCAGGTGAAGTTGGCGTTCGCCCAGGTCTTGAAGGCGCCGTTGCCCCAGATCAGCATCAGGATGCAGACGATGATCCACGGCAGCAGCGCGCTCCACAATTCGCCCTGGGTCAGCGGCGTCTTGTCGAGCGGCGGAGCGGCGGCCATCGTCGCTGCCGATTCATCGCGGCCGCGCAGCGCCGGCGACAGCCAGAGCTGCCTCGGCTGCCAGACCTTCAGGAACAGGATCAGCGCCCCCATCGAGATCAGCGAGGCGCCGATGTCGACGATCCAGGGGTTGATGTAGTTCGAGATCACATATTGCGGGACCGCAAACGACACGCCGGTGACCAGGATCGCCGGCCACACCTCCTTCATGCCGCGCCAGCCCGCGAACGCCCACACCACCCAGAACGGCACGATCAGCGAGAACAGCGGCAGCTGCCGGCCGACCATGGCGCCGAGGATGTAGGGATCGAGCCCGGTGACCGAGGCCAGGCCCTGGATCGGCGTGCCCAGCGCGCCGAAGGCAACCGGGGCGGTGTTGGCGATCAGCGACAGGCCGGAGGCCGCGAGCGGCGAGAAGCCGAGCCCGATCAGCACCGCGCCGGTGATGGCGACCGGCGTGCCGAAGCCCGAGGCGCCCTCGAAGAAGGCGCCGAACGAGAACGCGATCAGCAGCAGCTGCAAGCGCCGATCCTCGGTGACGCCACCGACCGCGCGCTTCAGCAGCTCGAACTTCCCGCATCGCACCGTGACCTGGTAGAGGAAGATGACGTTGAGCACGATCCAGCCGATTGGGAAGAACCCGGTCACGATGCCGAGGATCGTTGCGCGGAACGACATGCTGGCGGGCATGGTGAAGATGAAGATCGTGATCAGGTTGGTCACGATCACGGCGATGATGGCCGCGATATGCGCCTTCACCTTGCCGCTGGCGATCAGGACCAGCAGCGTGACCACGGGAATGGCGGCCGCGATGGTCGACAGCCCGGCATTGCCCAGCGGGTTGTAGATTTGATTCCAGGTGTTCATCTCGGGTCCTCCCATGTTCTTATGCAGCGCGCCGGCCCCGGTGCGGGCAGGCGCGGCTGGTGCGATTGCGGGAGTCCGTCTGAATAGTTGAAGCCCCGGCCCGCGAATGAACGATCGGTAAGGATCGCTCACATCCTCGCGAAAAATCGAAGGTCCCCCGCCCCTCGCCGTTGTCGTCATGCTAGGGTTGACTTGATCGCCGGGACAAGCGAACGCTTGCATGCCAGACCTACGACTTTAGTCGAGGACCACTCCGATTGTCCCGATTCTTCAGGCCTTTGCAGCCCATTCCCCGGAGACGATAATCTGTGAACAACATTCGCTCGACGCTCGCGATCGTATGGCGCATCGCCTCGCCCTATTTCAACTCCGAGGACAAATGGGCAGGCCGCGGCTTGCTCGCAGCGGTGATCGCGATCGAACTGGCGATCGTCGGCATCAACGTCCTGCTCACGCAGTGGAACAACCGCTTCTACAACGCGCTGCAGGAACGCAATTGGGACTCCTTCGTCAGCGAGATCATCTATTTCTGCGTCCTCGTCGCCGTTTTCATCCTGCTGGCGGTCTACCAGCTCTACCTCAATCAATGGCTGCAGATCCGCTGGCGGCAATGGATGACGACGCACTATCTCGGTGACTGGCTGCGTCAGGCCAATCACTACCGGATGCAGCTGCAGGGGGATGCTGCCGACAACCCCGATCAGCGCATGACCGACGACGTCAAGCTGTTCGTCGATCGCACGCTCAATCTCGGCCTCGGCCTCTTGAACTCAGTCGTCACGCTGGCGTCCTTTCTGACGCTGCTGTGGGGCCTGTCCAATGAGGCGCCGCTGCATTTGTTCGGCACGGAATATTCATTTCCCGGGTACCTGGTCTGGGGCGCATTGCTCTATTCGGTGCTCGGCACCGTGCTGACCCATCTGATCGGCTGGCCGCTGGTCGGGATCGATTTCAAGCAGCAGCAATATGAAGCCGATTTCCGCTTCAACCTGGTGCGCGTGCGGGAAAATTCCGAGCAGATCGCCTTGCTGCAGGGCGAACAGGCCGAGCGCGAGCGCCTGCGCGTTCGCTTCGGACGCGTCGTCGAGAACTGGATCGCCCTCATGAACCGGACCAAGAAGATCACGGCGTTCACGGCGAGCTACAATCAGGCCTCGGTGATCTTTCCCTATGTGCTGGTGGCGCCGGCCTACTTTGCGCAAAAGATCCAGCTTGGCGGCATGATGCAGACCGCGTCGGCATTCTCGAACGTTCAGGGCGCGTTTTCGTACTTCGTCACCATCTATCGTCAGCTGGCCGAATGGCAGGCCGTGGTGAACCGTCTCGATGGATTCGAGACCGGGATCGCGACGGCGTCAAACCTGGCCAAGCGCGACGACCGAATTCATGTCACCGCAACGCCGGGCGGCGACGACGTCGGCCTGCAGAACCTGGTGCTGCGGCTGCCCGACGGCACGCCACTGGTGAACGCGGACCGGTTCGACTTCCGCAAGGGCGAGCGCACGCTCATGACCGGTCCGTCCGGCGCCGGCAAGTCGACGCTGTTCCGCGCGATCGCCGGCATCTGGCCGTTCGGCAACGGCGCGGTCGACATCCCCAGGGACGCGACCTTGATGACACTGCCGCAGCGCCCCTATCTGCCGATCGGGTCGCTGCATGACGCGGTCGCCTATCCGGGCGAGGCCAGGCAATTCGAGGCGGGACGGGTCCGCGACGTCCTCACCGCGGTCGGACTGCCGCAGCTCGCGGCGCGGCTCGAGCAACAGGCACACTGGAACCGGATGTTGTCGCTCGGCGAGCAGCAGCGGCTCGGCATCGCGCGGGCGCTGCTGCATCGGCCGCAATTCCTGTTCCTGGACGAGGCGACGGCGTCGCTCGACGAGCCGTCGGAAGCCGCGCTGTACAAATTGATCGCCGAGAAGCTGCCCGACACCACGGTGGTTTCGATCGGACATCGCTCGACGCTCGAGGCCTTCCATCAGCGCAACGTTGCGCTGGTCCGCGACGGCGACCGCTTCACCCTGCGCGACACGGTCGAGGCCGCCGCGTCATAGCGGCATTACCGGGTCAGCCGCGGCCACGGCCTGCGGCTGCCCCAGCGGTGCCAGCCCATAGGCCAAGGCGGCCAGCACCAGCACGCCGGCGAGCATCGCCCGCAAAACAAAGGGGGCGGCAGATTGCTCTGCCGCCCCCGCGATCCTCCGAGGAAATTACTTCAGGTTGGACATCGCGGTCAGGTCGACCGAGAGCTTGGCGATACCAGCCGCACCGCACCAGTTGGAGCTCGTGCCACCCGGATTGATCGGCGTAACGGCAGTGGTTCCGCCCGCGGTGAAGTCGCTGGTGAAGGCGCTGCAATCACCCTTCGACATATCCGTGTCGGAGTAGCGCAGATCGAGCGTAAACACCTTGTAGGTGAAGCCGATGCCGATGTTCCAGGTGTTGTAGTCGGCATACTTGATGCCGTTCGGGAACGCCGGAACGCCGTAGAAGCTGTCCGAGGTGCCGAGCCACTGCCGGCCGAACTCGCCCGAGACGTACATGCCGATGCCGCTGGTTCCGAACGCGGTGCTGGGCGCGGTGTACTTGCCGATGATCGAGGAGTAGTTGCCCCAGGCACCGGTGTTGAGGAAGTTCGGCGAGTAGTACTCGTTGATGGTGAAGGCCCAGTTGTCGTTGATGGTCCAGGTCGCCTTGCCGTATACTTCGAAGAACGAGACGTCCTTTTTCATGACGGCGAGGTTGGTGAGGGTATTGGCCTGGCAGTCGGCGCTCAACGGGTTGCCTGCGAAGTCGGCCACGGCGCCACCGCCGTAGTAGCAGGTTCCACCCGGATACAGGTAACCCCAGACACCGATGTCGAACGCGAAAGCGCCGAAGGTCGGGCGGATACCTCCGTAGACGTCGACTTCGGCCGCAGCGCGGTTGGCGAAGGAGATGCTTTCGGTCGAGGTGCCGATGTAGAGCTGCAGGTCCTTGTTGACGTTGTAGCGCGGCTCGAAATAGGCGGTGACCGACGGTTTGTGGTTCGACTGGGTGACGCCGCGGAAGATGTAGTCGTTCATGATGCCGGCGCCGAAGGCGATGTCCCAAGGCTCGAACGGAGCCGGAGGCGGCGCCTTGACGGCCTTGACCGCCATGTCAGCTGCCATTGCCGAGCTCGAAATCATTGCTAGCGCCGTTGCTAACAAAGCCAGTTTCTTCATGACGGTCCCCATCTACTTTTCCAGACAGCCCAGCTCCGGTGGCCCCCAGGGCGCGCGATAACGGACTGCAACTAAATCGCGTGGGTTCAATCTGAGGCTCGTGCACGGTACCGTGAAGCCAAAAAGACATGCATGTGCCGACTTTTTAGGCGTTCTGGCAGTCTCGGCACACGTTGGTTGGCGGGTGTTGCATTTGCACCACAAGATTGACGCTCCCGCACCGGTTGAGCGGCACATCGGACGTGGGAGGCGAGCAACAGCGGGCCTTGGGCGAAAGCGTCGAGGCGAATCGCCGTGCCCGCAAGAACACGGATGCCGTCGCGATGCGGAAAAGCCGCAGCGGCGTCCGCTGCGGCTTCGATCGATTGAACCTCGGCAGATCGGCGGCTAGTGGTGTTCGCCTCCATCGGCCGTCCCGGCGATCCAGCCCGGTGCCGGTTCGTGACTCGGCGTCGCCCAGCTCGGGGCCGGCTGCGGTGCAGGCTCGGGCGCCGGGGGGGCTGCGACCGGCTTGGCCGGCTTCGGCGCCGCGGCCTTCTTCGGAGCAGCAGCCTTCTTCGGCGCGCTCTTCTTGGCAGCTTTCTTCGCGGCCTTCTTGGGCGCAGCTTTCTTCGAAGCAGCTTTCTTTGCTGTTTTCTTTGCTGATTTCTTGGCCGACTTCTTCGCCGACTTCCTTGCAGACTTCTTCGCAGCCTTCTTGGCTGACTTCTTCGCGGATTTCTTCGCGGACTTCTTCTTGGCCGCTACCGCCTTCTTGGCCTTTTTGGCCTTCTTGCTTTTCTTCGCCTTCTTCGACTTCGCCATCGTGGTCCTCCTGTTGCCGCTGATTTGAGTCCACGGCGTATTGAAGTGATCGCTTGCCGGACGTTGGCTGCACCTCGGGAAGAGGTACCCTCCACTTCGCTTGTCGGGCATGATGGCCGCGCGATCGCTTCGCGTCTGTGGCAAGAAGCGCCGGTCCTTCACGTTGCGTCAGGGCAAGGCTCGGGTCCGGATCATGCTCGAGTGGCAGTCGATCAATTCAATCCTGGCCGGGGACCTCCTGTCGCCCAATCGAGAAGCTCAATCGTGTGCACCACAGGAACTGACGTACCGCCGGCAATCTGAACCATGCAGCCAATATTGCCCGCAGCGATCATGTCCGGTTTGACAAGCGCGATGTTGGCGACCTTGCGATCGCGCAATCTGCTCGCAATGTCGGGCTGGAGAATGTTGTAGGTCCCCGCCGAACCGCAACACAAATGGCTCTCAGGCACATCTTTCACCACGAATCCATTCTTGGAAAGCAATTCTTTCGGAAGTTGAGTGATTTTCTGTCCATGCTGCAACGAACAAGCCGAATGATAGGCCACGGTGACGTCGCCTTTCTGCGTTGAAGGCGTGAGCTCGAGAGCTGAGAGATACTCGGTGATATCCTTTGCCAGCGCCGAGATTCGCTTGGCCGGCTCCGCGAATGTTTTGTCCTCGCGCAGCAGGTAGCCGTAGTCTTTGACAACTGTCCCACAGCCCGATGTCGTCACCAGGATGGCGTCGAGCCCGTTCTGGTCCGCTTCCCTTTGCCACACCGAGATGTTGGCCCGTGCACGCGCCAGTGCGTCGCCGTCCTGTCCCATGTGATGGGTCAGCGCGCCGCAGCATTGCTCGTCCTTGACCAGCACCACCTCGACGCCGTGCCGGGTCAGGACGTTGATCGCTGCCTGATTGATGCGTGGCGCCAGCACCTGCTGGGCGCAGCCCTGCAGCAGCGCGACCCGGCCCCGCCGCCGGCCGATCGGCGCAAACACGGTTCCCGCAGCCGGCCCCGGCTGTGGCAGGCCGCGCGGCGCGAGTGCCAGCATCGCCTTGATCCGCCGCAGCAGACCCGGGCTCGACGCGCCGACCGACGGCGTCGGCAACAGCGCGGCGAACGGACGGGCGAACCCGGCAAGGATCATGCTGATCCGGAACAGACCCGGCCGCGGCAGCACCAAGGCGAGCACCGACCGCAGCAGCCGCTCGGTCAGGGGCCGCTGGTAGTCCCGCTCGATCCGGACCCGGGCCTGGTCGACGAGGTGCATGTAGTTCACGCCCGACGGACAGGTGGTCATGCAGGCAAGGCACGACAGACAGCGGTCGATATGCTTGACCACGTCTGCCGTCGGCGGCTTGTCCTTCTCCAGCATCTCCTTGATCAGGTAGATGCGGCCGCGCGGGCTATCGAGCTCGTCGCCGAGCAGCACATAGGTCGGGCAGGTCGCGGTGCAGAAGCCGCAATGCACGCAGGCGCGCAGGATCTTGTCGGCTTCCTTGACATCGGGATCGGCAAGTTGCGCCAGGGTAAACTCGGTCTTCATGCCCCCTCGCTTCGAATCATCCGCCCGCGGTTGAGGATCGACCTCGGGTCGAAACTCACCCGGACCCGTTCGCTGAGCGCGGCAAGCCCGGCCGGCTGCGGCTGGAACACGTCGACCGCACGGCGCACTTCTTCGGTGGCGCGGATCAGGGTGGCGTGTCCGCCGATCGCCTCGACCTGGCCGCGCACCAGCGTGGCCTGGGCGTCGGCGTTGGGCGGCACCGCGGCCCAGATCAGCCCGCCGCCCCAGTCGAAGATCACGTCGCCGCCGGTGGCGCGCGACAGCGCCTGTCCCAGGGCGCCGCCTGCAGCCGGCGGGCAAACGATGCGCCACACCGGCCAGGCTCCGAGTGCGCCGTTTGCCGCGAACGGCACCACGTCGCGCAGCGCGCTCCAGATCGCGACTGAGGCGTCGTCGGTGAGGCTGTCGACCGTTCCATAGGACGAGAGAGTCTGGCTCAGTGAAGCCGCCCGGTGCGCTGCCGACGCCGAAATCCCCTCGAGCCGCACCAGCGTGACCGGCTGGCCGGAGCCTGCAAGGCCGGCGAGCGCGCCGGTCCCGGACCGCAGCCCCGAACCAGGCAGATGCGCCGCGCCCGAGACGTCGAAGGGCGAGCCCAGCGCTGCCGTCATCGCCTTGTTGGCGGTGACGTCGTCGAGCCCGCGCAGCACCAATGTCCGCTCGGCTTCAGGCTTCGGCATCACCTTCAAGGTCACCTCGGTCATGACCGCGAGTGTGCCCCAGGAACCGGAGAGCAGCTTGCAGAGATCGTAGCCGGTGACGTTCTTCACCACCCGCCCACCGGTCTTGAAGCTGTCGCCGAACCCGGACACGGCATGGGCGCCGAGCAGATGATCGCGGGCGCCGCCGGCCTTGATGCGGCGGGGACCGGCGAGGCCGGCGCCGATCATGCCGCCGATCGTGCCGGCTCCCGCGGTGCCGAGCAGCACGGACGTGTCCATCGGCTCGAAGGCGAATTGCTGGTTCTTGGCGTCGATCAGGGATTGCACATCGGCGAGCGGCGCGCCGGCCTGCACGGTGATGATCAGCTCGTTCGGTTCATAGGAGGTGACCGCGTTCAGCACCGAGACGTCGAGCACCGCGTTGGTCGCCATCGGATGGCCGATGGCGCGCTTCGATCCATGACCTATGACCTCAAGAGGCTGCTCGCCGGCGATAGCCGCGCGCACCACCTCTTCGACGTCCTTGATGTCCCTGACTTTGAGCGTTTCCACACGCTAGGCGGTAACGAAATTTGGCTCCGAAATCAAATGCGCGCGCCGAACAAACCTTTGAATGCGGCGGACCCGGCATCGGTGATCTCGACGGAACGGCCCTGCGGCCGGCGCCGGATCCAGTCGCGCTGCAACGCGAGGTCGGCAACCGCAGCCCCTGCCCGCCCGGCCAAATGCGGACGCCGCTCGCTCCAGTCGAGACAGGGCCGGCACAACACCCGCCGGCTTCGCACCGGCGCACGCAGGTCGACGCCGAGATCACGGAGAAATGCACGGCCCGAGGCGGTCAGCTCGCCCGCCTCCTGGTCGAGGTGGAGGTGGCCGCGTTCCCGCATCGCGTCGGCAACGGCGACGCCAAGTTCGCCGGCAAGGTGGTCGTAGCAGGTCCGGGCCCGGCGCATCTCCGCATCGATCCGCGGCAGCGGGCGGGACGGATGCGGATCGATCGCCGCAACCGTCATCATGCCCTCGAGCATCCGCGCAACCAGCGGCGTGGCCAGCCGGTAGAAGCGGCGCGGACCGCGCCGCTCGACCTTGAGCAGCGCGCGCTCGACCAGCCTCGAAAGATGCCAGCTCGCCGTCTGCGGCGTCACGCCCGCGACCAGCGCCAGTTCGCCCGCGGTCTGTGCGCGCCCGTCCATCAGCCGCGACAGGATGCTGGCGCGACCGGGATCGGCAATCAGCCCGGCCAGTTCGGCAAGCTCTGGTGCGATGATCTGCATGGCCGGCTCCGGCATCGATCGAGGTCATCCGTTTGTCGCACGCCACGCCGCGCAACGCTTCGATCATGATCGAAATGTTCACGACATCGACAATTCGATCATCACCGAACCGAGTTCGCAGAACGATCCACTATCTCTCGCATTGCGGTTCGGCCGGCAAGACGGGGCGTGAACCATCTGGAGGCGATCATGAAACGTCAGGAAGTCACGACCACGACGATGATGCTCACCCGAAGATCGGCCATCGGCTCGTTCGCTGCGATCATGACGATCGCCGGCGTCTCGCCCTGGGCCGGATCGCAAGCTCGATCGAAGCAAAGCAACAGAGGAATACCAATGAAGCACTATGCGATGAGCACAAGAACCATCAGCGATGCAATCAACACATCAGGCCTTCTGGTGGTGGCGCAATGGGAAGCCAAGGAAGGCCAGGCCGACAAGGTCGCGGAGATTCTCGACGGCTTCCTGCCCGAGGCGCAGAAGGACCCCGGCACCAAGCTGTTCCTGATCGGCCGCGGCAAGGACAATCCGGCGCAATTCCTGTTCTACGAATTGTTCCAGGACGAAGCGGCGTTCAAGGCACATTCGGAGAGCGCCTACTTCAAGACCTACATCGCGGAGCAGGCGCTGCCGCTGCTCGCCAGGCGCGAGCGGACGCAATACGCACTGCTGTAGGTGACGGTGCCGCGGGAGGGCTTGTGGTGCAGGTCCTCCCCTCCGGTGCAATATCAGACCGACGCGCGGCTGCCGCCGAGCGTCGCACCCAACTCGATCCGCTCGGGCGATTTGCGCCAGAACGCTGCGATCGAAATCCGGGAGAGCACCGCCGCCTCGATCTGTTCGACCTGCGCTCTGAGCCGAAGCGCATGCTTCTCGACGACATGCCAGGACACGAACGCGACGCCGAAGGCAATGGGCAGGCTGATCAAGATATTCAGATACCAATGCTGAACCGGGGGGCCCAACGCCGCGACGCTCTGCTGGACGACGACTCCGTAGAGATACATCCCGTACGAGTAGTCGCCGGATGACACGATCCAGCTGCGCCGCGGGTTCATAAGCCCCAGATAGCACGCGACATACGCGGCGGGTCCAACAATAAACGCATCGGTGTATCCAGTAGTCATCCCGGCTGCGCAAAGCGTCAGCGCGAGCAGGAACGCGGTGCGGTTGAACGGGACCTTGTCGCGCCAGAGATAGAAACCGACACCTGCAAGAAAGCAGAACACAAGCAGCGGCGGGCGAAGGTGAAGATAGTGTACGTCCGAATGGTAGATATCGTGGCAGGCGTAACCGATCTGGGCGAACACCAGAAACGCCAGATACAGTACCCTGTTGAAGCAGATCGTGGTCACGGCAAGCAGCGCCAGGATCACGTAGCACCACAGCTCATACGGGACCGTCCAAAGCTGCGCATTCACCGCAAAAGGTACCGGATTGTGCAGAAACACGCCCGGGAGCTCATAGTGGATGTCGCCGACGATATTGTGAAAATAGGCATAGAATTTCGGGTCCACGAAATACTGCGCCAGGGGAAGCGCAGTGAAGATCGGGCCGATGATGATGGCCGAGAGTGTCGTCTCGACCGCAAGCGCGGGCACAATGCGAAGCACGCGCAGGCCGAGAAATGAAATCAGGCTCTTGCACCTCAGCAGGCTCGCCGTCACCAGAAACCCGCTCAAGGCGAAGAAGAGCGCAAGGACCATTGCGCACCCGATGCGGATGTGGCCCAAGATCTCCATCGCCCGGTCGATCCCAAAGACGACGTTCGCACTGTGCAGGCAGATGATGCTGGCCGCCAGCGCGATCCGCAGATAGTCGAAGCCTGCGGGGCGATTGCGCGAAAGAGCCAACTGATCGGCCAGGCTAAACATGGGCTGCATTGCGCTTCCGGGACAACTGCATCATCACAAACTATCCAGCGACAAACTAACGAGATATCAACGCATAACGTGTATTTCTGAACGGACGCAATCTAGGCGACCCGCCTCCGAATTCGGCTGGAAAGGACGATCGGTCGAACTGGATTGATCGGCCCCGGCTGGACGACAGCCTCTCGTTCGGCCTGCTCGGCCCGGCGCCCGAATCCGAGGATCGAAATCCTGGAAAGCATCGCTGCTTCCAACCGTTCGACGGCACCTCTGAGCCGCAGTGCATGCTTCTCGACGAGATGCCAGGACGCGACGGCAACGCCGAAGGCGAGCGGCAGGCTGATCAGGATGTTGAGATACCAGTGCTGAACCGGCGGTCCGAACGTCGCTACGCACTGCTGGATAACGAAGCCATAGAGATACAGCCCGTAGGAGTAATCGCCCGACGACACGATCCAGCTCCGCCGCGGATTCATCAGGCCGAGATAGCACGCGACATAGGCGGCCGGCACGGGAGCCAGCGCGTCGCCACGCCCGGTGGCCATGCCAGCGGCACACAGCATCAGCGCGAACAGGCAGGCGGTCCGGTTGAACGGCACCTTGTCGCGCCAGAGATAGAAGCCAACGCCGGCGAGGAAGCAGAACACCAGAAGATGCGGCCGAAGCTGGATCGGCACCTCGTCCCAGCGGTAGAGGTCGTAGCTCACCAGCGCGACCTGAGCGATCACCAGGAACACGAGGTACGCCACCCTGTTGAAGCAAATCGTGGTCACCGCAAGCAGCGCCAGGATGACGTAGCACCACAATTCATACGGCACCGTCCAGAGCTGGGCATTCACCAGGTCCGGCATCGGATTGTGCAGGAAGACACCCGGCAGCTCGTAGTGGATGTCGCCGACGATATTGAGAAAATAGGCGTGGAATTTCGGGTCGGCGACATACTGCGCCAACGGCAGTTCGGTGAAGACCGAGCCGATGATGACGGCCGACAGCGTCGTCTCGACCGCGAGCGCCGGCCCGATCCGAAGCACGCGCAGGCCGAGGAAGGAAATCAGGCTCTTGCATCGCTGAAGGCTTGCCGTCACCAGGAAGCCGCTCAGCGCGAAGAACAACGCCAGGATCATCGCGATGCCGATGCGCAGCGTGCTCTGGATTTCCAGCGCCGGGCCGAGCCCGAGCGTCACGTTGGCGCTGTGCAGGCAGATGATCGCCGACGCCAGCGCAATCCGCATGTAGTCGAAACCTGCGGGCCGATTGCGCGAAAGAGCCAGCTGATCAGCCAGGCTGGGCATCGATGTGTTGCCGAAGACGTGCATCTCCGGAAAATACCGAACAACAGTTGAAGGCGGTGTAAATGGCGCCCGCCGCAATTGCAGCGACGTGCGATTGCGGCCCCGATGGTTTGCCGTGCCATCGCGCGGCAAGCAGCGATTAAGGTTATCGACTTGATAGGATGATCGGTCGAATTGCATCGACCGCCCTCACCGGCCGACGAAGCGTTAGAACCGCGGGATGTCCGGGAAGGCCAGCTTGCCGGCGTGGACATGGACGCGGCCGAGTTCGGCGCAGCGATGCAGGGTGGGAAACACCTTGCCGGGGTTGAGCAGGCCCTGGGCATCGAAGGCGCATTTCAGCCGCTGTTGCTGGTTGAGGTCGATCTCGGTGAACATTTCCGGCATCAAGTCGCGCTTCTCGATGCCGACGCCATGCTCGCCGGTGAGCACGCCGCCGAGCTCGACGCAGCAACGCAGGATGTCGGCGCCGAACGCCTCCGCCTTCTCGATCTCGCCCGGCTTGTTGGCATCGTAGAGGATCAGCGGGTGCAGATTGCCGTCGCCGGCGTGGAACACATTGGCGACGCCGAGGCCGTATTTCTCCGAGAGCTCGCGGATCCGTGCCAGCGCCTTCGGCAACGCGCCACGCGGGATGGTGCCGTCCATGCAGAGATAGTCCGGCGAGATGCGCCCGACCGCGGGGAACGCGGCCTTGCGGCCGGCCCAGAACAGATTGCGCTCGGCCTCCGAGGTCGAGATCTGGCACGAGGTCGAGCCGCAGCCCTGCGCGATCGCCTCGACCCGCTTGATCAGCTCGTCGACCTCGACCTGGGGACCGTCGAGCTCGATGATCAGAAGCGCCTCGACGTCGAGCGGATAGCCGGCATGGACGAAGGCTTCCGCGGCATGGATCGCGGGCTTGTCCATCATCTCCATGCCGCCCGGGATGATGCCGGCGCCGATGATGGCAGCCACGCATTCGCCGGCCGCCTCGACCTCGGCGAAACCGACCATCAGCGCGCGCGCCGTCTCCGGCTTCTGCAGGATGCGCACCGTGATCTCGGTGATGACGCCGAGCAGGCCCTCTGAGCCGGTGATGATCCCCATCAAATCGTAGCCGGCATTCTCGGCCGACTTGCCGCC
Source organism: Bradyrhizobium sp. I1.14.4 (assembly GCF_050435825.1). Classification (NCBI taxonomy): domain Bacteria; kingdom Pseudomonadati; phylum Pseudomonadota; class Alphaproteobacteria; order Hyphomicrobiales; family Nitrobacteraceae; genus Bradyrhizobium; species Bradyrhizobium sp. I1.14.4. Next base: position 326,787 of record NZ_JBNDLA010000005.1, on the reverse strand, counting down.
GATGCGCAGGATCTCGCCATTCATCAGCACGATCTCGCAGCCCAGCACATTGTTGGTGGTCATGCCGTATTTCAGGCAGTGCACGCCGCCGGAATTCTCCGCGACATTGCCCCCGATCGAGCAGGCGATCTGCGACGACGGATCTGGCGCATAATAAAAGCCGGCATGGGCGACCGCCTGGCTGATCGCGAGGTTGGTGACGCCGGGCTCGGTGACGACGACGCGGTTGTCGAAATCGATCTCACGAATCCGCTTGAACTTGCCGAGCCCCAGCAGCACGCCGTCGGCAAGCGGCAGCGCGCCGCCGGACAGCGAGGTCCCGGAGCCGCGCGGCACCACCTTGATGCCCTGCTCCTGGCAATATTTGAGGACCTTCGAGACCTGCTCGGTGGTATCGGGCAGCACCACGACCATCGGCGGCTGCCGGTAGGCGGTCAGGCCGTCGGATTCATAGGCCAGCATTTCGGCGGCACTGTCGATCACGCCCTCGCCCGGGACGATTGAGCGCAGGGCGGCCACGATTTCGGCGCGGCGCGCAAGCACGGCCTGGTCGGCCGCCGGCATCATGATGGACATTGGTGTTCCCTCGAAGAGCTCAGCCTTTTGCCGATTTGTTACGACAAATCAAGCAGGTCTGCACCTGTTTCAGTCGCCCTGTTTCAGTCAACCGGCCGAAGGTCGGATTGCCCTGCCCCGCGATGGCGAGTTCTCTCTCGGGCAAGCGGGCGGCCGCGAAACCTGTCAAAGTTTCGTGGCTTGTCCTGTCCAAGCCGGACATGCCACAAACGCTTCACTACCCCCCGGGACGAAACGAAGAGAACCCCATGAACCTAAAGACCTTGAGCGTGCTGGCGGTCGTCACATCGCTGGCCACCGCATCCTCCGCGCTGGCGCAGGATGCCGCCGCCGGCAAGACCTCGTTCAACAAATGCCTCGCCTGCCATGCGATCGGCGAAGGCGCCAAGAACAAGGTCGGCCCCGAGCTCAACGGCCTCGACGGCCGCCACTCCGGCACCGCGCCGGATTACAGTTATTCCGATGCCAACAAGAATTCCGGCATCACCTGGAACAAGGAAACCTTCCTCGAATACATCAAGGATCCGAAGGCCAAGATCCCCGGCACCAAGATGGCCTTCGCCGGCATCAAGAACGAGACCGAGGCCAACAATCTGTGGGCCTACGTGTCGTCGTTCGACAAGGACGGCAAGCAGAAGCAGTAATCGGCGGTATCGGACGTCGTCCGCCCTGCGCCAAATGCCAGGGCGGACGTGTTACCGCGATCAGCGCGGCAACAGATTGGTCTTGGCGAGATCGACCACCTCGTCGCCGCGTCCGTTCATCACGGCGCGCAGCACCCACAGGCTGAAACCCTTCACCTGCTCCAGCGTAATGGTCGGCGGCATCGACAATTCCTGCGTCGCGGTCACGACGTCGAGCACAGCCGGACCGTCATGCGCGAACACGTTGCGGATCGCGCCCTCGAGCTCGCCGGGATCCTCCACCCTGACGCCGTGAATGCCCATGGCGCGGGCCATCGCCGCGAAATCGGGATTCTTCAGATCGACGCCGGTCTCGATGAAGCCGGCAGCCTTCATCTCCAGCGCCACGAAGCCGAGCACGCTGTTGTTGAAGATCACGACCTTCACCGGCAGCTTCGCCTGCGTCAGCGTGATCAGGTCGCCCATCAGCATCGCAAAGCCGCCGTCGCCGGACATCGACACCACCTGGCGTCCGGGCTCTGCCGCCTGCGCGCCGATCGCGTGCGCCATCGCATTGGCCATCGAGCCGTGCACCCAGGAGCCGACGAGCCGGCGGCGGCCATTCATTTTCAGATAGCGCGCGGCCCAGATCGTCGGCGTGCCGACGTCGGCGGTGAACACCGCATCCTCGGTCGCCTGCTCGCTGAGCAGACGCGCCAGATATTGCGGATGGATCGGCTTTTGCCCCGGCTTGCCGCGGGCGAGATCGTCGAGGCCGGCGCGGGCGTCCTGGTAATGCGCGCGGCTGGCGTCGAGAAATTTGCGCTCTGTCTTTGTCGTCAACTTCGGCAACAGCGCGGCAATGGTCTCGCCGACGTCGCCGACGATGCCGAGGTCGAGCTTGCAGCGGCGACCGAGATTTTCCGGGCGGAGATCGACCTGGGCGATGCTGATGCCGGTCGGGAAGAACTGCTTGTAGGGAAAATCGGTGCCCAGCATCAGCAGCACGTCGCAGCCATGCATGGCAGCATAGCCGGAGGAGAAGCCGATGAAGCCGGTCATGCCGACGTCATAGGGATTGTCGTATTCGACATATTCCTTGCCGCCGAGCGCATGCACGATCGGACTCTTCAGCGTCTCGGCAAGCCTGATCAGACCGTCATGCGCGCCGGCGCAGCCGCGACCGCAGAACAGCGTGACGCGCCTCGCGCCATTAAGCAGCGCGGCCAACGCGTTCAGTTCGGGTTCGGCCGGACGCACCACCGGCACGGGCGGCAGCAGGCCCGCGTTCGGCGCGATGTCGCGCTTCGGCGCCGGCCGCATCGCGACGTCGCCCGGCAGCACCAGCACCGCGACGCCGCGCTGGCCGACCGCGGCGCGGATTGCGTTCTCCAGCATGTAGGGCAGCTGCGACGGATCGGACACCAATTCGCAATAATGGCTGCATTCGCGGAATAGGTCCTGCGGATGGGTCTCCTGGAAATAGCCGCCGCCGATTTCAGCGGAGGGGATCTGGGCCGCGATCGCCAGCACCGGCGTGCGGCTGCGATGCGCATCGAACAGACCGTTGATGAGGTGGAGGTTGCCCGGGCCGCAGGAGCCCGCGCACACCGCGAGGTCACCCGTGATCTGGGATTCGGCGGCGGCGGCGAACGCCGCCACCTCCTCGTGGCGCACATGCAGCCAGTCGATCGTGCCGCGCTTGCGCAACGCCTCGGTCAGGCCGTTGAGGCTGTCGCCGACGACACCGTAGACGCGCTTCACGCCGGCCTGGGCAAGGGTTTCAGCGATGAGGTCGGCGATGTTGTCGATCCGCATGGGGCTTGTCCTTTGGGTGAGATCTGTCGAACCGCGCAGCCGCATGATGTTCGGCAGGATGCAACCGCGCAAGCCTCACCGGATCACAGATTCGCGGGGGCAATCTTGGCCGCGGTTGCTGTCGGTTGGACCAACCGGTCAGCCATCGCCTCGATCTCGGACGCCACGCGATCGGGCGCCGCGTACTGCACCATGTGGCCGACACCCGGCAGCACAATGAGCCTGGCGTTCGGTGCGGTGGCTGCAAGCGGCCGCGAGTGGATGCCGGTCGAGACCGTCTTGTCGACGTCGCCCGAAATGATAGACACCGGCACCTTCATCGCCACGTAGCGCGGGGCCTGTTCGACGACGGCGGCCTTCAGCGTGACGAGGTCGCGCGCATTGGCGATGAACTCGCGCGGACGCAGCAAGAGCAACGTCTCGCTATCGCGGACGAAATCGGCCGGCATCGGCTGCGGCGCGAACACGCCGCGCGCGCCCGAATTGGCGACGAGGCAACCGAGCGGCAGCGTGACCGTGTGCGCAAGCAGCGGCCCGATCAGCGGCGTCGAGATCACATCATTGTAGCAGCCCGCGCCGCCACGCCAGGGATAGGCGACGGGGGCGAGCAGCACGAGGCCCGCGACGCGGTCCGGATGATCCAGCGCGATGCGCAGGGCGAGCGCGCCGGCCCAGGAATGCGCCACCACGATCGCGCGATCGACGCCGAGCCTGGCCAGCGCCTCCGCGAGCATCCGGCCCTGGATCGCGGGCGTCGAATCCGCGACGCGCTCGCGTGTGCTCCAGCCATGGCCCGGCCGGTCGATCAGAATCACCCGGCGTGTTTTGGCAATGCGGTCACCGAGCGGCTGCATCGCACGAAGGTTGGAGCTCGCGCCATGCAGCATCACGATCGGCGGACCCGCAGCATCGCGCGGGCCGAGTTCGACCACATGCAGCCGCGCACCGGACACATCGATGATGCGCCCGAGCGGCGGAAAGGCGCGATGGATCAGCTGGACGCCGAGCTGTGTCGCCACGAACAGCGCCAGCCCCGCGGCCACCAGCGCGATGATCGCGGTTAACATCGAGGGGGTCCGAAAGATCTTGGGTAGCTGGGGCACTTGAAAATTACGACGAAGCTGAATCGAGGTTTCGCGTGGATTTGCCCGCAGCCCTGGGATGCTGTTGTTCGGAAAGCCAATTTTCGGTTGTCCGGTTCACACCCAGGGCGCAGTTGTCCACAATGCGCCCAGCCTGTGGATAGCGGGTTCATACCTGCGTCATTAGTAATTTCATAGATTGGCGGTGGCAATTTCGCCATCAGACGCGAGGCTACATCGAAACCGGGACGCTTCTTGACTTGTGCACAGTATCCACGGGAACCCGCGTCCGCACGACGAGTTCAACGGGAAGTAATCGGAGGAGTACCATGATTTCCGACCCTAGCGAAACGGCCATCGATCAGATCGTGGCGAGTTGCAATGGCGACCTGCGCGGCGCCCTGAAGGCACTGTTGCTCGTGAATGAGCACCTGGAGGCGGAGCTTCAGCAATTCTATGCTGCCGTGGCCCAGGACAGCGCGTCCCGCGGCAAGTTCCTGCACTAGCCTCCTGCGCCAGACCGTATCGCGAGCAAGCTTCCGCTCGCGACTAACCTGCCCACTCGCGTCCATCGGACCGCGATCGCGATTAATCGCATGCAATCAGATGTCGCGGCCTTCGACCTTCTCGGTCAGCTGCTTGACGATCTGCGGCACCTTCTCGAGGTAGGGATCGACAGCCAGCGCCTTGCGGAAGGCGTCCAGCGCACGCTTGTCGTCGCCCATGTCCTGCATGATCATGCCGACACCCGCCAGCGCGCCGAAATGGCGGGGCTCACGGGTCAGCACCTGCTGCAGATCTGCCAGCGAACGGACGTAGTCGTTCTTGAGGTAGTAGATCGTCGCCCGCCGGTTCCAGGCCTCGACATAGTCGGGCCGGAGGTTGATCACCGCGTCCAGAAGCTTCAGCGCTACATCGACATTCTGGGCGTCGAGCGCAGCCTTGGCGCGCACCATCAACAGCGCCGCGGTATCGCTCGGGGTTTGCAGCCACAGCGCCCAGATCCGCGCCTCGACATGGCGGGCACTGTCCTCATCGGGCGCGGCCTTCAGGGCGCCGAACAGGAAATCCAGCCCGCGGGTGCGGTCGGCCGGAACCTTCGGCAGCTTGGTCGGAGCTTCGGGCAGCTTCTTCTGGGCCCTGGGTGGCGGCACCACCCGTGGGTCATCCTGCGCGGCGGCCGCGACAGGCATGGCGAGGACCGGCACGGCAAGTAGCGCGGCGATCAGGATCGCCAACCGGCGTTTGCTAGGCCCAAGGAGCTTAAATCCGAGATTTAATTCCATGGCCGAAGTCTAGACGCACAACGCCGCGCTGCAAAGCAGCACGGCGTCAAAGACCTGTGAAAGGGGGATCGGATTCAGCCGGCGATCCGCGCGGGATCAACCGTCTCGGATCAATCTTTTCAGATCAGCCCTGGCGCGCCTTGAAGCGGCGCTGGACCTTGTTGATCACGTAGACGCGGCCCTTGCGGCGGACCAGACGGTTGTTGCGATGGCGGCCGCGCAGCGACTTCAGCGAGTTACGGACCTTCATGGGACAATCCTGCTACTTCGAAAGGCCCGTGTTGGAGGCCGTACCTGATCAATGCCAAAAGGGTGGCAAAATGGGATTTATCCCGACAAGCGGCCTGCCGCCCGGGACGGCCGGGTTCTAAGCCATCGAACCGTTAAATGTCAACCGAGACGGGCCGATTTTCAGGCATATCCTGGAGTGGAACCTGCGTCGATCCACCCGCCACTGCATTGAGATCGCTTCGGAAACGGCGACCATCGCGATTATGCGTGCCAGGGCCTGGTCCCGCCGTCTCACCCTGACGATGGCTTCACGGCCGGCGAATCGTGTTTGCCCACCCGGCTTGAGCGCGCCCCTCGGGCCGAACGGCACTTCGCGGCCGAACGGAGCTCAGTCAGCGTCCGGCTCCAGACCGCTTGCGAAGATCGTTATATAGTATAATTATTTTCCATCACCAACAAACAGGCCGCCGGGGAAGCCGCAATGCCCAAGCTCAAACTGCCCGACATCGAAAAGGTCACAGCGATCGACATCCACACCCATGCCGAGGAGCCGTGCGGCATGCATGGCGACGACGGCTATGACGACTTCCAGGCGCAGATGGCGGACTATTTCAAGTCGCCGCACAAGCACCCGCCGACCGTGCCGGAGACCGCGGCCTACTACCGCGCCAAGAACATCGCCGCGGTGATCTTCCCGGTCGACGCCGAGCGCGAGACCGGTTTCCGCCGCTACGACAATTACGAAATGCTCGAGGTCGCCTCCGATCATCTCGACGTCTTGATCCCGTTCGTCTCGATCGACCCGCACAAGGGCAAGCTCGGTGTGCGCGAAGCGCGCAAGCTGATCGAGGAGTACGGCGTCCGCGGCTTCAAATTCCATCCGACCATGCAGGGCTTCTACGCCAATGACCGCATGGCCTATCCGCTCTATGAAGCAATCAACGAGGGCGGCGCGATCGCGCTGTTCCACACCGGCCAGACCGGCGTCGGCTCGGGCATGCCGGGCGGCATGGGGATGCGGCTGAAATACTCCAACCCGATGTACATGGATGACGTCGCCGCCGACTTTCCCGACCTCAAGATCATACTCGCGCATCCTTCCTTCCCCTGGCAGGAAGAGGCGCTGTCGGTCGCGACCCACAAGCCGAACGTCTATATCGACCTGTCCGGCTGGTCGCCGAAATACTTCCCGCCGATCCTGGTGCGCTACATCAACTCGATCCTGCAGGACAAGATGCTGTTCGGCTCGGACTGGCCGGTGATCACGCCGGACCGCTGGCTCGCCGATTTTGCCAAGCTCGACATCCGCGAGGAGATCCGGCCGAAGGTCCTGAAGGCCAACGCGCGGAAGATTTTGGGGATTTAAGGGAGTATCATCGGCCGCACGCTTGCGGGGCGGCCGATGACGAGCTGGGCCGGACTTGCCACCCTCCTCGCCGTGCTCCTGGTCGGGAGCGCGGGCGGCAAGTCTGCGGCGGCAGCCGAGGCGCCTTCCGTGCTGATCGAGTTCGAAAGCCCGCTCAGCAGCGCGCAGCCACTGCAGGGCCTGCTGCGGCGGCCGGAGCGACCGGGTCTCCTGCCCGCCGTGGTGTTGCTGCATGGCTGCAGCGGGCAGTGGCGAGAACTCGACGAGCGCTGGGGCAAACGGCTCGCGGCCTGGGGCTATGTCACGCTCACCGTGGACCGGTTCGGCCCGCGTGGCATCAGCGACACCTGCGCCGGCGGTGTCCCTGCCGCAACGGTTCACGACGCCTATCGCGCGCTGAGCTTCCTGACCCGGCAATCTCTGGTCGATCCGACACGCATTGCCGTGATCGGATTTTCGCAGGGCGGATGGCTCGCATTGCTCTCGGTGGAGCGCGGCGCGATCGAGGTCAACGCGACGGAAAAATTCCACGCCGCCGTCGCCTTCTATCCGCGCTGCCTCGGCATCAAGGGCGACATGACCGTGCCGACCCTGATCATGGTCGGTGAGCTGGACGACTGGACGCCGGCGCAGGAGTGCCGGAACCTGGCGGAAGGCCACGACGATGATGGCATCTCGCGGCAGCAGGGCCTCGGCTATCCGATCGAGCTGATCGTCTATCCCGGCGCCCATCACGATTTTGACGTGCCGCAATACCGCACGCCGGGGCAGCTGCTCGGTCATCACCTCAAATTCAACGAGCAGGTCCGCGATCAGTCCATCGACGCTCTCAGGAAATTCCTGTATGCGACCATTGGCGGACAAGAGAAAACTCAATGAGCATCAAAGCAATCGTCTTCGACGCCTACGGCACGCTCTACGACGTGCAGTCGGTGGCCGATGTCACCGAGGATGCGTTCCCCGGCTATGGCGACATCATCACCCAGGTCTGGCGCATCAAGCAGCTCGAATACTCCTGGCTGCGCACGCTGATGCGGCGCTACCAGGATTTCGCCACGGCGACCCGCGATTCCCTCGCCTACACGCTGCGCTGTCTCGGCCTGCAATATGACGCGGCGACCTTCGCCCGCATCATCGACAAGTATCAGCATCTCGCGCTGTATCCGGATGCGGTCGCCGCGCTCGAGGCGATGAAGGACAGGAAGCTCGCGATCCTCTCCAACGGCAGCCCTGACATGCTGAACGCACTAGTGAGCAATTCGGGGCTCGACCGCCTGCTCGATGCGACCATCAGCGTCGATGCCCACAAGGTGTTCAAGCCGGCGCCCGAGGCCTACTCGCTGATCGAGGAGGTGCTGAAAGTGCCGCCCGCGGAAGTCCTGTTCATCTCCTCCAATCCGTGGGACGCCTGCGGCGCCAAGGCGTTCGGCCTCAACGTCGCCTGGATCGAGCGGGTGACGCCGGAAGCGATGGCACTGGCCTGCGTCGAGAGTGAGACGGTCGCCCCATTGACGATGTTTTGGGCGTTGCGTACCCAGATGGACGAGCTCGGCGTGGCGCCTGATCACCGGATCCGCGGTCTCTCCGAGCTTCCTGCCCTGGTGTCTGCAAGGTCCTGAACATCATGAGTCTCGAGTCCGTCCGCGCCTTCTTCGCCGAGAAGGCGCCCGACATCTCCGTGATCGAATCCAGTGTGAGCTCCGCGACCGTCGCGCTGGCGGCGGAGGCCTATGGCGTCGAGCAGGCGCGGATCGCCAAGACGCTGAGCCTGCGGGTCGGCGACCGCGTGGTGCTGATCGTCGCCGCCGGCACGTCGCGAATGGACAACAAGAAGGTGAAGGCGGCCTTCGGCGGCAAGCCGAAGATGCTTGGCCTCGACGAGGTTGCCGACATCACCGGCCACGAGGTCGGCGGCGTCTGCCCGTTCGGGCTGAAGACGCCGCTGCCGGTCTATTGCGATGTGTCGCTGAAGGCATTCGACATCGTGGTGCCGGCCGCCGGCTCGACCCACAGCGCGGTGCGCATCACGCCCGACAGGATGGCCGAGCTGACCGCGGCCGAATGGGTCGACGTCTGCGAAGCCAGGTCCCAGGCAGAAGTCAGTCCCTAGACCTAGTCTTCATCATCTTGGGGCGGCCGCGGCGCAACCGGGGCCCGCTGCATCTGCTGCGGCGCGCGTGGCCGCTGCATCGTCTGCGGCTGGGGTGCGCGCCCCTGCGTTTGTGCCTGTTGCTGCGCATTCGACTCGAACACCGCGCGGCAGGAACTGCCAAGCAGCGCCGTGTTCTGCCGCAGGCAGGCGACGATCCGGTTGGTATCGGGAATCTGATCGCTGCACAGGCGCATCACGTCGGGCGTGCACGCCATCTGCTGTTCCCAGGTGCCGCGATACTCTTGCGACAGCGCAGGCGCCGCAGCGCCAAGGCCGCCGATCGCGATCGCCAAGCTCAGGACAATCCGCTCCGTCTGCATGTCCAGTGCCCTTGTTCGATTTGAGTTCGACTTGATCCGCGCACGCGCGGGTTCCGCGCAGCGATTTGCTTCAAAAATTGCAAATGAATGCGGCCAAGGATCGTTCAACAATCGTTCTTGCAGACAACTAAATGTGAAGGCGAATGAACCCGAGTTCCCTATTCGACCTTGCCGATCTTCTTCACTGCGGCGATCAACCGCGCGCTGTCGTCTGCAACAAATCTTGAGAACTCCGGCGCGTCCATTAGGCGACCGGACTGCAGCGGTCTGCGGGGGCGAGCGGCAATGCGGCAACAGCGCGCAGGAGTTCACGGCGATTCATCGAGAGTTTCTCCCCAGTCATCTTTCTGGCGATCGCAGCCGATCGCGATGCCACGGTCAAAGCCGCGGGTTGTCCGCATGGCGCAAGAGCGGGATGTGACGGATCGCGCGGCCTGCGGCCTCGCCCGCGCGAGGAATTGCGATTTCGGCTGAGCGCGGCTCTCTAATTATTTGCGCTGGGCGCGGCTCTATTTGCGCTGGGCGCGGCTCTCTATTTGCGCTGGGCGCGGCCCTTGGCGAAATGCTTCGCGAGGAAATCCGCCAGTACCTCGACGCGCGCGGGCCGCGGGCCGCCCGGCGGGGTGACGAGATGCACGGCGCCTTCGGGCTGCTTCCAGCCCTTCAGGATCACCTCGACTTCGCCGCTAGCGATCGCATCGCCGACGATGAAGTCGGGCAGATCGGCAATGCCGAGCCCGGCGAGCAGCGCGGGCATCACGGCCTCGCCATTGTTGACCCGCAGCTGTCCGGCGGGACGCACACTCGCCTGCTCGCCCGACGCGTTGGCGTAGTGCCAGACGCCCTGGGTCGAGAGATAGGCGTAGCCGAAGCATTTGTGCTCGGCGAGATGCATCGGATGGGTCGGCCGGCCGTAGCGCTTCAGATAGGACGGCGCCGCCACCGTGTAGCGCGGCATGCCGCACAGCCGCCGCGCGATCAGCGAGGAATCCGGCAGCCGTGCGATGCGCAGGCCGGCATCAAAGCCCTCGCCGATCAGGTCCACCGTCGCGTCGCTCAGGTGCAGATCGATCGCGACCTCCGGATAGACCTCCATGAACTCCGGCAGCAGCGGCGCCACCGTCTTGATACCGAAGCTCATCGGCACCGCGAGCCGCACCAGCCCGCGCGGCGTGGTCGATTGCGCCAGCGCCTCGTTCTCGGCAGCCTCGCCGTCGGCCAATAGCCGCGCCGCGCGCTCCGACAATTTCTGCCCGGCATCGGTCAGCGCCAGCCGCCGCGAGGTGCGGTTGAACAGCCGCGCGCCAAGCCGCTCCTCCAGCCGGCTGACCGCCTTCGACACCGTCGCCTTGGACAGCGAGAGCTCGGTCGCGGCCGCTGCAAACGACCGTAATTCCATGACTTTTGCGAAGATCGCGAGCGCCTCGAAGTCGGGCAGTTTCGACATGGGCAGTTGTCCTGATTGCTCAATAATGGAAACAATGAGTTTCAATAGTTTCTATTTCTATACCACAGCCGGAGGCATATCCAAGTGCCATCAAATTCAACCGATGGAGAAATCCAATGACCAAGAAGCTTTCCGGCAAGGTTGCCCTCGTCACCGGCGGCTCGCGCGGTATCGGCGCAGCCAGCGCCCGCGCACTCGCCGCGGAAGGCGCCAACATCGCGATCAGCTACGTCGCCTCTCCCGAGAAGGCCGAGGCCGTCGTCGCCGAATTGAAGGGCAAGGGCGTCAACGCCCGCGCCTACAAAGCCGACCAGGCCTCGTCATCCGATGTCGATCAGCTGGTGAAGCGCGTTGCCAAGGATTTCGGGCGGCTCGACATCCTCGTCAACAACGCCGGCGTCGCCTCCGGCGGTGCGGTCGACGATCCCAAGGCCGACACCGCGACGCTCGCCCGCCAGGAGGCGATCAACATCGACGGCGTGATCACCGCGATCCGCGCTGCTTCGAAGTTGATGAGTGAAGGCGGCCGCATCGTCACCGTCGGCTCCATGCTGGCCGATCGCGCCTCGTTCCCGGGCCTTGCCGACTACGTTGCCACCAAGGCGGCCGTCGTCGGCTACACCAAGGGCGCGGCGCGCGACCTCGGACCGCGCGGCATCACCGTCAATGTGGTGCAGCCCGGCTCGATCGACACCGACATGAACCCGAAGGACGGCGGCGAGTTTGCCGAGACGCAGCGCTTGCAGCACGCGCTGCAGCGCTTCGGTCGCCCGGAGGAGGTCGCCGCAGGCGTCGTGTTCCTGGCAAGCCCGGAAGCCTCGTTCGTGACCGGCACGGTGCTCAACGTCGACGGCGGCTTCGGCGCCTGATCGCAAGTTTTCCGGAGACGCCGGGTGCAAGGCCCGGCCCTCCTCAACATCAAAATCAAGGGGAATGACCATGATCGAACTCAGACCATTCGCTGAGCTTGGCGGTGCCGACCACGGCTGGCTGAAGGCCAAGCACCACTTCTCGTTTGCCAGCTACTACGATCCCGACAATGTCAGCCACGGCGCGCTGCGGGTGTGGAATGACGACGAGATCGCGCCCAATTCCGGCTTTCCGGCACATCCGCATGCCAACATGGAGATCATCACCTATGTTCGCGAAGGCGCGATCACGCATCAGGACTCGCTCGGCAACAAGGGACGTACCGAAGCCGGCGACGTGCAGGTGATGAGCGCCGGCAGCGGCATCCGTCACTCCGAGTACAATCTGGAGCCGGCGAAGACCAAGATCTTCCAGATCTGGATCGAGCCGACGACGAAGGGTGGTCATCCGACCTGGGGCTCCAAGCCGTTCCCGAAGGCGGACCGCTCGGGCAAGCTCGTCACCATCGCCTCGGGTATTGACGGCGACAACGACGCGCTGCCGATCCGCGCCGATGCGCGGGTGCTCGCCACCACGCTGAAGGCCGGCGAGAGCGCGGAATACGTCCCCGACAAGGCCCGTCACCTCTATCTGGTGCCGGCGGCCGGCAGCGTCGAGGTCAACGGCGTGCGCGTCAATGCACGCGACGGCGCCGCGATCCGCGACGAGGCCAAGCTGAAGATCACCGCGCTCGAGGATGCCGAGCTCGTCCTGGTCGACGCAGCGTAACGCACAACTCCCTCCATCATCATGGCCGGGCTTGTCCCGGCCATCCACGCCCAACCGCGAGGAAGACGTGGATGCCCGGCACAAGGCCGGGCATGACGACCGATTGTCCAACTCCCCTACCCAACCCCAAAGGAGGCCATCATGGCCAAGGTTCTCGTCCTGTATTACTCCGCCTACGGTCACATCGAAGCGATGGCGAACGCCGTCGCGGAAGGCGCGCGCGAAGCCGGCGCCACTGTCGACATCAAACGCGTGCCCGAACTCGTGCCGGCCGAAGTCGCCAAGGCCTCGTATTACAAGCTCGACCAGGCCGCGCCGGTCGCCAAGATCGATGATCTCGCCAACTATGATGCGATCATCGTCGGCACCGGCACCCGGTTCGGCCGCATGGCCTCGCAGATGGCGAACTTCCTCGATCAGGCCGGCGGCCTGTGGGCCAGGGGCGCGCTGCACGGCAAGGTCGGCGGCGCCTTCACCTCGAGCGCGACCCAGCATGGCGGCCAGGAGACCACCCTGTTTTCGATCATCACCAACCTCCTGCATTTCGGCATGACGGTGGTCGGGTTGAACTACGGTTTTGCCGGCCAGATGAAGCTCGACGAGGTCACCGGCGGCGCGCCCTACGGCGCCACCACGATCACCGGCGGCGACGGCAGCCGCCAACCCAGCGAAAACGAACTCGCCGGCGCGCGCTACCAGGGCCGCGCAATCGCGGAGACCGCCAAGAAGCTGCATGGCTGAGGTCAGCGGCCGGACTTCGCGCCGGACTGCATGATCGACGCGATAAGGGCGGCATTCTCGCTGGAGATTGCCGTCCCAGCTGCTGCTTTGGGAAGCACCGGTTCCCGAGGTCACCACACCTAATTCGTGATATGCCGCAATGCTTCTTGTCGGAGCAGCCCCGAGGTTTGCCATGACCAACGCACCGAAGACCCGCTGGCCGGAACTGCCGACCGCGGCGTGGCGTGACAGCTGTGCCACGCTCCAGCTCTTCACCCAGATCGCCGGCAAGATCCGGCTGGCGAAGTCGCCCTGGCTCAATCACTCATGGCACGTCGCGCTCTATGTCACCGCGCGCGGACTGACGACCTCACCGATCCCCGACGGCGACCGCACATTCCAGATCGACTTCGATTTCATCGATCATGTGCTACGCATCTCGACCAGCGACGGCACCGAGCGGCAATTCGCGCTCGCTGGGCGATCGGTCGCGAGCTTCTACGTGGCAATCATGGCCGACTTGAAGGCGCTCGGCGTCGACGTCGCGATCGACGAGATGCCGAACGAAATCGCCGACCCGATCCGGTTCTCGCAGGATACGCAGCATGCCTCCTACGATGCGGACTCCGTGCACCGTTTTCACCAGATCCTGGTCAATTGCGACCGCGTGTTCAAGCAATTCCGCACCGGCTTTCTCGGCAAGGCAAGCCCGGTGCATTTCTTCTGGGGCAGCTTCGATCTCGCGGTGACGCGGTTCTCCGGCAGGACGGCACCGCGGCATCCCGGCGGCGTGCCGCATCTGCCCGACGAGGTGGCGCACGAAGCCTATTCGCATGAGGTCAGCAGCGCCGGCTTCTGGCCGGGCGGCGGCGCCATCGACTATCCTGCCTTCTATTCCTATGCCTATCCAGAGCCTGCGGGCTATCGCGGCACGCCGGTCCGGCCTGACACCGCGTTCTTCAGCGAGGCGCTCGGCGAATTCATCCTGCCCTATGACGCCGTGCGCGCGGCGGCCGATCCGGACAAGGCGCTGCTCGCATTCCTGCAATCGAGCTATGAGGCCGCGGCGGTCAACGCGAACTGGGACCGCGATGCGCTTGAGTGCGCGCCGGGCCAGCCGGGCGTGGTCCGCGGGATCTAGCACCGGCGCGGTGACGCGTCCCGCCAGCGGTTCACTCGTCTTCGCGCGAAGGCTCCGACTTTCCGAGCAACGTCTTCAGCCGCGCTGAGAGTTTCGGATAGCGACGCAGCGCCAGCACGGCGCGGTCACGCAGCGCGTGAGGCCGCCCGCGCCGGCTCAAGGGCGCACCGAGATCGACCAGCGGCATCCGCTGCGGTCCGAACCGCCGCTTGTAGCTGTAATTGCCAATCGAGAAATCGAACTCCCGCACGCCGTCTTTGTGCAGCGCTTCGATGGTGCGGTCGATGATCAGCCGGCCCGGAGAACACACCGACCATTTCTCGCCGGCATTGCTGATGCGGATCATGACGTAGCGCGAGCCGGTGCGGATGCCGAGCAGCGTCGCCACCACTTCGTTGCTGGTCGTGAGTGCGGTCATCACCGCATAGCGGCGGTCAGTGCCTTCGCGCACGAGGTCACGATAGAAAGCGGTGCAGTCCGCATTGTCGAGAACATAGTTGAGTCCAAGACCGAGCAACCGATCCCCTTGCTGCACTTCCGTGACCGAAAGAAGGTCCAGCGCCTCGTCGGTATCGGCAGCGAATTTGAAGGCCGCGGACGGTTCACGCGTGAATACGCGCCAGCTCCGTCCCAACTCCTTGCGAACCTTCCGGTCCAGCTCGTAACGCCAGGCGTCGTAGTCATCGCCGATGGTCAGCAGATTGCCATTGACGACCGACGGCCCGACGCCATCGAGCAGCGCCAGCGGATTGGCACGCGCCGCGAGCTTGAGCGGCATCTTGCGAAAACGAATAAGATCGGCTCCGCCGTGCGACTGGCGCAGCGCGGCCTGCAGATCACGCCAAAACTGCCATGCGCGACGTCGTCGCGCGGCGCAGCGGGGCCGAGCAGCGGCGCGTTGAAATCGGTGAGGTTGAGGTCGGCGAATTCGATGATGCGGAGGCCGCCCTGCCGGTTGCAGATCAGCGGCAACAGCGCGGCCCGCTCGCCGGTCGCGGCATCGCGGACAAGTGCGATCAGCGGCGAGACACCGTCGGTCGACGCGAAGGCCCGATACCACGACGCATACCATTGCGGATGCTGGAACGCAGTGAGCGGCTCGAATGCACCCCAGCGGGCGACCGCCTGCGCCCAATCGGAAACCAGCTCGACGCGATAGCCGACCGCATAGGAAGCGACCCGCGCCCCGAATTTCTCAACCGCTGTCGTCAAGACCGTCATGTCAGCACCTGCACCTGCGACCGGCAAGCTCGCTTACGCCGCCTCCAGCGCCGCCTTGGGCAGGTCGACGATCCTGCCGAGATCACTCTCGTCGAGGCGGAAGTCGATCGCGCGCCGCACGGCGCGTTCGCGCTTCACCCATTTGCCGTCACGCAGCAGCTTCTGCATCACCTGCTTGGCGAAGAAGGCCGGGCCTCGGATGCTGCGGCTGCGCGGCCTGTAGCCGAAGCGATGACGCAGCATGCCGTTGGCGAGATGCAGGATCTGGGCACGACGGATGTCGTCGTTCACATAGGAGATCGTCATCGAGATATTGACCGTGTCGAGGTTCTCGACACGGTGCGGCGCATTGAGCGGCCAGTTCAGCATCTGGCCGGGTTCGAGATCGATCACCTGCGCATGCCAGTCGTACCAGGACTCGTAGGGGATATCGACCTCGACGTCGAACAGCGCGATGTTCTCGAGATGCTCGGGCCGGATAAACGGCTGCGTGTTGGGATAGATGTAGACCCGCTTGCGGCCGGCGATCTGAACCAGGCCCTGCCCCGGCAGATCGGCGTGGTAGTAGACCTGCGCATCGGGCGACGAAATCAGGATGCCGGCCTGATGGGTCGGCGCGTCGAAACCGGGAACCTTGGCCGCGATCTCGCCGAACATCCGCTCGATCATGTCGCGGTAGCGGCGATCGACTGCGGTGACGTTGCGCAGATTCAGCCACAGGCCGCCGCGCGAAATCGCCTCGATCACCTGCTGGCCGCGCAGCCTGCCGATCTCGCCCTCGCGCCAGACGCGGCTCGAACCCTTGGCGCCGGTCTTGACCAGGCTGTAATGCTCGCGCGGATAGTGCTCGATCAACTTCGCGAGATCGTCCATCGAGAACGCCGGCTGCTTGTGCATGGTGTGCTCGAGCCGGATCGGCTGATGACTCCAGAGCTTGGAATGGTTGTCATCCCAATTCGCGAAAATCTTGCCTATCGTCATCGTCGCGCTCCTGGCTGCTGCGCCGTTTCGCTTCATCCGATGTCCTGTTCCGGGACGAGCGGGCAGCTCTTGAGCAAGGATTGGCAAGATCGGTGCCGTCGCGTATGCGCGCGGGGTTACCCAACGCTAATGTCTCGCCGATATGGCTAGCCGCGCCAGTTCCGGAACCGTTCGCCAAGACGAACTACCAAGACCAACTACCAAGACCAACTACCAAGACCCGTCACCAAGACCATCTGAGCGCGATGACTGAAGAACCCCGATATCGTGCGCTGTTCCTTGGCGCCGGGCCGCAGATGCACTGCGGCGTCGGGCAATTCACCCGCCTGCTGCAGGAGACGATCGAGAAGATCGAGCCCGGCGCTAACAGAGCGTTAACCCTGACGCAGACCGACGGCACGATCGCCGAGATCTGGCGCGCGGTCGGTGCCGCTGACAGCGTGGTCTGCAACTTCCCGATCGTGGCCTGGAAGCGCGTGATCGCGCGACCGCTGCTCGCGCTTCTGTTCGCCCGGCTGCGGCGCCGCAAAATTGTCCTGATTCAACATGAATGGGCCGGCCTCAACGGCATCCGCCGGCTGACCTACATCCCGGCGCTGTGGCTAGCCAATACCGTCGTGATGTTCTCGCCGCTGGTCCGCCGCGAACTCGCCGACGATCCGATCATGCGCGGCATGGTGCGGAAATGCGTGCTGGCGCCGCTGCCACCGAACATCGCCGCGCCCGCCGGCTTCGCGGATTCGATGCTGTTGCAGCGGCTCGTCGGCGCGCGCAGCAACGGCCAGCTCATCGTCGGGCATTTCGGCTCGATCTATCCCGGCAAGCAGCCGAACGGATTGCTCGAGATCGGCGCGATCCTGAAACAGCGGGGCTTGCGGCCCTTGATCGTCTATGTCGGCTCCTTCATTCGCGGCACCGACAACATCGAGCAGAAGTTCTACGCCCGCGTCGCCGAGCTGGGGTTGAAGGGCGACGTGATCGTCTCCGGCTATGTCGCGTCCGATCACGAAGTGTTCGGCCTGCTCGGCGAGATCGACGTGTTCTGCTATTCGTTGGCCGAAGGCCTCACGGCGCGGCGGTCGAGCATTCTGGCCTGCGTGCAGTCCGGCCGGCCGCTGATTGTCACCGGCCCGGCGCTGCCGGACGAATTCGACCACCATCCGCGGTTCAAGGAGCTGATCGACCGCGGCGCCATCCTGCTGGTGCCGCGCGACGCCGACAGTGCGGCCTATGCCGACCGGATCGTCACAGCGCTGAAGCGGCCCACCGTGCCTATGCCGTTCGACTTCGATGGCTGGTGGACGGACGTCGCCAGCGCGGTCCGCGCGCAGCTCTAGGCCCGCATCCGGAACCGGGCGAGATAATGCAGCCCAAACACCGCGATCAGGAATGTCACCCAGATCGTGTCTGCGCGATCGAGGAAAAAGCTCTCCATCGACGACAGATAGAGGCCGAACAGCCAGATGCGCAGGAACAGCATCGTCAGCGGCGTGTCATTGCCGCCGAGATCCGCGGCCTGGAAATCACGAAACGGCTTGATGACAACAGCCGCAATCAGCAGCACGAGGCCCGGCAGACCGGTGCCCAGCGCGGTGTCGAGATAGCCATTGTGGCTATGCGAGGCGTAGCCCGCCCACTCCTTGCCTTCCTGCAAATTCTGGATCGCGTTGGTGCCCCAGAAGGATTCAAAGCCGTAGCCGGTCCATAGCCGCTGGTGCAGCGAGTCGAGCGCAAAGGCCCAGATATCGGCGCGGCCGGTGAAGGAGGTGTCGAGCGGCATCCGGTCGGCGATCGCAGCCAGCGTGTCGCTCATGACGGTGCCGACGCTGAACAGATTGAGCAGCACCAGCGGCGTCAGCAGCAGCAGCGCGCGGCCCCAGAGCGAGCGGATCACCGCCATCAACGCGGTCAACATCAGCACGGCGACACAGAGCACGATCGCGCTCTTGCCGGCGGTGAAGAACAGGAACACCGCGGCGAGCGCCGTTACGGCGATGCCCGACAGCCAGCCGCCGGCCTGCATCAAATAGATGCCGAGGAAGATCAACATCGCCATCATCGCGGCGGCGACGTTCTTGTGGCCGAACACGCCGCGCCAGTTGCCGGCGAGCGCAGGCTCCTGCGGATCGGTGGCCTGATGGATCGACAGATGCGGCGCCAGGAAAACGCCGAGATAGCAGGTGACGAGCAGGACCAGCGCGGCAATGCTGAACCAGCGCATCAATTCGCCCTGCGACTTTGGCAGCAGCAACAGCGCCGCCGTCACCATGATGACGAACACCGAGAGTGCCAGCCGGCGCAGCGAGGTGGCCGGATCGAACGACAGAACGACAGTGACGCATATCCAGCCCGCGAACAGCAGGAACGCCGGTGTCAGCAGCGATGTCAGCGCCGGCAGATTGTCGCGCAGGGTCAGCGCCAGCATCGCGACCATCAGCACGCCGAACAGGCCGTAGAGAAACGCCTCGCGGCCGGAGGTCACCTCGCCGACATGGAAGCCGCTCAGATCCTCGAACGGATGCAGCGAGATCCAGACCAGAAGCAGGATGCCGATGAAGAACGCGCAGCGGACGATATCCATCACCGGCCGGCGCGCGATGTCGGCGATCAACGCCCGGCTTTCCGTGGTGACGGACAAATCGCTCACGAGGCGATCTTGGAGGCCGCGTAGGGCTGCGGCTCGATGCCGAGCACCGCAAGCGCGCTACCGACGGCAACCACCATCGGATGCATCGCGATCACGGTCTGATGTTCGCGCAGCACGATGCGCGTGAAGCGGTACAGCGAGAACGGTACCAGGCCGAACATCTTGGCCTTCACGGCCGCGCGCGACCACATGGTCTGAGCAGCCTTGCGCTCGATGTGATAGTTGATCGCGCCGATCCGCAATCCCCGCCGCACGATCCAGCCGAGATTGGTCCGGGTCGAGGGAACGGTCTCGCTGACGACGGCCTCCGTCACCCAGAAGAAGCGGAAGCCCGCGCGGCGCGCCCGCGCGAAGAAGTCATGATCGCCGCCGCCGAGGAAGTTGAAACGCAGGTCGAAGGCCGGATCTCCGAGCCGCTCGAACACCGCGCGCCTTATCAGGCAGTTGCCGCAGCCGTAGATCACCGGGACGGGGCCGCTGGCATGATAGGCCGGCGCGAATGCCGGATGGCGCTTAAGCCCGCCCTTGTGCTCGTCATCGAAATTCGGCCACGCCGGCCCGCCGATGATCTCGGCGCCGGAGGTCTCGGCCGCCTGCACCATCCGCTCCAGCCAATCCGGCGAGGCGACCTCGTCGTCATCGATCATCAGAAAATTCAGGGCGTTCGGGAATGTCTCGAGCGCGGTCTCGAACGCCGCGTTGATTGCCTGACAGTTGCCTTGCCTGGGTTCGACGATGCAGACGCCGCGGAGCTTGCCGGAATTGATAAACTCGGCCGCGACCGGCGCGCTCTCGCAGTGCGCGGCGTCGTTCTCGACCACCACAACCGCGAAGCTGCGCCCGGTGCGCTGGGCCGCAACGGATTCCAGCGTCAGCCGCAAGTGCTTCGGCCTGCGGAAGCTCGGAATGCAGATAACGGTTTCGACGGAGCAATCGAGCGCAGGTGAAGTCGTCACCCAGGCGCGGTCAGCTGCAGCAAGCTCGGTCGACATCTCCATGCCCTCCTGGCAATCGCGATCCGCGCACCTTCCCGGCACGGATCGGAATGGGACATGGCCGTCCCAAAGTGACCGACACAGGCGGCAATACGGACGCGGAGCGAACGTTACGGCGACCTCATGGCAAAATCCGCTCCAGACGAGACACGCGTTACCGCAACTACGTCGCAAGGTTAATTTGAAGTCTAATGAAGCGATTTTGCTGAAATAGAGGACCGCGCGAGCGCTGCCTTGTGATCCGCCACGCCGTTAGCGAGCCTTTAGGGTTAAGAGCCCCTCGCGCGCGGGCGGCGCGCGCTCCGCGTTCCGGGTGGCATCCAATTTGCTGATAGACCCATAAATCGATCGTCGATCCGATCGCAGCAACGCAAAAATCGCCTGAGGTTCACCTTGAAAGCGCTCGACCTCGTCACGCTCGGCACCAAGCACGTCCGCAACGCCTTCTCGGAAGAGCTTTACCTGCATACCGGACGCGACGTCACGCGCCCGGCCGCGATCTTCGCGGAGGTGGTCGAACGCTGCAATTACAAATGCCGTTACTGCGACTACTGGCGCCGCCCGAACTATCGCGACGAGATGACGATCCCGGAGTGGCAGCGCGCGCTCGCGAGCCTGAAGGAATTCATCGGCGCCTATCATGTCGAGTTCGCCGGCGGCGAGCCTTACGTCAAGAAGGGCTTTCTCGATCTGCTGCGGTTCTGCCGCGACAACGACATCCATTGGGGCGTCACCACCAATGGCGGCGCCTATCTCAACAAGAAGATCGTGGCGCAGACCGTCGAAGCGCACCCGTTCAACATCAACATCTCGATCGATTCCACCGATCCGAATGTCCACAATTATTCGCGCGGCGTCGAGAACTCGCTGAACGACATCGTGGCGGGCATCCGCAATGTCGCCGAGCAGCGCCGCGCCGAAGGCCTGGACTTTCCGATCATCATCAAGCCGGTCGTGCACAAGCTGAACTTCCGCCGCCTGCCCGAAATGGTCGACTGGATCCAAGAGATCGGCGCCACCGCGCTGAGCTTCCAGCCGGTCGAGCAGGGCACACAGGAGGTCGAGGACGAGCTTTGGATCGGCGAGAGCGAGATCGACGATCTGATCAAGGTCCGTGACGAGCTGTTGCGTTTGAAGCGTGCGGGCGCGCCGATCCTCAACGGCGAAGCCGTGCTGCGGGCCTGGCCAAACCATTTCCGCCGCGAGAAGGCGCCGAAGGAAGTGATGCCCTGCCGCGTCGGCATGCGGAACTACTTCATCCGCTCCGACGGGCGTCTCGAAGTGTGCTGGTTCTTCAAGCCGATCGGCAATGTCCGCACCCAGACCGCACGCGAGATCTGGTACGGCGAGGACGCGCAGGCCCGCCGCAAGGAGACCATCGCTTGCGACAAGCTCTGCCTGTTCACCTGCCTTGCGCAGCGCACGCTGCAGGACAAGCTGAAGATGGGCCTGACGCTGCTGACCAACACCAAGGTCGCCTGACGCAGCAACGAGAAGCGCAAAGGCCCGGTCAGTCAGAGGACGGACCGGGCCTTTGCTTGAGGGGATGGCCGGCAGCCGGTCAGCCCGCAAACAATTTGCGGAACAGGCTGGCGGATTCCGGAATCCGGCCGCTGTCGATCTGCGTCGGCCACAGGCCGTCGACATCGAAATAGGCCGCATAGGCGATTGCGGCCTGGTTGGCCGCGAACCAGTCGTGCATCTGCTGCACGAAAGTGGCGTTGTCGCCGGACTGGCCGACGCCCCATTCCGGATAGCTCATCAGCTTGCCATGGCCCAGCGCGAACGCGCGCTGCCATTCCAGGCCGAACGGCGCCTTGAGGTAGGAATTGGTCCATCGCTCCGCCGCGCCGCCTTCCGATTTGAAGTCGTAGACGTCGAGGCCGATGTAATCGACAACGTCATCGCCGGGATAGGCGGCGTCAGCCGGCATGTCCTGAAGTCCCCAGCCCGGACACCAGTCGAACTTGAAGTTGCCGGAGCGAGCGCGAAAGATCGCGACCACGTGGCGGAACGCCTTGATGTAGTCGTCCTCGCGTCCCCTGGCGAACCAGCCCATGCTGGAGATGTTCATCTCCCAGCCGAGGCGGATGATCGCCTTTGGATGTGACCCGGCGATTGCGCGCGCGGCCGCCTTGAACTCGGCGTCATGCAGCCCGCCGGCGACATCGGCGAGCGGCGTACCGGTGATGGTGAGCGGCACCGACCAGACCACATTGCGCGCCGGATTGAGCTTCTTCCAAAGCCCCGGCACCCAGTCCAGCTTGTGAAAGTCCTCCCAGCTGTTCTGGCCGTAGAAGTCGACACCTGGCACGGACGAACGCGGCCGATTGAGCCATTTCTCCCAGGCCTGTAGCACGTGCTCGCGGCCGGTCTCGCCCCAATTGACGAAGGCGCCGGCGAACCGCGCCGAATTCGCGCCGAGCAGCGGCCGGGCTGCCGGCGCGGCCCACGCTGGCGGTGGTCCGCTGACCGCGAGCGCCGCGATTGCGAGGGCTCCACGTCGCGTGATTCCACGATCAGTTGGCATCGCGCGCTCCGGCCGACTCACACGCGGCGCGCGTACCAAAAGCGCACAGCGCTGACAGCAAGGGTGTCTCGAAATGGACTGATAATGCAGCCGGCCATTCGGCCATGCTGCCTACCCATCGGAAATGCCACCGAATCTGCATACGCACCCACCTGCGCCGACCGCATCGGCAATCGAGGAACCAGCACTGCAATATCCGGGCAAGGTCGCGATCCAGCGGCAAAATCGCGCAGCCGAACGATGACTTCCGATCCGTTGACCGCCGCGGCGCGCCGCCATTTACCAATGCTCAACCATCAGGGCCGCCGACGAGGCGGTCAAAACACTCCGGCACCGATCTTGCTGACCTGAGGCTCAGGACAAGTCTGGCGGCAGCGATGTTCCGCCTTGAAACGGCGTCGCTGGAGAGAATTACGAGATGAACCCCGTGGCGTTGCTGACCCCGACCTATGGGCGCGATCTGGAAATCTGCACGCTGCTTTGCGAAAGCGTGGATCGCCACGTCACGTCCTTCTCCAAGCACTATCTGCTGGTCCCGGATTGCGACCTGCTGCTGTTCGCGCCGCTCGCAAGCGAGCGCCGCATCGTCATTCCGGCCTCGTCCTTCCTGCCCGACTGGCTGCGGCCGCTGCCGCGCATGATCCAGCGCAAGCGCCGCCAGTTCTGGTGGTCGCTGCGTGCCAAGCCGGTCAACGGCTGGCACGTGCAGCAGATCCTGAAGATCGCGGCGACGATCTCGTTGCCCTATGAGCGGTTCTGCATCCTGGATTCCGACATCGTATTCTTCCGCGATTTCGATCTGGCGCGCTTCCAGTATCCGAACACGATCCCGCTGCTGAAGATGGCGGATGCCGTCACCGCCGACCAGCCGCGCCATTCGCGCTGGCTGGGAACCAGTCACCGGCTGATCGGCCTGCCGACGCCGCCCTTCCCGGCGCCGGATTTCATCGGACACATCATCTTCTGGGACAAGCAGACCACCCGCGCGCTCGCCGAGCGCATCGAGACGGTCACCGGCATGAGCTGGATCGAGGCGCTGTGCCGGACCCGCGAGTTCTCCGAATATCTGCTGTACGGCTTCTTCGTCGAAAACGATGAGGCATCCGCGCTGCGTCACTCCGTCGTGCCGAAGACGCAATGCGTCAGCTATTGGGATGATCCGACCTTGAGCAAGGACGAACTCACCCGGATGCTGCTGCGCGCCAACAAGGACGACGTCGCGTTCTCGATCGCGTCCTTCTCGGGCACGCCGGTCGCGACCATTCGCGAGGTCGTGGCCGAGAGCGACGCCATCCTGGCGTCGTCGGCGGCCACGAGGCCGGCGGAGCTTGCCGCATCATGCTGATCGGACAGGCCAGCATCAACCTGTCCGCCAACGTCCTTTCGGCGTTGCTCGGGCTGCTGAGCGTGGTCATTTTCACGCGGCTGTTCGCGCCGCATGACTATGGCGTCTACCTGCTGGGCACAGGTTTCGCTTCCGTCATTTCCGTCTTCCTGGTCGGCTGGTTTCGCAACCTGATCCTCAGTGGCCATGCCCGCAACGACGGCACCGACATCCGCGGCCTCGTAGCGTCGGGCTATCTGATCTCCTGCCTCACTGCGCCGTTCGCCTATCTGCTGGCGCGTCTCGTCGGCCTCGATGCGACCGCCGCGCTGGCCGCCGTCGTTCTCGCAATTGCGATCGGCCTGTTCGAGCTGACGCAGGACCTGCTGCGTGCCAGGTTGAAAGCGCTCTCGGTGATGAAGGCAACGCTGCTTCGCGCCGGCGCCCTGCTCGGCTTCGGCGTTGTCGTTGCCCTGCTCGGCCCGACCGGCGTCCTGCTGTTGCTCGCGGCCGCCTCGGCCTATCTCGTCGCCGTGCTCGTGCAGTCGCGCAGCGCGTGGCGCGGCACCATCATCAATTTTGGCCGCGCCGACCTGTGGTCGCTCGCCCGTACCGGCCTGCCGCTAACCCTGTCGCTGACGCTGCTTGCGATATCGAGCGTGACCGACCGCTTCATGATCGCGAACCTGATCGGCATGGCCGACGCCGGCAAATATGTCGCGGCGCTGGATCTGGTGCGCCAGACCCTGATGATGCCCGCGATGAGCATGGCCGCGGCCTTCTTTCCGATGGCCGTGCAGATCCAGGCCCGGCAAGGCGACGCCGCGGGCGCCATCAGGACGCATCTCGCCGATTGTATCGAACTGCTGGCCGGCGTCACGCTGCCGGCCTGTCTCGGCTTCGCCTTGATCGCCCCGCATGTCGCCAACATCATCCTCGGCGTCGACTTCCGCGCGCTCGCAAGCGAGATCATGCCGATCATCGCAGCCGCCGTGCTGTTCCAGGTGCTGACGCAGCAATATCTGCATGCGAGCTTCCTGCTGTCGGGACGCAACTCCTTCTATCTGATCAACACCGCCTCGATCATCGCTGCCAATGTGATCCTGTCCTACGTACTGGTCAGCCTCAACGGCACGATCGGCGCGGCCTGGGCGCGCCTCGGCGCCGACATCACGGGCTTTGCCTGCGCCCTGATCCTGAGCCGCTTCGCCTTCCGGATTCCAATCCCGCTCGGCCGCCTCGCCCTGATCGTCATCGCCGCGCTCGCGATGGCGCTCACCGTCGGCGCGCTGGACCGCGTCCTGCAACTTGCCGATCTGGCCGCCAGCATCGTGCTGGTCGGCGCAGGGTTCACCGTCTACGTCGCGCTCTGCTGGCTATTCGATATCGCGCGCCTGCGCGGCCGGCTGACGCGGGGCCTTCTCATGTTCCGTACCAAATTCGCAAACAGCAACGTTGGATGAGCCGATGACCAAATCCCTTGCGCTTGCCACGCGGCCTGCCCCGATCGCCGAACTCTCGATGCCCGCCCCCGCTGCAATCCATCCGGAATCGCTGCTCGCATTGCCGCCCGGCGAGGCCAAGCAGAGCCTGCTCACGGTTCACAGCATCCTCGAGGCCCGGCTGCCGGCCGGTTCGCTTGCGATCTACGAAGCCGGCGGCGGCTCAACCAGCTACCTGCCGCTTGGCGTGCTGCGCCGTGCGCACGTGACTGTCGTCGACATCGACGCCGATCAGATCCGCAACAACAGCTATGCGCAGGAAGCCGTCCTCGGCGACATCCAGACCTATCGCTTCCTGCCGCAGCGTTTCGACCTGATCATCTGCTACAACGTCATCGAGCACATCCCCGATGTGGAGGCCGTGCTGAGCCGGTTCTGCGAAGCGTTGAGGCCGAACGGGCTGTTGCTGATCGGCGCACCGAACCCGAAGTCGCTATCGGGCATCGTCACGAAATACTCCCCGCACTGGTTTCACGTCTGGTTCTACCGCTACGTCCGCGGCGAGAAGCAAGCCGGGATGCCGGGCGAGGCGCCGTTCCCGACCCATTTCCATCCGCTGGTCACCCTCGACAAACTCGAAGCATTCGTGGCCGCCCGCGGACTGCAGGTCATCTATCGGAAGAAATACGAGAGCCCGCGCTATCCCGAGATGCGCCGCCGCAAGCCGATGCTGGCCGCGGTGATCGACGCCGCGGCGAAGACGATGAACGCAGTGTTGCCGGGCAAGATCGACGTCCGGCACGGCGACTATCATGTGATCTTGCGGAAGCTTGGGCAATGAACGCATTGTGGTCAGAAGCGAGGGTCAAGGTCCGCCACCGGCTGGCGATGCATGTGCAGGTCGAGCGCTTCCGCCTGAACAATGCCACGCCGATGGTGACCTTCACCTTTGACGATCTGCCGAAGAGCGCGGCGACGTTCGGCGCCGATATTCTCGAATCCTACGGCGCCCGCGGCACGTTCTACGTCTCGGGCGGACTGGTTGGGCTCGACGCCCCCGATTGGGCGACCGGCAGCGCCGACGACGTCGTCTCGCTGCATCGCCGCGGCCATGAGGTCGGCTGCCACACCTTCTCGCACCGCCGCGCCTGCGACCTCGACGAGACGTCGCTGGCCGCGGAGATCGCGCGCAACCGCACCTATCTCCATTCGCTCGATCCGACCATGCCGGTCGAGACCTTCGCCTACCCGTTCGGCTACGGCTCCTACGCGCGGAAGCATCAATTGAAGTCCGAATTCCGCACCTGCCGCAGCATCGTGCCGGGCGTGAACAGCGGCGAGGTCGACCTGCAATTCCTTCGCGCCATGCCGCTGATCGACCGGCAGATGTCGCGCGAACGGATCGAGGTGGCCTTCGCCGAGGCGGCAAGCATGAACGGCTGGTTAATTTTCTACAGCCACGACGTCGCCGATGAGCCGAGCCTCTATGGTTGCACGCCCGACCTGATGACCTACGCGCTGGAAGCGGCGGCGCGGCGGAATGTCCCTGTCTTGACCATGGCGGAGGCGTTCCGATGCGCCCGCGCTTAAACCCTTTGTTTGCCTTTCTGGTGAATAGTCGGCGAATGAGTATGGTTAATTTTTCGTGTTGCGTTTTTCCCGCGTCGTCCCGTGCGCGTTTCGTGGCCCGAAAGATAGCTCCTCAGCCGATGCGTGCGGCCATTCAGACGGAAGCTGGGGTCGATGCTTAGCTATGACCAGCCGATAGACCGGGCCAGGCCGGAGCCGCTCCGGGCCGCAATCCCGGCCGGCTTCAACGTGCTCGAGCTGATCCGGTTGTTGTGGGAGCGCAAGGTCGCGATCCTGTCGGCCGCCCTGCTCAGCGCCTGCATCGTGGTTGCGATCGGCAAGAGCCTGACACCGAAATACACCGCGGGCGCCCAGCTCTATGTCGACCCGCGCGAGCTGCAGCTCGTCGAACGCGAGCTGACCCCGCGCGCCCAGGACGTCTCCGGCCTTTCGATGGTGGTCGAGAGCCAGTCGCGCCTAATCACGTCCAACAACGTGCTGCTGCAGGTGATCCGCGACACCAACCTCGTGAGGGATTCCGAGTTCGGCGGCGGCACCGCGAGCAAGGGCCTGCTTGCCGCGTTGCTCGGCCTGTTCGGCATCGAACCGAGGACGACGGCGGAGCAGCAACAGCAGATCGAGATGAATACGCTCGACACATTGAACCGCCATATCAGCGTCAAGAAGACCGATCGTACCTTCATCGTCGACATCGACGTGTGGTCGCACGACCCGGTCAAGGCGGCGATGCTCGCCAACGCGATCGCCAAGGCCTATCTCACCGAGTCCAAGCAGTCGCAGGCCGAGGCTGCGCGGCGCGCCACCCGCGACCTGTCCGGCCGCTTGAAGGAGCTGCAGCAGCGCCTGCGCAATGCGGAAGAGGCGCTCGCGACCTATAAGGCGCAGAACAATTTCGTCGGCTCGCAGGACAATCTGCTCACCGATCAGCAGCTCTCGGTCGGCAACCAGCGGCTGGCCGCGGCGCGGGCGCTGACGCTCGATGCCCAGGCGAGGTATGATCAGATCGAGGCCAGCCGCCGGGGGTCGATGGACCCGGGAGCGACTTCAGAAGCGCTTCAATCGCCGACCATCGCCAATCTGCGCTCGCAATATGCCGATGTGAAGAAGCGGCAGGCCGAGCTGCAGGGCGAGCTCGGGCCGCGGCACCCGGCGCTGCGCCAGATCGAGCAGCAGGTCGAGGACCTGCGCCGGACCATCAAGGAAGAGATCGATCGCGTCGCGCTATCCGCGAAGAACGATCTGACCCGGGCCCGCGACTACGAGGCGTCGCTCAACAAGGCGCTGGACGTTCAGAAGCGCCAGAGCGTGCAGATGAGCCAGGCCTCGGTACGGCTGCGCGAGCTCGAGCGCGAGGTCGATGCCAGCCGCGACGTCTACCAGTCCTTCCTCAAGCGCTCGCGCGAGACCGAGGAACAGGAGAGCCTCAACACCTCGAGCGCACGCGTAATCGGCGATGCCACGATCCCGCAGCAGCGGACCTTCCCGCCTGCGATGAGCCTGCTCGCGATGATCGGCTTCATGTTCGGCGGGCTCGCCGCCGCAGCGTGGATCGTTGCCGCCAGCCAGCTGGCGCCCGGCGCCGATCCGATCCGGTCCAAGGTCCAGCCGAAGCAGGATGCCGCGCCGGAACGGCAGCCCGTCATCGCGAAGCCGAAGCCGCCCGTGAAGACACAACCCGCGGTACAACCCGCCGCCGTTATCATCGACAAACCCGTGGTCGAGAAGCCGCTGATTGCCGAGCTGCGGGAATCCGACGTTATGCGCACGCTCGGCGGAATCCTGGGCGGCAACAATCCCGCCGACGTCACGCGGTTCGGCTGGCCGACGCTGCGCACCAGTTCGGCGCTCGGGCCGTTCTCGAACATCGTGCGGCAGATCCAGGCGGCGCTGGCGGGGGCCACCTCGAGAGCCGTCCCGGTGCTGGCTGTGATCGGCACAGCCGACGATCCCGACCGCAGCGTGGTCGCGCTCAACATCGCGCTGGTCGCCGCGCGCGACGGCGCCCGGGTCCTGCTGATCGACGCGGACACGAGCGTCCACGCCCTGACCGACAGGGTTGCGCATCCGGTCCAGAGCAAGCCAAGCCGCCTCGACTGGCTCACCATCGGCAGCAAGGCATCCCGCGCCATCAATACTTCCAACGGCATTGCGATCCTGCCCGCGATCAAGGGCAATCCCGCCAAGGCCAGCGAGGCGATCCAGAAGGCGATCGCGCAAGCGCGCTCCGCCGGCGGCCACGACCTCGTCATCCTGGACGGGCCGCCGATGCTGTGGGGTGTGGAGGAACGGCGGCTGTTCGACATGGCCGACGGGCTGATCGCGGCGCTACCTGTGGATCGCGACATCAACGCGTCAATGGAAGACATCATCACCGCGCTCGGCGGCGCCGAGTGCAAGCTCGCCGGCGTCGTCCTCAACGAGCTCCAATCCACCGTCGCAAATCGGCAGCACGACAAGCAGTATGCGTGAGCGACGCGCCAGCCCCGCAGGCTTGTGTGCATCGCTCCTGCGACTGCGATCGCGAGTTGATCATCCAATGGCCCGGCTATCGATCCTCGCCATCTTCGCTGCCGCATCCATTGTGCTGTCGGTCACTGCCCGGGCCTGCCCCGTCTTGATCGAAAGTGTCCCGGCGGATCGGCTCAAGGCCTTGTCGCGCGGCGTCAATGCCGACGGCTGGATCGCCGATCCGCGGTCGGCACCGCCAAACAGCCTGCTGCTCGAGCTGCGCAAGGCCGGCATGACCCACATCCGACTGCCTGTGCCCGCCGACTTCATCATGCCGCGCTTCGCCGCAAAGGCGGAGATCGACAGCCGCCTGCACACCGTCGATACCGCGCTGAAGACCCTGCTCGCGCTCGGCTATGCCGTGTCGATCGACCTGCATTCCGGCGAGCGCTTCAACGCACTGCACAAGGACGATCCGCCCGGCGCGATGACCGAAATGAAGAGCGCCTGGACCGAGCTCGCGCGGCTCATGCAGCGCTACCCGTCCGATCGCGTCTTTGCGGAACTCCTGAACGAACCGGAGGTCGGTGCCGCGCAATGGCAAGGCGAAGTCCGGGAGCTGGGTGGTTTCATTCGCCGGTTGCTTCCGCGGACCACGCTGATCGCAGGTCCGGTCAACTGGCAGCGCGCAGACTCGCTGCCGGGCTTCACACCGCTCGACGATCCAAACGTCGTCTATGCCATCCACTTCTACGATCCGATGGTGTTCACCCATCAGGCTCATTGGGACCCGAATGAGCCGCTCCACGACGTCACCGGACTGCCTTATCCGGTCCGCGCCGACGATCCGAAGGTTCAACAGCTGCGGGAGCAGCTCACCGCGCTGAACCGGCGCAAGGCACTCGCGATGGTGGACCGCGCCATTCCCGATCGCGGCATCGACAAATGGCTCGAGCCGGCCGCCGCGTGGCAACGGCAATATTCCCGTCCGATCATCATCAATGAATTCGGTGTGCTCAAGGCCGGAGCGCCGCGCGACAGCCGGCTGCGCTGGCTCGCCGGCGTTACGGCCTACGCCCGGCAACAGTGCTGGGGCTGGACCCATTGGGAGCTGTCGCAAGGCTTTGGCCTCGCCGACGCCGTCACGGGCGAGGCCGACCGCGGGGCGCTGAAGGCATTGCTCGGCACCCGCTAACCGATCTGGTTAACCGGTTCTTACACAATGAGCGGCTAGATCGACGATGCGGGTGTGGCACGCCCATACGTCCGGTCACTTTAGGTCAGAGCCTGTGCGAGCAGAGATAGCCCCGCGGCCGCTGTTGGCCGGCGACCTCGTTCCTGCGCTCGGCATCGCCGTGGCATCGATCGCATTCGCGCCGATCATGCAGGCGGCCAATGCCGGGCTCGCGATCGTCGTCGAAAGCCTGATCGGCTGCGCCATCGTCCTCGCGGCGCCTGCCTATGCGCCGTCGATCGCCATCTTCATCATCTTCTTCCAGAATCTCTTCGTCTCGATTCTGTCGTCCTATGTGACGACCGAGCAGGAGATGGATTTCGTCAAGGGCTACAATTTCCTCGTTTGCGCGGTGATGTGGCTGGTGACGCTGGCGCTGTATGCGCTGCGCGAGCGCAAGCATTCTCCAGAGATCGACCGGGTCATGACATGGGGGTTGGTCACTCTCGCAACCGTGACGGCGTATTTCCTGCTCGGCGCCACACAGGATTCGCATGCGGCGCTCGTTTATCTGCGCAACATTGCGCTGCCGCTGTTTCTGTTTCAGCTGTCGCTACTGACGGCTGCAACCTTCGAAATCCGCGTCACGCCGTTCCTGGTGGCGGTGGCCGCGCTGCTGATCGTCTGCGGATATGTCGAACTGCTGTTCCGCGACTTCTGGCTCGATATCACCAACGGCTACACGTTCTGGCATTTCGACGAGCTCAAGGCGAGCCGCTCCGGGTCCTGGGAAGCCGAGATGCGCGCCACCGGCAACGTGCCGGTGGATTTGATCGACCGCTTCCGCTTCAGCTTTCTCAACAGCCCGTTGTTCGAAGATCTCGGGCTCTCGTCATTGCTGCGCATCTTCGGACCGAACATGAGTCCGATCAGCTTCGGTTACGGGATCGCTTTCTCCATCCTGTTCCTGTTCGCGGTCGGATATCGCTGGCTGGCGCTGGCCGCGATCCCGCTGCTGATCTGCTGCAGCGTGAAGGGCGCGCTCATCCTGGTCATCTTCGTCGCCCTGGCCTGGACGTCGACCTGGCTGCTCGGCGCCGCCCTCACGCTTGCCGTGGCGCTCGTCGGACTCGTGCTGTACGCCATCGCGGCGATCTATATCGGAATCCAGATCGGCGACTTTCACGTGATCGGATTCATGGGCGGCTGGAACGGCTTCTTGCAGAACCCGATCGGCCGCGGCCTTGGCGTCGGCGGCAATCTCTCCGAAGGTTACTTCTCGATCGACTGGAACGCCGCACAGCAGGCCGGCACCATCGACGGCGCCGTTGAGAGCGCCGTCGGCGTGTTGCTCTATCAGATGGGAATCGGTTCGCTGGTGCCGCTTGGGTTCTTCCTGGCGATGGCGCTGAAGGCCTGGCGCCTCTACGCTGCTTCCGGAATTCTCACGCAGGGGCTCGCCGCGTTCGGCACGATGGTGGTGCTGGTGAACGGCATCTTCCAGGAAGAAGCGCTGTTTGCGCCGCCGGCACTCGGGCTGTTGCTGTGCCTGACCGGGCTCGTGATCGGTCATCACTTGCGAACGCAAGGCGACGATCTGAAGGTCTAAGATCGATGGCGTACGGCGCACAAGAAGCCCGGCCGCGCCGCGACCGGGCTCCTCCCAATCTGCGCCGTCAGAGCGGCTTGATCTGCACCTTGCGGAACTTGACCACGCCCGAACCGTATTGGAGCGCGATGTAGCCGCTGGCATGTTTGGAGTCCTGGGCGTCGACCGTCTTCTGGCCGTTCAGCGTCACGACGAAATGCGGCCCCTGCGCCGTGATCTCGTAGACGTTCCACTTGCCGGCCGCCTTCGGCATCGGATCGACCTTGCCGACGTCGACGATCGCGCCGGTGCCGTAGGTCGGATCCGGCCGCTTGTCGAAGATGTTGACCTCGTAGCAGACCTTGGAGTCGATCACCTTGTTGCCTTCGCAGCGGATGAAGACCCCGCTGTTGGCATCTTCATCGGTCCAGAACTCGGCCCGGATCTGGAAGTCCTTGTATTGGGTCTTGCTGACGAGATAGGAGAGATCCTTGCCGTCGAGCTTGTCGGCGACCAGCGCGCCGTCCTTCATTTCCCAATTGGCCTTGCCGACCTCGTCCCAGTCGCCCTTCTTGGTGCTGTCGAGCAGCGTGACCCAGCCGTCCTGACCCGATGCGGTGGTGGAAAATTGCAGCGCGGCCGCACCGATCATAAGTCCCGCCGCCAGTATCGACAGATGCTTCTTCAAGGTCATCCTCCCGTTTTTGGTTGGCGCGCAACCTATCATCGTCTGGGGCGGCGTAAATCCGTTTTTCATATTGCAACTGCGTTGTGTCACGGAGCGTTGTCGCAATCTTGAGAGCAGACATGCGTGGACGTGTCTTGCCCGGCGGAAGCGCGAGCGATTAGCATCATGCAACATACGGGCGCGGCAGTTGCCCGAGAAATCTGATCTGGGGAGGACATGATGACGGTGTCGAACCGGTCCTGGCGATACCTGATGACGCCGCTGGCCCTTGCGGCGATGCTGAGCGTCAGCTCGGCGGCGGAACTCAATCCGGCCGCCGTCACCTACAAGCTGCCGGACCAGATTCCGTGGAGCCCGGTCGACGCGCGCGGCGCGCAGAATGCCGTCGTGGTCGGCGATCCCTCGAAGCCCGGCTTCTACATGGTTTACACCAAATGGACCAAGGGCAATCACTTCAGCCGTCCGCACTTCCATCCCAACGACCGCTACATCGTCGTGCTCAAGGGCACCTGGTGGGTAGGCTCGGGTCCGAAATTCGATCCCGATCACGGCACCGTGGCGATGCCGGCCGGCAGCTTCGTCACCCATTTCGGCAAGCAGGTGCATTGGGACGGCGCCAAGGACGAGGACGCCGTGCTGCTGATCATGGGCGAAGGCCCGGCCACCGCAACCGAAATGGAGCAGAAATAGCCGCGTTGCGCGGGTTCGGGGCGATGCTATCATCGCGGCTTGAGGAAGGCCTTTCGATGCATCCCGCCGCCAAGCTGCAATTTGCCCGCATCGCCGACGAGTTCGCGCGCTGGCGCGCCATTCCCGAGCCGGAACGGCCGCCCGCGCCGGCGTGGTGGTGGGGACCGGCATTCGAGATGCGCGACGCCGCCGAGCCGCTACCGTCCAATTCGAGCCGCCAGTTCCGCCTGCCCGACGGCGCGAGCTTTGCCGAGGGCGCTCGCGTGTTGCGCCAGACGCTGGCCGGACAGGACGTGCTGCCCTGGCCCTATGATTTCTCGCGCAAGGTCGCATCGACCGATTCCGACGTCCGCGACCTGCCCGTGCAGCCGTCAGACGACAGCGCGTTTCCGCCCTAGCTCGGCCTCGCTCGCATCGTCGTCCAGCGATGGCTGCAACGGCGGCGACGTCAGCACCGGCGACGTCTTCAACAGCTCGGCGAGATCGCGCGGCGGCAGCGGCCGGCTGAACAGGAAGCCCTGCATCTCGTCGCAGGCATGCGCGCGCAGGAACTCCCGCTGCTCGGAGGTCTCGACGCCCTCGGCGACGATCGTCATGCCGAGCGCCTTGCCCATGCTGATGATCGCCTGCGCGATCGCGACGTCTTCGGAATCGTCAGGCAGGTGGCGCACGAAGGAGCGATCGATCTTGATGGTGTCGATCGGGAACTGCTTCATCAGCGACATCGACGAATAGCCGGTGCCGAAATCGTCGATCGCCAGCCGAATGCCGCGGTTCTGGATCGCGTCGAGCACGCGGACCGCGCGCGTCACGTTGCGCATCACCATGCTTTCGGTGACCTCGAGCTGCAGCAGCGCCGGCGGCATGCCGCTCGCCGCCAGCGCCGCGTCGATGTCGTCGAGCAGGTTGGGATCGCCGAACTGCCGCGGCGAAAGATTGACGGCCATCGTCACCGCCTTGAGGCCGCGGTGCTGCCACGCCATGTTCTGCGCGCAGGCTTCCTTCAACACCCAGCGGCCGATCGGCACGATCAGGCCGACTTCCTCGGCGAGCGGAATGAACTGCCCCGGCGACACCTTGCCAAGCTCGGGATGGGTCCAGCGCAACAGCGCCTCGACGCCGCTGATCTGCCCGGTCGCCATGTCGACCTTGGGCTGATACTCGAGCAAGAACTGGTTGCGTTCGAGCGCGCGGCGCAGCGCGCTCTCCATCGTCAAGCGCTCGATCGACTGCGCCCTGACCTCGTTGGAGAAGAAGCGGAAGCCGTTCTTGCCATCCTCCTTGGCGAGATACATCGCCATGTCGGCATTCTTGGTGAGCGTCTGCACGTCGGAGCCGTCGGCGGGATACGTCGCGATCCCGATCGATGCCGTGGTGTGGCACTCGTGCCCGCTGAGCTGCAGCGGTTGGCTGAGTGCAACCAGCAGATCGCCGGCGATCCGCTCGACGTCGCCGCGTTCGGCGGCTTCCTCGAGGATGACCACGAACTCGTCGCCGCCGAGCCGCGCCACCACGTCGCTCGCGCGCAACGATCCCCGCAGCCGCTCGGCGATCGCTACCAGCAGCATGTCGCCGGCGTCGTGGCCGAGCGAATCGTTGATCACCTTGAAGCGGTCGAGATCGATGAACAGCACCGCGAGCTGCCGGCGATGGCGATTGGCCGCCGAGATCGCGTGATGCAGCATCTCGTTGAACGTCTCGCGATTCGGCAGATTGGTCAGGCTGTCATGCGAGGCGAGATATTCGATACGCTCGTCGGCCTTGTGCTTCTCGTCGGTGCGATCGAAGCTTTCGAGCGCGAAGGCCAGATTGTCGGCGAGCCGCTGCAGCAGCTCGGCGAACTCCGGCGTGAACGTGTCCTTCTCGGTCGCGACGAAGATCATGACGCCGACCACCCACCCGCTGACGATCAGCGGAAACGAGGCACTGGACTGCGTTCCGTCGAGGCGAGCCCGCTCATGGAAAGCCGCGGTCTCGGGATCGGAAAAATAGTCGTTGATGATGCAGGCCTTGCCGGACCGGAACGCCCTGCCGCAGGCGCCGCGCCCCTCCGGGTGCGCCGCGCTGCTCGAGAGCGTCACCTGGCGCGCACCCTCGGCCGCCGGGCCCGCGATCGCGACAATCCGGAGATAGTCGCCTCCGCCCTGCGCCAGCGCGATCGTGGTCGAGGTGAACCTGCCGCCGGTCGCGGCCGCCTCGCAGACCAGTTGATACAATTCAGTGCGGGACTTTGCCCGCATGATCGCCTCATTGGTCGCGCTCAGCGCCGCGAACATCCGCGACAGCCGTTCCTTCTGCTCGTCGGCCCGCGCCTTCTCGTCGGCGCGGTCGAAATTGGCGAGCGCAAACGACACGTTCTCGGCGAGCCGCTGCAACAGCGCCATCATCTCCGGGCTGAAGGTGCCGAACTCGCTGGAGAGAAACACCAGCGCGCCGATCGCCTCGCCGTTCTTGAGCAGCGGCAGGGCCGCGCCGGACTTGCTGCCGCTGTCGCGAACGGCCGGGTAGACATGCGATTCGGGGCCGAAGTCGCTGAGGTAGTCATTGCTGATGCAGGGCCTGCGGGTCCGGATCGCAACGCCGGTCAGGGTCTGTCCCTCCGGACGCGTCGCGTCGGCCGACAGCTGGATTTCGCGGGCCCGCACCCGATCGGGACCGGAGGCAGCTACGTTGTCCAGGAAGACCGCGCCCGGGCGGACCAGCCTGATCGTGGCCGAGATGAATTGGCCACCGACCGCCGCGGCGTCGCAGACCAGATCGAACAGCTCGCTGCGGGATTTTGCCCGCATGATCGCCTCGTTGGTCGCGCTCAGCGCCGCGAACATCCGCCTCAGCCGTTCCTTCTGCTCCTCGGTCCGCGCCTTCTCGTCGGCGCGGTCGAAACTGCCGAGCGCGTAGGACACGTTATCGGCGAGCCGCTGCAGGAGCTCGGCGAATTCGGCCGAGAAGGTGTTGCGCTTGGCGGAGATGAACAGCATCACGCCGACCGGCTCGTCGTCGACGATCAACGGAAACGCCGCGCCCGATCGCGCATCCTCGCGGTCGATGACGTCGCGGAACGGGTTGTTGGCGACGTCGCCCGGAAAATCATTGTCGATGCAGGCGCGCCGGGAGCGGAACGCCCGGCCGCAGACGCCGCGCCCTTCGGGCCGCGCCTCGCTGCGCGAGACGTTGAGGCGGCGCGCATTCTCCGCGGTCGGACCTGCGACCGCCATCATCTCCAGGATGTCGTCGCCGGGCTTCGCAATCAGGATGCTGGTGGAGTTGAACCCGCCGCCATGCGCCGCCGCGGCGCAGACCAGCTCGAACATCTCGAGCCGCGACCTGGCGCGCATGATCGCCTCGTTGGTCGCGCTCAGCGCCGCGAACATCCGCGACAGCCGTTCGCGCTCGGCATCGGCCTTGGCCTTCTCGGTGGCCCGGCCGAAATTGTCGAGCGCAACCGAGACGTTTTCGGCGATCCCCGCCAGCAGCGCGATGATCTCCTCGTCGCGGGCCCAGGAATTACCGATGAAGAAGATCAGGACACCGACGCTCCTGCCGAACCGGGTGAGCGGCAGCGCGACGCAAGCCATCAGGCCACTGCCATCAGCCTGCGTCTGCGACGGGCTCGTCGATATCGGAATGTCGTGCTCGATGCACGGCCGTTGGGTGCGGAACGCCTCGCCGCAAATGCCCTTGCCGTAGACATTGTCCGGGTCGGTCGAAAAACGCGTCTGGGTGATCAGGTCGAGCGCCTCGCCGGTCCCGGCGACGGGCTCGAGCCAAAGTGTGTCGGGTTCCGCCAGCAGCACCACCGTGGCGAAGGATTTTCCGCTGAACACCGCGGCATCGCAGACCCGCTGATAGAGATCGTGCTCGGTCTTGGCGCGAAGGATGGCTTCGTTGGTCGCGCTGATGGCGCCGAACATGCGGTTCAGCCGGCGCATCGCCCGCTCGCCGCTCTTGCGGGATGCCTCGTGGTCGAAATTGTCGAGCGCAAAGGACACGTTCGCGGCCATGCGCCCCAGCAGCGAAACGATCTCCTCGCCGAGCGAGTGGGCCTCGCGCCGCGTCACCATGAAGACGCCCACGCTGCGCCGGTTGCAGACCAGCGGCAGCGCCGCCGCCGCGCCGACACCGGCCGCCGCGGCACCGCTGCGCCAGGCCGCCGAACGGGCGTCGTTGACATAATCGTTGCTGACGGAGGCCGTCTGGTCGCGGAACGCCCGCCCGGCGACGCCTTCGCCTTCCGGCATGTTGGCGATCGCGGAAATGGTGATGCTGCGCAGACGCGCGACGTCGTCGCCGCAGCCAGCCGCGAACTTCAGGAGGCCGGTATCCGGCTCCAGCAAAAAGACGGTCGCAGCCAGGAAGCTCCCGCTCGAAAACGCGGCTTCACAGACCTTTCCGTACAATTCTTCCGGTGATTTGGCGTAGAGGATCGCCTCGTTGGTGGCACTCAACGCCGCGAATGTACGCCCGATGCTCGACTGCACGATTCCTGAAGGCCCGGGGGCCACCCCCTCCGATCTGCCGGGGGACATTGCCCGCGAGAGGCCTAAGTGATGGTTAGTATGTCCGGCAAGTTGCACGACAAAGTAAACGGCTGACGAATGCGGGAAGCCGTTTTCCGGGATATTACGGACGCTGGTGTGCCGGCCTGAGGCGGAGGAGCGTGAGGCGCGGATGGCCGTCCTGCTGGCGCCGCCGGAGCCGCCAAATTCCGCATCGCGACCGCCCCCGTTTCATTCGGTGAAATCTTGGCCGGAGCACCCTGCTCCCGGTATGGCGGACCCGGATTTTCTGCCCTTGCTCGGCCAGCTGCGCTTTGAGAGCATGACGCCGACAACAGCAAGCAAGACCCGCGCATCATGCGGGCGGACCGCGAGGAAAAATCCCATGCCGATCGTCCAGGCCGACCGTCTCACGCGCATCGGCGCGGCGCTCCTGCGGGGCGCCGGCGCATCGGAGGAGGAGGCCAGCGCCGTCGCCTCCGGCTGCGTCAACGCCAACCTCGCCGGCCACGATTCCCACGGCGTGATCGCGATCCCGACCTATATCGACCGCATCAAGGCCGGCCATATCGTCCCCGGCGCGAAATGGACCATCGTGCAGGAGACGCCGACCACGACCGTGATCGACGGTCATTGGGGCTTCGGCTTCCACGTCAACGCCAAGGCGATGGAGATGACCATCAACAAGGCGAAGACCGCCAATGTCGCGGCGTGCACCGTGTTCCGGCAGAGCCATGTCGGGCGTCTCGCGCATTACCCGCTGATGGCGATGCGCGAGGGCATGATCGGGATTGCCGCCGCGGATTCCGGCCGCTCGCCGAAACATGTCGCGCCGTTCGGGGGCCGCGAGGCCCGGCTCGGCACCAACCCGATCTCGATCGCGGTGCCCTCCGACCTCGAGGCGCCGTTCTATCTGGACATGGCGACCTCGGCGGTCGCGGCCGGCAAGATCCAGCTCGCGGTGGCGCGCGGCGAGACCATCCCGAAGGGCTGGATCATCGATGCCGAGGGGCGGGACACCACCGATCCGAAGGACTATCGCAAGGGCGGCGCGCTGCTGCCGCTCGGCGGCAGCGAAGGCTACAAGGGCAGCGGGCTTGCCGCGATGGTTGAGGTGCTGTGCGGCCTCCTGACCGGCCTTGGCTTCGGCGTCGAGCCGACCGGCCGTCACAACGACGGCTGCTTCATGGCGGTGTTCAATGTCGCCGCGTTCCGTCCGCTCATGGACTTCAAGAAGGAAGTCGCCGACTTCGCCCGCTACCTGAAATCGACGCCGCCGTCGGAAGGAAGCCGCGGCGTGTTCTATCCGGGCGAAGTCGAATATCTGCGCGAGCAGCAGCGCCGCAAGGACGGCGTCGAGATCGAGGATGCGACCTGGGACAAGCTCAAGGCGCTGGCCGCCGACTACAAGCTCACCGACGAACTCAACCTGCGCTGACACAACCGGACACGGGAGAACGACATGACACGGCAAATGGCGCTGGTTGGCTTTTTGCAGGCGCAGAACTGCACCAACCTGCCGGGCTCCTGGCGCCACCCGGAGTCGCGGGACGATTCGATGTCGGCGGATTACTACCAGGAGATCGCGCGCATCCTGGAGCGCGGCAAGTTCCACATGGCGTTCTTCGACGATCGCCTCGCGATGCCCGATCGCTACGGCAATGATCACGCCCACACCGTCGAATACGGCATCCGCTGCGTGAAGATGGACCCGATCGTGGTGCTGACCACGATGGGCATGGTCACCACCAAGCTCGGCCTCGCCTCGACCGCCTCCACGACCTATTTCGAGCCGTTCGACGTCGCCCGCCGCTTCGCCACGCTCGACCTGATGACGGGTGGCCGCGCGGCCTGGAACGTGGTGACGTCGGTCAACGACGGCGAAGCGCTCAACATGGGCCGCGCGCAGCATCTCGAGCACGATCACCGCTATGATCGCGCCGACGAGTTCATGGAGGTGGTGCTTGGCCACTGGGACGCCTGGGAAGACGGCTCGCTTGTCATCGACAAGACATCCGGCCGCTTTGCCGATCCGACCAAGGTGAAGCGGCTCGATCACAAGGGCGCGTTCTTCACCTCGCGCGGCCCGTTCACGGTACCGCGCTCGGCGCAGGGCCATCCGGTCGTGATCCAGGCCGGCGCCTCCGGCCGCGGCCAGCGCTTTGCCGGGCGCTGGGGCGAGGTGATCTTTACCGCGGCGCGCAACCTTGCCAACGCCAAGCAGGGCTATGACGCAATCCAGAGCGAAGCCGCCAAGGCCGGCCGCGATCCCGACCAGATGTTCCTCTGCAATCTGATCACGCCGGTCACCGGCGCGACCAAGGCCGAGGCCGAGGACCGGATGGCGGTGATCCAGAAGCTGCCGCTCGAGATCGACGCGCTGTCGCTGCTCGCCGAAGGCCTCAACTTCGACTTCGGCGCCAAGGGGATCGACGAGCCGCTGACATCAGAGGAGCTGCAGGGCATGCAAGGCATGCTCGGCATCCGCGACGGCGTGCTGCGCACCTCCGGCAAGACCAATCCATCGACCCGCGACTTCATCACCTTCTCCGGCCGCGGCCAGGTCCAGGACGCGATGGTCGGCGGCCCGAAGGAGATCGCCGACCGGCTGGAGGAAATGTTCGTCGGCCGCGGCTGCGACGGCTTCGTCGTCGCGGCGAGCTATGTGCCGGGCTCCTACGCCGACTTCGTCAACCATGTGGTGCCCGAATTGCAGAAGCGCGGCCTGTTCCACCAGGACTACGCCGGCACGACGCTGCGGGAGAACCTCGGGCTTAAGCGCCCGGCTGCCGGCGCCTGGAAGATCCGCGCGCAGGCCGCCGCGGAATAGAAGGACATCATCATGCGCTGGCTGAAATTCACCGCCGCGGGCACAAGCTCCTGGGGCCTCGTCGAGGGCGACACCGTCACCACCGTCAGCGGCGATCCGTTCGGCGAATGGAGCAAGACGGCGAAGACGCACGCATTGAAGGACGTCAAGATCGAGCTGCCGCTGATCCCGCGCACCTTCTACTGCGTCGGGCTGAACTACCTGAAGCACCTCAAGGAAGCCGCCGACAAGGCCGGCACGGTGCCGAACGTTCCCGACCGTCCCGAGATCGGCTACCGCGCGCAGAACGCGCTGATCGCCCATGGCGAAGATGTCGTGATTCCGGCGAGCGCGACAGAGAAGATCCATTACGAGGGCGAGCTCGTTGTCGTGATCGGCAAGAAAGCCAAGCATCTGACTGAAGCCAACGCGATGGACTGCGTGTTCGGCTACACCATCGGCAACGACGTCTCCGAGCGCAGCTGGCAGAAGGCCGATCGCAGCCTGTGGCGGTCCAAGAACGCCGACACGTTCAAGCCGATGGGCCCGTGGATCGAGACCGACGTCGATCTCGACCGCATGGAGACCGCGATCCGCGTCAACGGCAAGGAGACCGGCCGCTTCCACACCAACGAGATGATCTTCGGCATCGTGCCCTTCCTCGTCGAGCTGAGCAAATACTTCACGCTGTCGCCCGGCGACGTGATCTGGATGGGCACCGACGGTGCCTCGCCGGACCTCAAGGACGGCGACGTGGTGGAGATCAACATCACCGGCATCGGGACGCTGCGTAACCGGTTCGTGAAGGCGAAGGTGTGAGACCGGTGGTCTGAGCCTGCGCGCGTGCCTCATCCTCAGTTGTCGTCCCGGCGAAAGCCGGGACCCATACTCCGCAGCGGAAGTTGGGAGCAGGACTCGTCGTTCCAGCATCGTGAAACAATGACCATCGGCGGTTATGGGTCCCGGCCTGCGTCGGGACGACACCGAAATTGCAGCATGGCCTGTGAGTCACACATCCGCATTCTCGCGACATGGACCGTCCGAGTTTTGCTCTTCGTTTCGCCGCTCTGAGGACAGAGGGCGCAGGGAAAGCCGGGTGCCGATCGCACCCATGGGTCCCGCGTAATAAAGAACGCGGGAGGTAGGACCACAGGTGTAATCGGAAACAACCCGGCTTTCCCTGCGCGATGGGTTACGGCTTACTTCGTGCTCTCCCCGGCGAGACTGGGCTTGCTTGTCACCGTCTTCGCAAAACGCTTTCGCGCTTTGCGAAGAGACACCGGCCGCTAGGGCGTCAGGACCACACGACTTCGCCGGTCCGCGTCATGCGCACTCGTCAGTTGCGCAATCAGCGTCCACCGCATCTCACCGCAACACCCGTGACGATGCGCAGCGCCCCTCGATCGGGTGAGACGGACAAAACCATACACTGAGTTGCAATTACGATAAACCGAAATATTTCTGCTGCGGGGGCTTGCGCCGTCGGGCAAATCAGCGGTAAGGGCCCCGCCCCTCCATCCCACCCGTCATTCCCTGGTGCGCAATTGCGCACCGGGGAATGACGCGCTGAGAGAGCGGTGCGCAGGCTCGCGAACATGTCGGCCAATCGACGCGATCGCCAATCCGGCCTCAGTTCACCGCACGGTCCCCGGCCGGCTCTTCACATGATCGATGAAGGCCCGCAGTTTCGGCATGATCTGGCGGTGGCCGGGATAGTAGAGAAATACGCCGGGCGTCGTCGTCGCGAATGGCTCCAGCACGCGCACCAGCTTTTTCTCTTTCACGGCGCCGGTGATCAGCGGCGCCGGCACCTGCGCCAGTCCCACGCCTTCGATGGCAGCACCGACCAGGGTGGGGAAGTCATGGCCGATGAAGGAGCCCGAGACGGCGAGCTCGATCGAACGGCCGTTGTCGTTCAGCGGCCACGGCGCGAGCCCGCCATTCGATCGTCGCAGCCTGAGGCACGTGTGTTCGCGCAGATCGTCCGGACGTTTGGGCCGGCCGCGGCGCGCAAGATAGTCCGGGCTGCCGACAATGGCGAACGGGAACGGCTTGGTCAGGCGCACCGCGACCATGTCCGGGTTGATGAACTGGCCCATCCGGATGCCGGCATCGAAACCTCCGGCCGCGAGGTCGACCAGCTCCTCGCTTGCGGCGAGCTCGACCTCGATCTCGGGATAGGCCTTGCAGAATGACGCGATCAGCGGCTCCAGCAGGATCGGCACCACCGAGCGCGGCACGGTGAGGCGCAACAGCCCGGCCGGCTTCTGCCCGAGCTCGCGCGCGGCGCCGCTTGCCGCGACCAGCTCCTCGAACGCCGGCCTTGCGCGCGCCAGGAATCGTTCGCCCGCTTCGGTCAGGCCGACGCTGCGGGTGGTGCGGATGAAGAGCACGGCGCCGACCCGCCCCTCCAGTGCGCGCACCGCCTGGCTGATCGCCGACGGCGTCACCCCGAGCTCGGTCGCCGCGCGCCGAAAACTGCGGTGCTGGGCGACACTGAGGAACGCCTCCACGCCGTCGAGCGCG
The DNA here is from genome assembly GCF_050435825.1 of Bradyrhizobium sp. I1.14.4. NCBI lineage: Bacteria > Pseudomonadati > Pseudomonadota > Alphaproteobacteria > Hyphomicrobiales > Nitrobacteraceae > Bradyrhizobium > Bradyrhizobium sp. I1.14.4. The sequence goes on along the minus strand of NZ_JBNDLA010000005.1, from coordinate 283,238 downwards.
CCCTGCCTGACTGTGAAGTTCTGCTTCATGGCCCGTCAACATTATCGCGAATAGTCGCGCGCGGGAAGCCGCCCTACATCGGAGCCACAGGCAGCAGCACCGCGACGCGCGCTGCTCCACGCGACATCACGACGGCAGTCGTGAATGGAGACCTGCGACCGATGAAAACAATCCGTCACACCCTCCTTGCCCTCACCCTCACTTCGACAGGCTTAACCTCCATGACCGCTCCCTCCCTTGCCCAGGCCCAAACACAGGCCCAAGCCGCCTCCACCATCACCACCGGCGTGATGGTCATCCTGACCGTCAAGGCGGGCGTCACCCGCGAACAGGTGATGGCCGTCATGCCGGATGAAATCCGGCAGACCGTGCAGCTCTATCTCAATGGCAAGGTTCGCGAATGGTATTCGCGATCCGACGGGCGCGGCGTCGTCTTGCTGCTCGATGCCAAGGATACATCCGAGGCGCACGCGATCATGGAGGGCCTGCCGTTTTCCAAGCTGGACATCATGGACCACGAGTACATCGCGGTCGGCCCGCTGCTGCCGCTTCGCCTGCTGGTCGCCAAGCCTTGAATGCAAGCCGACCGAACCGGACCGACAATCACGAGGGAGCCGACCGTGCCAGCAACCTTCAATCTTCCATTCGTGCTCAGCGTCATCGGCGCCTTCCTGACGAGCACCGTGGTGGCCACCACCTATGTCTGGCCGGCACTCCGCACATTGCCGCGCTACGATGCTCTGAGACTTCTCGCGGCGTTCCACGCGTTCAGGTTCCTGGGGATGAATTTCATGGTCGCCGGGTTCGTGTCCCCGCAGTTGAACGCGACCTTCGCGAGCGAGGTCGGATGGGGTGATCTCGTCGCTGCCGCTCTCGCGCTCGTTGCGATGGCCGCACTGTCCTGGCGCTGGTCGATCGCGATCCCGATGGTCTGGATCTTCAACGTCTGGGGCACGCTGGATCTTCTGAACGCCTACTACAATGGCGTGAAGATCGGGGATCCCGGCCTGTTCGGCGCCGGCATTTATATTCCGGCGCTTTACGTGCCGCTGCTGCTGGTCAGCCACATACTCATCTTCATGATCCTGTTGCGAGCCGGATCAGCAGAAGAAAAATCGTGACGCAGCGGGACGATCGCGATCCGCTACGGCTCCAGACAGCAGTACATCGCAGTCGGCACGCTCTTGCCGTCCCGCTTGCGCATAGCCAACCCCTGAGCGCCCGCAACCAGGACGCGCCTCTCACGGAGGAATGCCGATGAGCACCGATGCTGTTTCCGCCGCCGCGATCGCCCCGCGTCCCGCTCTGTTCACCCTGACGTGGACCGTTCCATTCACGGTGCTGTGGACTTGGCTGATTTATGCGCTGCCCGTGCTTTCGGAGAGCGGCCTTGCGGCCCTGACCGTTCGGCTGATGGCCCACGGGCTCATCGCGCTTGGCTTGTGGCTCGGCCTCGAAAGCGCCGAGTTGACGCCGATACAACGCCGATCGACCTGGCTGGCCATCATGGTGCCCTTCACGCTTTGGGCCGCCGTCGTCTGGACGGCAGCCATCGACGGCCTGTTCCGCACGGGTGCCTCCCAGTTGCCGCTGCTTCCAGCGGCAATGCTCCTGCCGGTGATCATCGGTGCTCCACTGTTGCTGTTGTCGAGGCGAGTGGGGCAGTTGCTTGATGCAATGCCGCCGACGTGGCTCATCGCCCTGCAGCTTTACCGCATCTTTGGCAGCCAATGGCTCGCCTATTGGCTGCGAGGGGCGCTGCCGGGCCTATGGGCGTTGCCGGCAGGAACGGGCGACGTGCTGACCGGCCTGTTTGCGGTGCCGGCGGCGATTGCCTTGGCGACTGGAACGGCTGAGGGGCAGAAAGCGGCGACCCTTTGGAACATCTTCGGCCTCGCGGACTTCGCCATCGCGATCACCCTCGGGCTGATCATGTCGCCCGGCGCCTTCCAGCTCATCGTTCCAAGTGGCCCGAGCATGGGCGTGGACGCCTTCCCGAATGTGCTGACCCCTGCTTTCGTGGTGCCAAGCTCGATCCTGTTGCACGTGCTGTCGCTGCGGCAACTGCGGCGGCGCAGCCGGGCTTAACGGATGAATGGATTCCGGGTTCTCGCTTCGCGAGCCCCGGAATGACGAAGGAGAGAGATGAGCGCGCTCGGGGATGACGGAGGGATCACGCCACATCAAAACGGCAGCGCCACGCCGGTCTTGATCTCCTTCAGGATCACATTGGTGCGGACGTGGCGGATGCCGGGGATGCGGAACATGAACTCATCGAGGAATTTGTTGTAGGCGTCCATGTCGCGCACGACGACGCGCAGATGATAATCGGCGTCGCCGGTGGTCGCGAAGCATTCCAGCACCTCGCGGCGCTGCATCACCCGCGCGACGAACTCGTCGACGAATTTCGTATCGTGCCGCTCGAGCGAGACGTGCAGGATCGCCGACGTCGCAAAGCCGGCGCGTTCGCGCGCGACCAGCGCCGAATAGCCGGATATCACGCCGGCCCCCTCAAGCGCACGGACCCGGCGCCAGCACGCCGACGTCGACATGCCGACGGTTTCCGCAAGCTGCTGGTTGGTGGCGCGGCCATCCTTCTGCAGCTCGGCGAGGATTTTTTCGTCGTGCTCTTCGACCACGGTGAAGTCCCCAGTTCGGTAGATCCTACCTGATTGGCCTGATTGCAGCAATCTCCTACCGTTTTTGGCCTGTCGATCGAATAGATAGGTAAGACCTACCAGGCCCAAGGGCATAGCGTTGTCGGGTCAGACATTGCGATTCCTTCAGGGGTCAGTCATGGGCCAGATGCCGTTGCTCGACGCCTACCAATTGTCCGAGCGCTACAGCCGCGAACGCGGCCGCGTCTTCCTCACCGGCACGCAGGCGATCGTCCGCATCGCGCTCGATCAGGCGCGCCGCGACCGTGCCGCCGGGCTCAACACCGCGGGCTTCATCTCCGGCTATCGCGGCTCGCCGCTTGGCGGCGTCGATCTCGAACTGTGGAAGATCAAACAACAGCTCGGGGACAGCCGCGTCGAATTCCTGCCCGCGGTCAACGAGGACCTCGCGGCCACCGCCGTGCTCGGCTCGCAGCAGGTCGAGACGCAGGAGGACCGCGAGGTCGATGGCGTATTCGGACTTTGGTACGGCAAGGGGCCCGGCGTCGATCGCTCGGGCGATGCGCTGAAGCACGGCAATGCCTATGGCTCCTCGCCGCATGGCGGCGTGCTGGTCGTCGCCGGCGACGACCATGGCTGCGTGTCGTCGTCGATGCCGCATCAGTCCGACGTCGCCTTCATGAGCTGGTTCATGCCGACGCTGCATCCGGCCGATGTCGGTGAATATCTCGCGTTCGGCGAATACGGCTATGCGCTCAGTCGATTTTCCGGCATGTGGGTCGGCTTCAAGGCGATCTCGGAGATCGTGGAGTCGGGCGCCTCGGTCGAGCTGCGGCCGCCGCGCGTCTTCGCGCAGCCGGATTTTTTGCCGCCGCCCGGCGGGTTGCACTATCGCTGGCCGGATCTGCCGGGCCCGCAGATCGAGGAGCGGCTGGAGGCGAAGAAGCACGCGGTCTACGCCTTCGCCAAAGCCAATCCGATCGACCGCCACATCTACGACATCAGGGGCGCGACCTACGGCATCGTCACCACGGGCAAGGCGCATCTCGATCTGATGGAGGGGCTGCGGCTGGTCGGCCTCGACGAGGCCGCCTGCCGCCGCTTCGGCATCGACATCTACAAGGTCGGCATGGTGTGGCCCTTGGCGCTGCATGACGCTATGGAGTTTGTGAAGGGCAAGCGCGAGATCCTCGTGGTCGAGGAGAAGCGCGGCATCATCGAGAGCCAGTTCAAGGAGTATTTTTACGACTATCCCGGCGCCAAGCCGGAACGGATGGTCGGCAAGCACGACGAGCGAGGCGCGCGGCTGATCTCCTGGACCGGCGAATTGTCGCCGCGGATGCTGGCGGATGTGCTGGCGCGGCGGCTCGATCCGATGTTTCCGGAACTACAACTCGCGCGGCGCGTCGCCGCGCTTGCGCCCGAGCAGGACCGCATGATCGCAGTCCCGGGCGCGACGCGTACGCCCTATTTCTGCTCGGGCTGTCCGCACAATACCTCGACGAAAGTGCCCGAAGGGTCGAAAGCGCTGGCCGGCATCGGCTGCCACTTCATGGCGAGCTGGATGGACCGCGAGACCTCGTCGCTGATCCAGATGGGCGGCGAAGGCGTCAACTGGGCGGCGTCGTCGAGATTCACCGGCAACGCCCATGTGTTCCAGAACCTCGGCGAAGGCACCTACTATCACTCCGGCTCGATGGCGATCCGCCAGGCGATCGCCGCCAATGCCAACATCACCTACAAGATCCTGTTCAACGACGCGGTCGCGATGACCGGCGGCCAGCCGGTCGACGGCCCGGTCAGCGTGCAGGCGATCGCGCACAGCGTCCGCGCCGAAGGCGTCGCGCGGATTGCGCTGGTGTCGGATGATCCCACGCAGTTCTCGCCGGCGGATTTGCCCGGCGGCGTCACCATCCACCCGCGCGAGGAGATGGACGCCGTGCAGCGCGAGCTGCGCGCCATTTCCGGCGTCACCGTGCTGATCTATCAGCAGACTTGCGCCACCGAGAAGCGGCGGCGCCGCAAGCGCGGGCAGATCAAGGACCCCGCCCGTTTCGCCTACATCAACGACCTCGTCTGCGAGGGCTGCGGCGACTGCTCGGTGGAATCCAACTGCCTCAGCGTCGAGCCGAAGGAGACGCCGTTCGGCCGCAAGCGCAAGATCAACCTCTCGACCTGCAACAAGGATTTTTCCTGCCTCAACGGCTTCTGCCCGAGTTTTGTGACCATCGAGGGCAGCAAGCGGCGGGCGAACAACGCAAGCGCGATCGATCCTCTCGTGCGCGCCGGCGCGCTGCCGCTGCCGGAGCTTGCGCCGCTTGAGCGGCCCTACGATCTGCTGGTCACCGGCGTCGGCGGCACCGGCGTCATCACCGTCGGCGCATTGATCGCAATGGCAGCACATCTCGAGGGCCGCGGCGTCTCGGTGCTCGACTTCACCGGCTTCGCGCAGAAATTCGGTCCCGTCCTGAGTTATCTGCGGCTGGCAGCGGCGCCCGAGGCGCTGCACCAGGTGCGGATCGACCAGGGCGCGGCCGATGCGCTGATCGGCTGCGACCTCGTGGTGAGCTCATCGGCCAAGGCCTCCGGCACCTATCGCAAGGGCATGCGTGCCGCGGTCAACATCGCCGAGATGCCGACCGGCGACGTGGTTCGATTCCGTGACGCGGACCTCGCCTCGCCGGTGCGGCTGCGCGCCATCGAGCGGGTGATCGGATCGGGCAACCTCACCACCATCGACGCCAACACGCTGGCCGAGCGGCTGCTCGGCGACAGCGTGTACGCCAACATCATGATGCTCGGTTTCGCCTGGCAGCAGGGCCTGGTGCCGGTGTCGCTGGAGGCGCTGACCCGCGCGATCGAGCTCAACGGCGTCACCATCGAGCGCAACAAGCAGGCGCTGGCCTGGGGCCGGCTCGCCTTTGCCGACCCGGAGTTTTTGCCGAAGGCGGACGGTGCTGCGGCCAGCGTACTCGAGACGCTAGAGCAGATCATCGCACATCGCGCGGAATTCCTCAGGGACTATCAGGACGAGGCCTATGCCGCGCGCTATCGCGCGACGGTCGATCGCGTCAGCCGCGCCGAGGCAGCGCTGAGCAGCAACTGCGAAGAAGGTGCGCCCCCTCTCCCGCTTGCGGGGGAGGCGAGCGGAGCACGCGAACAAATCGAACCAAGCAGGCAAGACCTCCCCCTCACCGACGCTGTCGCCCGCTCGCTGTTCAAGCTGATGGCCTACAAGGATGAGTACGAAGTGGCGCGGCTGCATATGCAGAGCGGCTTCCTCGACGAACTCAAGCACGAGTTCGATGGCGGCTTCACGGTGCAGTATCATCTCGCGCCGCCCTTCCTGCCAGCGCGGCGCGATGCCCGGGGCAGGCCGAAGAAGCGTGCGTTTGGTCAATGGATCCAGACGCCGCTGCGGCTGTTGGCGCGGCTCAAGGGGCTGCGCGGTACGCCGTTCGACGTGTTCGGCTACACCGCGGAGCGGCGCGCCGAGCGCGAGCTGATCACCTGGTATGAGATACTGATCGATACGATCATCGGCAAACTCGATCCAGCCCGGCTGCCCGATCTCGTCGCGATCGCAAAAGCGCCGATGGAGATCCGCGGCTACGGGCCGGTGAAGAACGTCGCGATCGACAAGACCAAAGCGGAGGTGGCGCGCCTGACCGCGCTTCTCATCTCCGCCCCGTCAGATACGGGCGACGGCTCAGGCCGCCGCGCCGCGCTTGGCGGGTGATATCAAGCCGACCACGACGGTCGCCAGCACCGCCACCACGATGTTGAGCAGCAGCGCACCGAGGCCGACATAGAAGGTATAGCTGGAATCGCCGAGCGAGATGCTGGCGAGCGGCTTCAGCCCGTTGCTCCACGCCGTGTAGGTGCCCCAGCCGATGCCGACCGCCCAGCCGAGCAATAGCGCTTCGGCACGGAACCAGGCGGTGAACAGGCCAAACACCAGCGCCGGCAGCGTCTGCACGATCCAGAGGCCGCCGAGCAATTGCAGGTCGAGCGCATATTGCGTCGGCAGGAGCAGGATGAAGGCGAGCGCCCCGACCTTCACCACCAGCGAGGTGATTTTCGCCACCGACGCCTCACCGGCATGCGAGATGTCCGGATTGACATAGGACTTCCAGACATTGCGGGTGAACAGATTGGCGGCGCCGATGCTCATCACCGCCGCCGGCACCAGCGCGCCGATCGCGATCGCCGAGAACGCAAAGCCCGCGAACCATTCCGGGAACAGCGTCTTGAACAGCAGCGGCACTACGTCGTTCGGCGACGTCACCTTGATGCCGGCGGCATAGGCCATGTAGCCGAGCAGCGCGATCAGGCCGAGCAAGAGCGTATAGGCCGGCAGCAGGATCGCATTCTTGCGGATCGTATCCGCCGACTTCGAGGCGAAGATGCCGGTCAGCGTGTGCGGATACATGAAGGCGGCCAGCGCCGAGCCGAGCGCCAGCGTCGCGTAGGGCAGATACTGCGCCCCCTTCAGCGTCAGCCCGGTGGCGCCGCCCTTCGCCGTGAAGGCGTCGTTGGCGGCCGAGAACACCGCGCCATAGCCGCCGAGCTTCGACGGCACCACGACCACGGCCGTCAGCACCACGATGTAGATCATGATGTCCTTGACGAAAGCGATCAGCGCCGGCGCACGCAGGCCGGAGCTATAGGTATAGAGTGCAAGGATCACGAATGCGGCGATGATCGGCACTTCACCGGATAGCCCCATCGCCTTGATCACGACCTCCATGCCGATCAGCTGCAACGCGATATAGGGCATGGTCGCGACCAGGCCGGTCAGCGCTACCGCGAGCTCGAGGCTGCGCGAGCCATAGGCGCCGTGGACGACGTCGGCGGCGGTGACGTAGCCGTTGGCATGCGCCTTCTTCCACAGCACCGGCATCACGGCGAACACGAAGGGATAGACGATGATGGTATAGGGCAGCGCGAAGAAGCCGTAGGCGCCGACCGCATAGACCAGCGCCGGCACCGCGATCACGGTGTAGGCGGTGTAGAAATCGCCGCCGACCAGGAACCAGGTGATCCAGGTGCCGAACTGACGGCCGCCGAGGCCCCATTCGTCGAGATGCTCGCTCACCGGGCCGGATTTCCAGCGCGCGGCGAAGAAGCCCATCACGGTGACGAGGGCGAAGAAGAAGATGAAGACGGAGAGCGCCACCCAGGCGATGTGATCGGTCATTTCTGTCCCCTCACCGCTGCTCGTCGGCGTCGGGCCGGCGGCTGCGATAGACCAGCAAGATCAGCAGCGAGGAGATCGGCACCCAGGCGAGCTGGTACCAGTAGAAGAAAGGAAAGCCGAACAGCGAGGGTTCGGCGAAATTATAGAACGGCACCCAGAGCAAGCCGACAAACGGCAGCAGCAACAGAATCCACATGGCCCACTCCCAGCCCAAGGCCTGACCCACCGGCGAGGTTGCCGGCGTCCCGTCATCAACGACCCAGGAACCCGTTTGTTGCGTCTAGAATCACGGTCGCGGCATGGCGATGCAAAAAGATGTGATCGCCGTGCGCGGCGGCGGCCTATTCGGCCTTGATGCCGGCGTCCTGGATCACCCTGCGCCAGCGCGCCTCCTCCCCGGCAAAGTAGCGGTCGAGCTCGGCCGGAGGCTGTGCGACCATCACGAGGCCCTCATTGACGCCGAGCTTCTTGAAGGCCTCCGCCCGCACGGCCTTGGCCGCCGATTTGTTGAGGCGATCGATGATGTCGGGCGGCGTATTCGCAGGCGCGTAAAGACCGTACCAGGACTCGGCGAGATAACCGGATACGCCGGCTTCCGACACCGTCGGCAATTGCGGGAACGCGGGCGAGCGTTCAGCCGAGGTCACCGCGATGGCGCGCAGCTGCCCGGCTGCGACCAGCGACGCACAGCTTGCGACCGTCGTGAACATCACCTGGATCTTGCCGCCGATCAGGTCGGTGATGGCGGGTGCCGCGCCCTTGTAGGGAACAGTGGTGAGATTGACGGAAGCCATGTGCTTGAACAATTCGCCGGCGAGATGCGCCGAGGTGCCGGTGCCATAGGTCCCATAGGACAGTTTTTCCGGATCAGCCTTCGCGACCGCGATCAAATCGGCGATCGACTTGATCGGCGAAGCCGGACTGACCACGACGACGTTGAAGGAGCGCGCCACCAGCGCCACCGGCGCAAAGTCCTTGTGCGCGTCATAGGGCAGCTTGCTGTGGAGGCTCGGATTGACCGCGTTGGCGAAGGTCGCCATCAGCAGCGTGTAGCCGTCGGCCGGGCTCGCCGCGACGCTCTGGGTGCCGATGATGGTGCCTGCCCCCGGCTTGTTCTCGATGATGACGGTGACGCCGAGATCCTTCTGCATCTCCTGCGCCAGCGTGCGCGCCACGACGTCGGTGCCGCCGCCCGGCGCGAACGGCACCACGATTTTCACGATATGATCGGGATAGCCGGCGCGCGCCGGCGCCTGCAGCAGCAGGTTTGCTGTGAGCGCGAACAGGAGTGGTGCGAGGAGACGAAGCGGCATGACAGCCCCCGGCAAGTGACGCGATCTTCATACACGCCCACGCCATGCAAGGGATGCCGGGCCGTCATGACGCTGAAGGAAGCGCTGCTAGACCCGTCATCCCGAGGTGAGAGCGGAGCGAGCCTCAGGATGATGGTGATGGATTTGAGCGCGAGCTATTTCCCCCTCACGAATACGGATTGATCAGCTTCTGCTGCTCGGTGGCGTGATGCACCAGGAGGTCGATGAAGGTGCGCACCTTCGCCGAGAGATGATGGCGGTGCGGATAAACCGCGTTCATCGTGAACTCGACCGGCCGGTACTCGGGCAACAGCCGGACCAGCTGTCCCGACTCCAGCTCGTCGCGAACCAGGAAGCCTGCCGCGAGGAATACGCCGACGCCGGCCAACGCGGCGAGCCGCAGTGTATCGCCGCTATTGGCGACCAGATTGCCCGTGACCTTCACCGACGCCGGGGTGCCCTTGCGGTCGACGAAATGCCACTCGTCGCCGTAGGGATAATTCACGTGACGGATGCAATTGCGTTCCGTGAGGTCGGCGAGCTGCGCAGGCTTGCCGTGCTGTTCGATATAGCTGTGCGAGCAGCACAGCACGTGCCGCCAGGTCGCGATGCTGCGCACGATCAGGCTGGAATCCGGCGGCGGGATCATCCGCACCGCGAGATCGTAGTTCTCGTCGATCAGGTCGACGTTGCGCTCGCCGATTGCGAGGTCGACCTTGACCTCGGGATAGGTCGCCAGGAACTCGACAACTGCGGGCGACAGGAACTGGGCGAGATGGGTGTTGGTGTAGATCCGCAGCGTGCCGCGCGGCACGGACTGTAGCGCGCCTGCGATGTCGTCGGCCTGCTCGATGTCGGCGAGGATCTGGACGCAGCGGTCGTAATAGGCCTGGCCGACGTCGGTAAGGCTGACCTTGCGCGTAGTGCGGTTGAGCAGCCGCGCGCCGAGCCGGTCCTCCAGCGACTGGACATGGTTGCTCACCATGGTCGTGGACATGTTGAGCTTGCGGCCCGCGGCGGAAAAGCCACCGGTATCCACGACCCGGACGAAGGCGGTCAAACTGGTCAGGCGATCCATGCGGCAAGGTCCGGATTATCAGCGCTGGCTTGATAATGCTTCCAGTTTTATCGGGATTATCACAGGGCACAGGACATTGCATCTAAGGGGCCGTAGCCGGCGCCCTTTCTGGAAGGACGCAAATGTTCGGCCAGGAGACGACCATGTTGACCACCACCTATGTCCCTGAAGATTCTGCCAAAATCGGCCTTCGCCCGTCGCGGCGGACGATCAAGCGGGTGGCGCTCGGGCTCGCCGCCGTGCTCGGCGTCGTCGTGGCTACCGATTTTGGCTACGACTACCTCACCACCGGCCGTTACCTGGAATCGACCGACGACGCCTATGTGAAGGCGGACTCCACGATCATCGCGCCGAAAGTGTCGGGCTACATCGCCCGCGTGCTGGTGACCGACAACCAGCCGGTGAAGGCCGGCCAATTGCTGGCCCAGATCGACGACCGCGACTACCGCACTGCGCTCGGCCAGGCCAAGGCCGATGTCGATGCCGCCGAAGCATCCGTGCGCAACCTCGATGCCCAACTCGAGCTGCAACAGCCGATCATCGACCAGAGCACCGCCGATGTCACCGCCGCCGAGGCCAATCTGAAATTCGCCCAGGAAGAGCAGACCCGCTACGACGGGCTGATGAAGTCCGGCTCCGGCACCATTCAACGCGCGCAGCAGACTGACGCCGCGCTGCGCAGCAATACGGCGCAGTTGCAGCACGCGAAGTCGGCGCTGTCGGCGGCGCAGCGCAAGGTCGACGTGCTGACCACGCAGCGCGCCCAGGCTGTCGCGCAGGCCGACCGGGCCCGCGCGGTCGAGCAGCAGGCCGAGCTGAACCTGTCCTACGCACGGATCACCGCGCCGGTCGACGGCACCGTCGGCGCCCGCACGCTGCGCGTCGGCCAGTATGTGCAGGCCGGCACCCAGCTGATGGCCGTGGTGCCGCTCGATGCGGTCTATGTGGTCGCCAATTTCAAGGAGACGCAGCTGACCCATGTGCGCAACGGCCAGCCGGTCGAGCTCACCGTCGACAGTTTTCACGGCACCACGCTGAAGGGCCATGTCGACAGCCTGTCGCCGGCCAGCGGCCTCGAATTCGCGCTGCTGCCGCCCGACAACGCCACCGGCAACTTCACCAAGATCGTGCAGCGGGTGCCCGTGAAGATCGTGCTGGACGATCACAGCCTGACCGGCCTGCTGCGGCCGGGCATGTCGGCGATCCCGACCGTCAACACCAAGGCGACGGTGCTGGCCGAGCGCGAGGAGAAGCGCCGGCTTGCATCAGCGACGCGGCCACACGGCGGGTAGAGACGAACGACCACCGATTGGCTTCGCGCGATCGATCACCACTCGGTGTCGATCGCGTTTTGCTGTGCCCTTCTTCGTGCCGCAATCACCAGCGGCAGGGCTCCCTGCCCCCGCAGAGGGCCTGAGAGGCTCGCTCACCTCACCGGTGAACCGGGATCGCGGATGAGCCGCTGCGCGGCAAGACATGGTGGCATGCCGATTATCAATTGTGGCCGGACAATCCTTCCACTCTTTCCCCGATTATCGAAAGCGGCCGCCTAATACATCTTATGTGGGCAAGCCAGAGAACACTCCGATGACCGCGCTTCAGCCTACCGTCGATGCAGCCAAATCAGCCGATCTCACCACGCTCGCAACGCTGGCGACGCCCGCGATCCCGACCAAGACCTGGATTGCGGTGATCGGCGCCACGCTCGGCGCGTTCATGGCGGTGCTCAACATCCAGATCGTCAATGCCTCGCTCGCCGACATTCAAGGCGGCATTGGCGCCGGCATCGATGACGGCGGCTGGATCTCGACCTCCTACCTCATCGCCGAGATCGTGGTGATCCCGCTGTCCGGATGGCTCGCGCAGGTGTTCTCGGTGCGCATCTATCTGCTCACCAATGCGTTCCTGTTCCTGGTGTTCTCAGGCGCCTGCGCGCTGGCACAGGACCTGCCGCAGATGATCGCGCTGCGCGCCGTGCAAGGCTTCACCGGCGGCGTACTGATCCCGATGGCGTTCACGCTGATCATCACGCTGCTGCCGAAGGCGAAGCAGCCGATCGGGCTTGCGCTGTTCGCACTGTCGGCGACATTCGCGCCCGCGATCGGCCCGACCATCGGCGGCTATCTCACCGAGAACTGGGGCTGGCAGTACATCTTCTATGTCAACCTGGTGCCGGGCGCCGTGATGATCGCGATGCTGTACGTCTCGCTCGATCCGAGCCCGATGAAGCTGTCGCTGATCCGCCAGGGCGACTGGCTCGGCATCATCACCATGGCGATCGGCCTCGCCGCGCTGCAGACCGTGCTGGAAGAGGGCAACAAGGACGACTGGTTCGGCTCGCCCTTCATCGTCCGCCTCTCGGTGATCGCAGCCGTCGCGCTGGTCGCCTTCCTAATCGTCGAATTCACCGTCGAGAAGCCGCTGCTCAATCTGCGCCTGCTCACCCGCCGCAATTTCGGCTTCGGCATGCTGGCCAACTTCCTGCTCGGCATTGCACTGTACGGTTCGGTGTTCATCCTGCCGCAATATCTGTCGCGCATCCAGGGCTACAACGCCGAGCAGATCGGCATGGTGCTGGCCTGGACCGGCCTGCCACAGCTCGTGCTGATCCCGCTGGTGCCGCGGCTGATGCAGCGCTTCGACCCCCGCATCGTCATCGGCGTCGGATTTGCGCTGTTCGCCGGCTCCAACTTCATGAACATCTACATGACCAACGACTATGCGGCCGATCAGCTGCTTTGGCCGAACGTGGTCCGTGCCGTCGGTCAGGCGCTTGCGTTCGCTCCGCTGTCGGCAGTTGCGACGGCTGGAATTGAGGCGGAGAATGCCGGATCGGCGTCGGCGTTGTTCAACATGATGCGCAACCTTGGCGGCGCAATCGGCATTGCCGCGCTGCAGACACTGCTGACCAAGCGCGAGCAGTATCACTCCAACGTGCTGATGCAGTCGGTCTCCATGCTTGAACAGGCGACCCGCACGCGGATTGAGGGACTGACCCAGTATTTCCTGAACCACGGCGTTGCCGATCACGCCGACGCCACCCACCGCGCGATCGCGGCGATCGGCAAGGTGGTGCAGAAGCAGGCCTACATCCTCGCCTTCAGCGACACCTTCTATTTGCTCGGCGTGGCGCTGATCATAGCGCTGGTGGCGACGCTGTTCCTGAAGAAGCCGGGCCAACTCGCCGGCGGCGGCGGTGCACACTAGCCTTTTTACTGAACCCATAACCAAGGAGAACGACCATGAAACCCCGCATGAACTTCTACCAGGCCGCCCCCGAAACCATCAAAGCGCTGGTGGCGGTCGAAAGCCAGATCACGGCAAGCGGCCTCGAGCAATCGCTGATCGAACTGGTCAAGACCCGCGCCTCGCAGATCAACGGCTGCGCCTACTGCATCAACATGCACACCGAGGACGCCCGCAAGCATGGCGAGACCGAGCAGCGGCTCTACCTGCTGAACGCCTGGCGCGAGTCGCCGCTCTACAGCGAGCGCGAGCGCGCGGCGCTGGCCTGGACCGAAGCGCTGACGCTGGTTTCAGAGACGCATGCGCCCGACGCCGACTACGAGGCGGTGCGCGCGCGGTTCACGGACAGCGAGCTAGTCAACCTGACCACGCTGATCGGCGCGATCAACGCCTGGAACCGGATCGCGATCGGCTTCCGCGCGGTGCACCCGGTGAAGGTGAAGGTCGCGGCGTGAGGGTGATATTGTTCGCCATATATTCCACTGTCATGCCCCGCTTCATGCGGGGCATCCAGTACGCCACGACGTCTCGGCTGAGTCACGAAGGTCTCTGGAATGCTGGGTCGCCCGGTCGAGCCGGGCGATGACAGCGCAAAGCGCGGCGCGACTGCTCTAAACCGCCATCGCCCGGGCGAACTCGACATAGATATCGCGCAGGCGATCGGTGATCGGGCCGACCTTGCCGCTGCCGACCTTCTTGCCGTCGATCGCGACTACGCCTTGCACGAAGACGGAGGCACTGGTGATGAAAGCTTCCTTGGCGGCAAGCGCTTCCTCGACCGTGAAGGCGCGCTCCTCGATGCGAAGCTGGCGCTCCTCGGCGAGCTTGACCACCGCCTTGCGGGTGCAGCCGGGCAGGATCTCGTTGCCATTCTGCCGGGTCACGATGACATCGTCCTGGGTGACGATGAAGGATGAGGACGAGCCGCCCTCGGTCACCTTGCCGTCCTCGATCATCCACGCCTCGCCCGCGCCGGCCGCAGCCGCAGCCTGCTTAGCCAGCACCTGCGCGAGCAGCGCCACGCTCTTGATGTCGCGCCGCTCCCAGCGGATGTCGGGCACCGTGATGACGTTGATGCCGGTCTTTGCCGACGGCGCGTTGATGATGTCCTTTTCCGAGGTGAACATCACCAGCGTCGGCTTGACGTCGGCCTTCGGGAAGGCGAAGTCACGACCCTTGTCGGCGCCGCGGGTAACCTCGAGATAGACCATGCCGTTGACGAGGTCGTTGCGCTTGACGAGCTCCTTCTGGATCTCCTCGATCCGCTCGAGCGTCTCGGGCAGCGCAAGCTGAATCTCGCCGACCGAACGCTTGAGCCGCGCCAGGTGCGAGGCGTTGTCGATCAGCTTGCCCTCGAGCACCGCGGCAACCTCGTAGATGCCGTCGGCGAACAGGAATCCGCGGTCGAACACCGAGACCTTGGCATCGGAATGCGGCACGAACGAGCCGTTGACGTAAGCGATCTTTTCCACGCGAGTTCTCCTGCGGACGAAGGGGGCTTTCAGGCCTTCGTATACGCAAATTGTTAACGGGGGAAAACCCCTGGAAGGAGCCAGTGGCCCATCCCCGTCATTGCGAGGAGCGACAGCGACGAAGCAATCTATCTATCCCGCACCCGCGGCACGATGGATTGCTTCGCTCCGCTCGCAATGACGAAAGAGGCTGCCGCCGGCCTCAGTGCTGCAAGATCTTCGACAAAAACTTCTGCGCGCGGTCGCTGCGCGGCTTGCCGAAGAAGTCGGCCTTCTTGGCATCCTCGACGATCTCGCCGCGGTCCATGAAGATCACGCGGTCGGCGACCTTGTTGGCAAAGCCCATCTCGTGGGTGACCACCATCATGGTCATGCCCTCGCGGGCGAGGTCGACCATCACGTCGAGCACCTCGCTGATCATTTCCGGGTCGAGCGCCGAGGTCGGCTCGTCGAACAGCATCGCGATCGGGTTCATCGCGAGCGCGCGAGCGATCGCGACGCGCTGTTGCTGGCCGCCCGACAATTCGGCCGGGAATTTCTTGGCGTGATCCTTCAGCCCGACGCGATCGAGCAGCTTCATGGCCGTGACGACGGCGTCGTCATGCTTGCGTCCGAGCACTTTCTCCTGCGCGAGGCAGAGATTGTCGATGATCCGCAGATGCGGAAACAATTCGAAGTGCTGGAACACCATGCCGACGCGCGAGCGCAGCTTCGGCAAATCGGTCTTGGGGTCATTGACCTTGATGCCGTCGAGGATGATGTCGCCACCCTGGATCGGCTCCAGCGCGTTGACGCATTTGATCAGGGTCGACTTGCCCGAACCCGACGGGCCGCAGACCACGACCACCTCGCCCTTGGCGACACTGGTGGTGCAATCCTTCAGCGCCTGGAAGCTCGGCCCGTACCATTTGTTGACGTGATTGATCTCGATCATGATGGCTCAGCTTGTTGTTCAGCGAACAATGGCAATTCGCGCTTGCAGGCGGCGCACACCATAGGACGCGACACAGGAAATGACGAAGTAGACCAGCGCGGCGAACAGGTACATTTCGACCAGGCGGCCGTCGCGCTGCGCGACCTTGCTGGCGGCGCCGAGGAAATCCGGGATCGACAGCACGTAGACCAGTGAGGTGTCCTGGAACAGCACGATGGTCTGCGTCAGCAGCACCGGCAGCATGTTGCGGAACGCCTGCGGCAGCACGACGTAACGCATGGTCTGGCTGTAGGTCAGGCCGAGCGCGTTGGCGGCGGCCGGCTGGCCGCGCGAGATCGACTGGATGCCGGCGCGCATGATCTCGGAGAAATAGGCCGCCTCGAATGCGATAAAGGTGATCAGCGAGGAGGCGAAGGCGCCGACCGAGATCGGCCGCGACGCGCCGGTCAGCCACTGCCCGATGTAAGGCACCAGGAAGTAGAACCAGAAGATCACCAGCACCAGCGGCAGCGAGCGGATGAAGTCGACATAAAAGCCCGCGATGCGCCCGAGCACCTTGTAGCTCGACAACCGCATCAGGGCGATCAGGGTGCCGAACACGAGGCCGCCGAACGCCGCGAGCGCCGTCAAGGTCAGCGTGAAGCGCATACCCTCGAAGAACAGATAGGGCAGCGAACGGCGGATGACGTCGAAATCGAGATTGCCGAGCATCGTTATTTGCCCGTGATGTAGCCGGGGATCGCGACATAGCGCTCGAGGAAGCGCATCGCGGTCACCACGACGAAATTAAGGAGAAGATAGAGCACGGTCGCCGCGGTGAACGCCTCGAACACCTGGAACGAGAACTCCTGCATCGAGCGGGCCTGGCCGGTCAATTCGATCAGTCCGATGGTGATGGCGACCGCACTGTTCTTGATGGTGTTGAGGAATTCGGAGGTCAACGGCGGCAGGATGATGCGGAACGCCATCGGCAGCAGCACGTAGCGATAGGTCTGCACCGTGGTGAGGCCGAGCGCGGTCGAAGCCTGCTTCTGCCCGCGTGGCAGCGAGCCGATGCCGGCCTGCAATTGCACGGCGACGCGCGCCGACATGAAGAGGCCGACGCCGACCGCGGCCGTCCAGAACGGAGCGTTCGGCAACTGCTTCATCCACAGCCCGGCGGATTTCGGTAGCAGCTCAGGCAGCACGAAGAACCACAGGAAGAGCTGCACCAGGAGCGGCATGTTGCGGAAGAACTCGACCCAGCAGAAGCCGATCCACGACGCCGTCCGCGACGGCAGCGTACGCAGCACGCCGATCACCGTGCCGGAGACCAGCGCGATGATCCAGGCGAGCACCGACACCTTGACGGTGACCACCAGTCCCGCCAGCAACATGTCGAGATAGGTGCCGGTCCCCATCGGGTTCGGCTCAAGAAAGATGTGCCAGTTCCAATTATAGTTCACAGGTCCCCCGCGCTCCCGCGCTGATCACGCATTACGCCGACATCGCGCGCGGCGTCTATGCAAATGTCCGGCCATTTTCCTCCAAAATGGCCGGACACGCTTATTTTCGGGACCCGCCCCGAGGAGCGACGGGTCATACCCAACCTTGCGGTCAGTTGACCAGATACGCATCCGGATCGGGTGAATCCGACGGCTTCGTGAACTGCTTTTTCAACTCCGGCCCGAGCGGCACGCTGAGGTTCAGGCCCTTCGGCGGGATCTTCTGGTTGAACCACTTGTCGTAGATCTTCTGGCCCTCGCCGCTGGTGTAGAGCGCCGCAGTGGCGGCGTCGACGACCTTCTTGAACGGCGCGTCATCCTTGCGCAGCATGATGCCGTAGGGCTCGGGCTTGGAGAACGCGTCCTTGGAGATGACGTAGTCGTCCGGCGACTTCGAGCCGGCGACGAGGCTCGCGAGCAGGATATCGTCCATCACGAAGGCGACCGCGCGGTCGGTCTCGACCATCAGGAAGGCCTCGGCATGATCCTTGGCCGGGATGATATTGACGCTCAGCCCGCGCGCGAGGTTGGCTTCGGTGAGCTGCTTGATGTTGGTGGTGCCGGCGGTCGAAACCACCGTCTTGCCCTTCAGGTCGTCGATCGAGTTAATCTTGCTCGCCTTCTTCGTGACGTAGCGGCTCGCGGTCAGGAAGTGGGAGTTGGTGAAGGAAACCTGCTTCTGGCGCTCGGCATTGTTGGTGGTCGAACCGCATTCGAGGTCGACGGTGCCGTTGGCCATCAGCGGAATGCGCGTCGCCGAGGTGACCGGGTTGAGCTTGACCTCGAGCTTGTCGAGCTTCAGCTCCTTCTTGATGGCATCGACGATCTTGTAGCAGATGTCCATCGCGTAGCCGATGGGCTTCTGGTTGTCGTCGAGATAGGAGAACGGGATCGAGGAATCGCGATAGCCGAGCGTGATCGCGCCGGTGTCCTTGATGTTCTTCAGCGTGCCCGTCAGCTCTTGGGCCTGCGCCTGGCTCGCGCCGAGCGCGGCGGCGAGCGCGAAGCCGATGAGATATTTGCGTGTCATACGTCTACTCCTTGCGTGGAAACGGTCGATTTACTGCGTGAGAATGTCGGCGAGGACGGGTGCGATGTAGCGGCGAAACTGTTCCGGATTCTCGCTCATCGGAAAATGACCGAGCTGTTCCATGATCGTGACGCTGGCGCCCCCTATAGCCGCTGCCGTCCGCCTCGTGTCCTCGGGCGTGCAGGAGAAATCATACTCGCCCGTGAGGAGATAGAGCTTGCATACTTTAGTATCGATTGACGCGACCCGGCCGCGCAGGTCGCCGTCGACACGGTAGAAATAGAGGTCGCCCTTGAACACGCCGGGACCGCCCTGCTTGTAGGCCCACAGCGTTTCCATCCGCGTAGCTTGCGGGCTTTGCGGCGCAATCAGCCCCGACACCAACGCGGCGCAGACCTCGCCGCCGTGAACGTCCGCCCGATTCAGCCAGTTGGTGTCATACCACGGCGCCTGGAAGTCGGCGGCCTCGAGCCCGACCAGCGCGCGGAACTCGACGGCATGTTCGATCGCAAGGTTGAGCACGATGCGGCCGCCAATCGAGCAGCCCATCACGACCGGCTTCTCCAGCGCGAGCGCACGGCAGAAGGCGCGGATGGTCTCGGTGTAGCGCGCAGTGGTGAGTTGATATTCATCGCCGGTCCAGCTCATCGGCGGATTCGACTTGCCATGCCAGGGCATATCGAAGGCGATGATGCGGAAATTTTCGGCAAATTGCGCGTCTGCGAGCAGATGCCGCCACTGCCGCGCGTCGGCGCCGGCAGTGTGCAGGCAGACCAGCGGAACGCCCTTGCCGTTCTCCTCGAAATAGATGCGGTGCAGCTCGCCTCCGATCTCGACGTGCACGTAGCAGCCGACCATCGGCTCGATATGACCGTTCATGATGGTGCCGCTCATGATACGGCCGCCGCGAAATGCTGCCGCGGCAGCGCCAGCAGGTCCTTGAAGTATTGCAGATGCGCCATGAAGGGATGCAGGTCGCCTTCCAGCACCGCCTCGCCGCGCTTGGTCAGCGCCAGCAGGTCATGCCAGCCGGGTTTCGGCTCGGCCTGCCAATAGGCGGCCCAGGCCTGCGGCGTCGCGCGATAGGCGAAGTGCCACGAGCGCATCAGGACCGGCGCCGGCGTCAGCTCGACGATCCGGCCGGCGCGGATGGCGGCATGAAACGGCCGCTCCATCGGGCCGATCAGGCAGTCGCAATCGAGCAACCGCCCGCGCGAGACCAGCGAGGGAGCCTGGTCGAGCAATGCAGGAAGGCCGGCAAACGCCATCGTCACAGCGTCGTCGGTGGCGTCGGGCGGTCGCGTCATCTGTCGGCGGCGTTCCTGCAGCGGGGCGGTGACATGATGACGGCAAGCGCGCGATCCCGCAAGGCGCCGATGCCCGCGGATGCCTTTGGATGCCGTTGGGTTCCCTGGATTATTCGCTTGACCAAACGCGGCATGCCGGTCCCACGCGCGCTCTACCCCGCCTTGACGCTACGCCCGGTCTTCGGCGCCTGGGCCATCGCGCGGGCCAGTACCTGGGCTTCCTTTTTCAGCATGTCGGCGAGCTCGGCCTCGCGACGGCGGATGCGGTCGGATGCGGCGCCGATCGAGAGCGCGGCGACCACCTCGCCGGCATCGTCGCGGACCGGCACGCCGACGCCGCCCATCCCGGGAAACGCGGCGTCGATCAGCACGGTGTGGCCGGCCTTGCGCGCCAGGCCGATCCGCTCGCGCAGGAATTTTGGCGTGATGCGCGGCGATTTCGCCAGCCGCGGCACGATCACCTCGATCACAGCCTCGATCTCGGCATCCGGCAGCCAGACCAGCAATGCCAGCGCGCCGGCGCCGACACCGAGCGGGCGGCGACTGCCGATCTGCAGATAGTTCGGCTGCAGCGGATGGCTGCCGACCGAGCGTGCCAGATACAGCGCCTCGACGCCGGAGCGCACCGACAACAGCGCCGTATCGGCGGAGCGCTCCGACAACCGCAACAGACTCGGCTGCGCCAGTTCGGCGATGTCGACCGAGCGGCGCGCGCCGACCGCCATCACCCGCGCCTCCTGGCCGAGCTCATAGGTCTTGGCGCCTGCGACCCGGCTGACGAACCCTTCCTCGATCAGCGAGTTGAGGATGCGCAGCGCGGTCGCCTTGTTCAGCGAGGTGGTATCGGCGATGTCGGTGAGCCGCAGCGGCGAGCGCTGCGCCAGCACGCGCAGGATCGCGCAAACCTTCTGGATCGCATTGAACTTGTCGGGTTGGCCCGGCTCCGGCAGTGGCCTCTTGCGGCTGGTCCGTGTGGTCGCAGTCGTGGAGGCGTTCATGCCTTGGCCTTCCTTGCCTCAATTCCAAATTCCTGAACCGGGCACGATGAAGGGACGGGCCCGGCAACATCATCCTAAGACGGATGACACGCGCCGGACACCGCATACTTTCGTCAGATGAAACTTTGATTTCGACAATTTACGCTGCTTTGCAGCAACAAGGGCATTTAAATTTCGTTTCACGAAATCAAGCCAGCCGCAACCGGCGGATCGTGAAGAGCGCCCACAGGCTGAGCAAGCAGACGCCGGTGAGGTAGTAGCCCGGCGCGAGATCACCGATCGGCGCGAAGCCACCCAGCCAGGTCATGATCGCCGGTCCCATGCCACCGAACAGTGTCACGCCGATATTGTAGCTGAGCCCGAGCCCGGTCGCCCGCGTCGCCGCCGGAAACAGTTCCGACATCAGCGCGGCGAGCGGCCCGTAATACAGCGACTTGAGAACGCCGAGCCAGAGCACGCCGAGCAGGATGATCACAGGCGTCGGCTTGCCGGTGAGCAGCAGGAAGGCCGGGAAGATCGAGACCAGCAACAGCAGCGCAAACAGGATCATGTGCGTGGTGCGCCCGATCTTGTCGGAGACGAGGCCGGCGATCGGCGCCAGCAGCGCGACCGCCGTCTGTGCGGCGAATGCGGCGATAAAGCCGACCGACGGCGCGAGGTTGAGCGTCTTCACCACATAGGTCGGCATGTAGACAATGAGGTAGTTGACCGCGGTCGACACCGCGAGCGCGCCGATCGCCAGCGTCGTGGCGAGCTTCTGCCGCGCGAACACTTCCGTCACAGGCGATTGCTGCTTCGCGGCCGGCGGCGGCGTCGCGTCGTCAACATGGTTGCGGATGTAGATGCCGACCGGGCCGATCAGCACGCCGAACAGGAACGGCAGCCGCCAGCCCCAGGACTGCAGGTCCTGCGAGCTCATCAGCGAGGTCAGCAGCGCACCGAAGCCCGCCCCTAACAGGCCGCTGACGCCCTGGCTGGCGAACTGCCAGCTCGCCACAAAACCGCGCCGCTCCGGCATGTGCTCGACCAGGAACGCGGTCGAGGAGCCGAACTCGCCGCCGGCGGAGAAGCCCTGCACCAGGCGGGCCAGCATCACCGCGATCGGCGCCAGGATGCCGATGGTCTGGTAGGTCGGCATCAGCGCCAGCACCAGCGTGCCCAGCGTCATCAGCACGATCGACAGCATCAGCGAGGCCTTGCGGCCGCGACGGTCGGCAAAGGCGCCGAGCACGACGCCGCCGATCGGGCGGATCAAAAACGACAGGCCGAAGCTGCCGAAGGTCAGCAGCAGCGAGGTGGTCGGATCATTGGCCGGGAAGAACGCCCTGGAGAGATAGACCGCAAAATAGGCGTAGACCGAGATGTCGTACCATTCGAGCGCGTTGCCGACCGAGGTCGCGACGATCAGGCGGGTGATGCTCTTCTTCGCGACAATTTCGGCTTCGGAGGTGAGCGGCGTCGATAGGGTCATCTAATTTCCTTGGCGAACTGGGCACCGGTCTCTCAACGTGTCATGGCCGGGCTTGTCCCGGCCATCCACGTCTGTCTGCGCGGAGGTCAAAGACGTGGATGCCCGGCACAAGGCCGGGCATGACGACTTGGGACGTGCATCACGCGTTGCGCGGTGCCTCGCCGAGATCCCAGAACAGGCCGGCCATGATGGTCAGCGCCTCCTCGGTGACCGGCAGCAGGATGTGCTCGTCGGGTGCGTGCTGCGAGCAGCCCGGATAGGAATGCGGCACCCAGATCGTCGGCAAGCCGAGGCCCTCGGAGAACACGTCGTTCGGCAGCGAGCCGCCGAAGTTCGGCAGCACGGCCGGCGCCTTGCCAGTGGTGGTGCGGATCGAGTTCGCTGCCCAGTCGATCCATGGGCTGTCCATGTTGGTGCGCGAGGCGCCAAAGCGCTGTGCGCCCGAGACCTCGACCATCGGAAAGCCGTTCTTGTGCAGATAATCGCGGACCCCATCGATCACTTCGAGATATTTCGTGCCGACGACGAAGCGGAGCTGCAGCACCGCGTTGGCCTTGCCCGGAATCGCGTTGGCAGGCTTCTCGATATTGCCCGACGACATCGCCAGCACTTCCAGCGTGTTCCAGGCATAGAGCCGCTCGGCCGCGGTCAAGCTCTCCTCGCCCCAATCTTCCGCCAGCGCCGGCTCGTCCGCCGTCGGCTTGATTTCGACGTCGGCGAGCGCGGCGCGGACGCGGTTCGAGATCGGCGGGGGTTTCAGGATGTCGAGCTTCATGCGGCCCTTGCCGTCGACCAGGCTCGCGATCGCATTCGCCAGGATCGTCGCCGGGTTGGCCAGCACGCCGCCCCAATTGCCGGAATGGTTGCCGCCCTCGCGCAGATTGACGTCAAGATGGATGCGGTTGCCGCCGCGGCAGCCGAGGAAGATGGTCGGCCGCTCCGCCGACAGCCGTGGCCCGTCGGAGGCAATGAACAGATCGGCCTTCAGCTCCTCGCGATGCGCCTCGCAGACCTCGCGCAGATCGGGCGAGCCGATCTCCTCGCCGGTCTCGATGATGAACTTGGCGTTGAAGCCGAGCTTGCCGCCGCGGGCCTGCTTCACCGCGCGCAGCGCAGCCATGTTGATCGAATGCTGGCCCTTGTTGTCGGCAGTGCCGCGGCCATAGACACGGTCGCCCTTGACCGTGGTCTGCCACGGATTGAGCCCGTCGCGCCATTCGCCGACCATGCCGTCGACGACATCGCCGTGGCCGTAGGTCAACACGGTCGGCCGCGCCGCATCCTCCTGGTAGTCGGCGATCAGATAGGGCCCGCGGCCGGTCGGCGACTCGATCAGGCGGGTCGTGAAATCAAGCTCGGCAAAGGCCGGCTGCAAATTCTCGACCAGATAGGCGCGCAGCGCACTGGCCTTGTCGGCATTCAGGCTCTCGGTCTGGTAGCCGACCCTGCGGTCCAGCTCCTTCAAGAACTGTCCCGATTGAAAATGCTCTCGCACATTTGCGATTGCGTCGGCCCGTGTCGCCATGATTGTTCCTTCGTCAGGTCGCGTCTTGATATGATCCCTTGGCATGAACCCGCCGGATAGCCGCATCGCAGATCCGGATCATGCTTCTGAAGAGGCGCAACCTATCGGGATCGGAACGCGACCGGAAGGGCGTGAAATGCGAATGGGCCTTGCCAAAACGGGGGAAGTCGCAACAAGTTGATGCAGGGACGCCCGGCATCGACCGGGCAGCAATCGAAGCGGCGCTCAAGGTTTCGACCAAGGTTTCGACAATGACAAAACAAATCCGGCTCAACGCCTTTGCCATGAACTGCGTGGCGCATCAGTCGCCGGGGCTGTGGACCCATCCGCGCGATCGCACCAAGGACTACAACAAGCTGTCCTACTGGACCGATCTGGCGAAGACGCTGGAGCGCGGCCGGTTCGACGGCCTGTTCCTCGCCGACGTGCTCGGCGTCTACGACGTCTATGCCAACAGTCCGGATGCGGCGCTGCGCAACGCGGCACAGACCCCGGCCAACGAGCCGCTGATGCTGATCCCGGCGATGGCTGCGGTGACGGAAAATCTCGGCTTCGGCGTCACCAGCAACCTCTCCTTCGAGCCGCCCTACCCGTTCGCGCGGCGGATGTCGACGCTCGACCATCTGACCGGCGGCCGGGTCGGCTGGAACGTGGTGACCGGCTATCTCGATTCCGCTGCGCGCGGCGCCGGCAAGGACAAGCAGGCCGCGCATGACGACCGCTACGAGCTCGCCGACGAATATATGGAGCTGGTCTACAAGCTCTGGGAAGGCAGCTGGGAGGACGACGCCGCGATCCGCGACGTCGCGCGCGGCATCTTCACTGACCCGAGCAAGGTGCATCGCGTGCAGCACGAGGGAGCCAACTACCGGCTCAACGCGATCCATCTCTCGGAGCCGTCGCCACAGCGCACGCCGGTGCTCTACCAGGCCGGCACCTCGCCGCGCGGCCGGCAATTCGCCGCCGAGCACGCCGAATGCGTGTTCATGTCGGGCCCGTCGTCGAAGGTGATCGGCCCACGGGTGTCGGCGATCCGCGAACTCGCCGCGGAGAAGGGCCGCAACCCGGCCGAGATCCTGATGTTCTCGATGATGTGCGTCGTGGTGGCGCCGACCGAGGCAGAAGCCAAGGCAAAGTATGCCTGTTATCGCAGCCATATCAGCCACGAGGGCGCACTGGCGCTGATGTCCGGCTGGACCGGCGTCGATTTCTCGACCTATTCGCTCGATCAGGAAGTGCGCCATGTGCAGAACGACGCCGGCCGCTCCGCGATGGACAACGTCACCCGCGCCGACCCCGATCGGGTCTGGACCGTGCGCGAGGTCGCCGAGCATGTCGGCATCGGCGGCGCCGGCCCCGTGGTGGTCGGCTCGCCGGAGCAGGTCGCCGACAAGATCGAGCAGTGGTTCGAGGACACCGACGTCGACGGCCTCAATGTCGCGTTTGCGATCTCGCCCGGCGATTTCGAGGATATCGCCGACATGCTGGTGCCGGAGCTGACCAGACGCGGCCGCTACAAGCGGGACTACGCCAAGGGCACCTTGCGCGAGAAGCTGTTCGGCGCGGGCCGCGCGAGGCTCGACGCGACGCATCCAGCGGGCCGGTATCGCGTCAAGACGCATATTGCTGCGGAGTAGACGACACCGCTCTTCCTCCCGTCATCCTGAGGTGCTCGCCCCTTCGGCGAGCCTCGAAGGATGCACGGCCACGAGCCGGGCCGTCGATCCTTCGAGACGCGCGCAAGAGCGCGCTCCTCCAGCGACAACGGCAAAGCCGTTGCGCGGGGATGACGGCGAGAGATTGAGCGCGCGGCGAAAACTCAATTCACCGAATTGCTCACCACTACCTCGATGAGCTTCGCACCCGGACGGCTGAATGCGGACTGCATCACGCCCTTCAGCTCCTGCGGGTCCGTCACCTTGATCGCCTCGAGCCCGAGCGAGCGCGCGAGGGCGCTGAAATCGACCGGCGGATCGATGAAATCCATACCGACATAGTTGTCGTCACCATGGAAGGCGAGCAGGCGCTGCTTGATGATGCGGTAGCCGCCATTGTTGACGATGACGAAGGTCAGCGGCAGCTTGTGGTTGGCCGCGGTCCACAGCGACTGGATCGAATACATCGACGAGCCGTCGCCGGAATAGCACACCACCGGCCGCTGCGGATTGGCGAGGCTGACGCCGACCGCCGCCGGCAGGCCCCAGCCGATACCGCCGGAGGCGAGCGCGTGATAGCCGTAGCGATCGCGATGCGCGCGCAGCGCGAGGATCTGGCGCGACGAAGTCAGGCCCTCGTCGACCAGGATCGCATTGTCCGGCATCGCCTCCACGACCTGCAGCGCGAGCCAGTCCGGATCGATCGGCGAGGTGTGACTGGCCTTCGAGATCTGCTCGACCAGCGTCTTGCGCTTCGCCGCCCAGTTCTTCGTCGACAATGCCGCAAGGCTCTGCTTCGCACGCGTCTCCAGCGCGCCGCCGCCAGCTTCCTTCAACGCCGGCACCAGCGCGCGCAGCGTTTCCTTGACGTCGGCCTTCACCGCAATCTCGGCGCCATAGTTCCTGGCGAGATCGCTGTCGACCAGGCCGACCTGCACGATCGAGAGGCCGTCCGGCAGCGGATCGACCTCGCTGTAGACCGACATTCGCAACGGATCGCCGCCGAGCGCGATCAGGAGATCGTGCGGCGCCAGCACATCGCGGGCGACCTTCTGCAGCCGCGCGATCGCGCCCATGAAGCTCGGGCTTTCGGACAGGAAATGCGCGCCATAGGGCGTCGAGGATTGCCAGGCCGGACAGCCCAGCGTCTCGGCCAGATCGGCCGCCTCGCGCAGTGCATCGCTTTTCACGATCTCGTCGCCGACGATGATCACCGGGCGCTCCGCTTTGAGGATGCGCGCGGCCAGCGCCTTCAGCGAATCCTCCGACGGCCTGACGCGCGTATCGACCCGGGTGGAACGGCCGAGCTCGATGCCGGCCTCGGCATTGAGGATGTCGCCGGGCAGCGAAATGAACACCGGCCCGGTGGGCGGCGTGGTCGCGATCTTGGCGGCGCGGCGCACGATGCGCGGCAGGTCTTCGAGACGCGTCACTTCGACGGCCCATTTCACCAGCGGCGTCGCCATCTGCACCAGCGGACCGTAGAGCACCGGCTCGGTCAGGCCGTGGCCCTGCTCCTGCTGACCGGCGGTGAGGATCAGCGGCGTGCCGGTGAAGCTTGCATTGTAGAGCGAGCCCATCGCATTGCCGAGGCCGGGCGCGACATGGACGTTGCAGGCGACGAGCTTGCCGGAGGCGCGGCTGAAACCGTCGGCCATCGCGACGACCAGGCTTTCCTGCATCGCCATCACATAGGTGAGGTCAGGATGGTCCTTCAGCGCATGCATGATCGGCAACTCGGTGGTGCCGGGATTGCCGAACAGATGGGTGACGCCCTCATCCTTCAGCAGCGCCAGAAATGCCGAGCGGCCGGTAATGCGATTCTTCATGTTCCCTCCAGGCCAGCCGGCGCGTTGGCCGGCGGGATCAAGGGGAGATGACCAAACTTGCGCTTTGGGAGCAATCGAGCGGCCGGTCATGGCCGCATTCCGCAGGCGCGCGCCTGGGGTCACGCGCTCTCTAGACCATCCCCTCGCGCTCGCTGCGCTTCTTCTTTTTCGAGCGTTGCCAGACCACGCCGGGATAGCCCTTCAGCGGCACCAGCGGCTCGCCGGTATAGGCCCATTCCTGCAATTCCTCGATCGCGATGTGATAGAGCGGCTGCCGGCCGGTGCGCCCGTAAAACAGCGCGCGCGGGATGTTGACCATATGCGGCGAACGCGCCCGTTCGTAAGAAATCGGCGTGCCGCAATTGGCGCAGAAGCTGCGCGCGGTTTTGCTGGCGGCATCCTCGTAACGCGAGAGCTCGCTTTCGCCTTGCGTGATGCGGAAGCGCTTCTTCCAGCTGCCGACATAGGTCGCATAAACCGCGCCATGGGCACGACGGCTGGCGGCGGTGTGATCGTGCCAAGCCCAGCGCGCCGGCACGTCGATCTCGAAGCGCACCTTGCCGCACAGGCATTGGCCGACCGCGGGCTTTGCCAGCGCCACGGGCTTTGGCTTCTTGCTCGGCGAGGACTCCTCGTCTTCCGGAAACATCGGGGACTCCCATCAAGCCATTGTAGCCCGGATGAAACAACGGGCGTCTAGGCCCGCGCCATTTCATCGTGCACGGGATAGTCCGTGTAGCCCTTCTCCTCGCCGGCATAAAAGGTGGCGCGGTTGTACTTGGTCAGCGGATAGCCGCGCTGCAGGCGGCGCGGCAGGTCCGGGTTGGAGATGAAGTAGCGGCCGAACGCGATCGCATCGGCGTGACCTTCGGCGACCGCGCGCTGCGCGCTGTCGCCAACAAAGTTGCCGGCGGTGATGAGCACACCGCTCCACATCGGGCGGTACAGCACCATCGCCGACGGCACGTTCTGCCAGTCGACCTCGGCGCGCCCGGTGCCCGAGGCGCGCGGCTCGATGAAATGCAGATAGGCGAGCCCGAGCTTGTCCAGCGCCTTGATGGCGTGACCGTAGAGCGGCATCGGGTCGGCCTCGCCGCTGCCATTGGCAATGCCGTAGGGCGAGAGCCGCACGCCGACGCGATCGGCGCCCCAGACCTCGGTCACCGCCTGCGTCACCTCCATCAGGAAGCGGACGCGGTTCTCGATCGAACCGCCATATCGATCGGTGCGCAGATTGCTGCGCGATTGCAGGAACTGCTCGATCAGATAGCCATTGGCGCCGTGGATCTCGACGCCGTCGAAGCCGGCGGCGCGCGCGTTCTTCGCGCCCTGCCGATAGGCCTCGACCATCAGGGCGACCTCGTCGGTCTCGAGCGCACGCGGCGTCTCGTAGTCGACCACCTTGCCGTCCGCGGTCATCGCCTTGAACTCGGAGGGGATCGCGACCGCCGACGGCGCCACCGGCAGCGCGCCATCAGGCTGGAACGAGGAGTGCGAGACGCGGCCGACGTGCCAGAGTTGCAGGAAGATCAAGCCGCCCCTGGCATGCACGGCATCCACCACCTCGCGCCAGCCCGCGATCTGGACCTCGGTGTAGATGCCGGGGACGCCGGGATTGCCGAAGCCGGTGGCGACCACCGGTGAGGCTTCCGCGATGAGCAAGCCGCCCGGCGTGGCGCGCTGCGCATAATATTCCGCGTTCAGCGGCCGTGGCGCGAGGCTCGGCCGCGCCGCCCGCATCCGCGTCAGCGGCGCCATCACGACGCGATGTTCGAGCTGGTAAGGACCGACCTTGAGCGGAGAGAACAGCGACAGAGGATTCATGCCTGCCCCAAATAATCTTATGTCATTTCCCGTTATCTAACGGGTTCATCTTGTTCATGAAAGCGGGTAGTGGCAATCTGTTGCCAAGAGAACAGGTCTGCCATGTCGAAATCGAGCGCCACATCGCTCCCCTCATTGAGCGTTCGCATCGACCTCGATGCCGAGGACCGGATCGGGCCGGGCAAGATTCTGCTGCTCGAGCGTATCAGGGAATGCGGCTCGATCTCCGCGGCCGGCCGCGCCATGGACATGAGCTACAAGCGCGCCTGGGACCTCGTCGACGAGATCAACCGCATCTGCCGACAGGCGGCGGTGGAACGGCAGACCGGCGGCAAGAACGGCGGCGGCGCGGTGCTGACCCCGTTCGGCCTCTCTCTGGTGGCGCGCTACCGTAAGATCGAGCGCGACGCGGCGACCGCCGTGCGCAAGGATCTCGAGGCCCTGCGCAGCGACATCGGCAAGCCGAGGAAGGCAGCGGGACGGTAAGCGCAAGAGCCGGCGACCGTCGCAGAGGCGCGCTGCCAAAATATCGAAAACAACCCCATGCAAAGGAGCCGGCAGCGTCCGGCGTTCGACAAGGCAACTTGACACGTCGGGCAAATCAAGAATACATTTCCAATTTTCCGAAATCGTGCAAGCGCCCCCTCGCCCGCAAACGCGGGGCGATCGCATTTGGCAGCGAAAGGCACGGTTCTGTCATTTCCACATTCGTCATGGCCGGGCTTGTCCCGGCCATCCACGTCTTTTCTCGCGCGGAATCAAGACGTGGATGCCCGGCACAAGGCCGGGCATGACGAGTTTGTGCAGGCATCGAGCGCATATGCGATTGCCCTCCCCCGCAAACGGGAGAGGGAGCGCAGTGCCTTCGAGGCTCTAACCCGTCTTGATCCAGACCGCCTTGACGTTGAGATATTCCTCGACGTGCTGCTTGCCGGACTCGCGGCCGTAGCCGCTCATCTTGTAGCCGCCGAACGGCACCGCCGGGTCCATCGTCTGGTAGCAATTGACCCAGACCGAGCCGGCGCGCAGCGCCTTGGCGACCTGGTGGGCCTTGCTGACATTGGTGGTCCAGACACCGGAGCCGAGGCCGAAGGTGGTGGCGTTGGCGCGCTTGATCAGCTCTTCCGGATCCTTGAACGAGATCGCCGAAATCACCGGGCCGAAGATCTCCTCCTGCGCGATGCGCATGTTGTCCTGCACATTGGCGAACACGGTGGGCTGCACGAAATAGCCCTTCGACAGCGCGCCCTCGGTGAGGCGGCCGCCGCCCGCAAGCGCCTTCGCACCTTCCTTCTGGCCGATGTCGAGATAGCCGGACACGCGATCCATCTGCTGCTGCGACACCAGCGGGCCGATCTGGGTGCCGGGATCGAGGCCGTTGCCGACCTGCAGCTTCTTGCCGAACTCGGCGACGCGGCCGACGAATTCGTCATAGACCTTCTGCTCGACGAACAGCCGCGTGCCGGCGCTGCAGATCTGGCCGGAATTAGCGAACACCGCCATCGCAGCGCCCGGCACCGCGGCGTCGAGATCGGCATCGGCGAACACGATGTCCGGCGACTTGCCGCCGAGCTCGAGCGAGACGCGCTTCAGGTTGCCGGCCGAGGCGCGGATGATCGATTGCCCGGTGACGTGCGAGCCGGTGAAGGCGACCTTGTCGACATCGGGGTGCGAAGCAAGCGCCGCGCCCGCGGTCTCGCCATAGCCGGGCACGACGTTGACGACGCCGGGTGGAATGCCGGCCTCCATGCAGAGCTCACCGATCCGCAGCGAGGTCAGCGGCGATTCCTCGGCCGGCTTCAGCACCACGGTGCAGCCGGTCGCAATCGCCGGCCCGATCTTCCAGATCGAGGCGGTCAGCGGCCCGTTCCACGGGATGATGGCGCCGACCACGCCGATCGGCTCCTTCAGCGTGTAGGAGAATATCTCGCCGGGCAGCGAATTCTCGATGGTCTCGCCATGGATCGCGGTCGCCTGTCCCGCGTAGTAGCGCAACATGCCGAGCGCGCGCAGCCGGTTGCCGCGGGTGCGGCTGATCGGTGCACCCATGTCGAGCGTGTCGAGTTGGGACAGTTCCTCGAAGTTGGCTTCGACGAGTTCGGCGAGCTTCAGCAGCATGTTCTGCCGCTCGAACGGCTTCACCTTGCTCCAGGGCCCTTCGAACGCACGGCGCGCCGCCGCAACCGCGCGATTGATGTCCTCGGCATCGCCTTCGGCGACAGAGGCCAGCAGCTCGCCGGTGGCGGGGTTGTGGGTTTCGAATTTCTTGCCGGAGGCGGCGTCGACCCATTTGCCGTCGATCAGCATCTTCTTGTAGGAGCCATCGGCGTAAGGATGGCGCGTGATCGGAACAGCCTGCGAAACAGCCATGTCTGCACTCCCTGTCAAATTGTCGGCTGAGGTCTTTGGAAGCGTTATATCCCGAATTCTACAGCGCAGGCGCGAAACCGTAAAGCCGAGCCGGCGTTGTCGAGGGTGGCGCGCATGAAAACCTCCCATGCGCCTGCGTGCATGGTAGGTGCATTATGTTAAGTCTTGAACCTCAGCCACAGATGTGTCCGGAGACCGCCGATGCCCCACCCCGTGATATCAGCCAATCATGTTGCCGTGATCACCGGAGGCGCGTCCGGCATCGGACTTGCCGCCGCATTGCGATTCGCGCAGGCTGGCATGAAGGTCTGCATCGCCGATCTCGGCGATGACAGGTTGAAGGCGGCTGCGACAAAACTGTCATCTGCGGCGCCCGGCGGCGCGGCCGATATCATGACGGCCGAGGTCGATGTCAGCCACGCCGATGAGGTCGCAAGGCTCGAGGCCGCCGTCGCGAACAAGTTCGGCAGCACCGATATCCTGATGAACAATGCCGGCATCCAGCCCGGCAGCGCGATGTTCGGGCCCGCGGACAATTGGCAGCGTATCCTTGGCGTCAATCTGTGGGGCGTGATCAACGGCACGCAGACGTTTGCGCCCAACATGATCAAGCGCGGCCGGCCGGGGCTGATCATCAACACCGGCTCCAAGCAGGGCATCACCACGCCGCCGGGCGATCCCGCCTACAACGTCTCCAAGGCCGGCGTGAAGGCGTTCACCGAGGCGCTGCAGCACGAGCTGCGCAACACCGACGGCTGCAAGATATCAGCGCATCTGCTGATCCCGGGCTTCGTCTTCACCGGGCTGACCGCCCGCGGCCGTACCGAGAAGCCGGCCGGCGCCTGGACCTCGGAACAGACTGTCGACTTCATGATCGAGCGCCTCGCCGCCGGCGATTTCTATATCCTCTGCCCCGACAATGACGTGCCGCGCGCGCTCGATGAGCGCCGCATCCTGTGGGCCGCCGGCGACATCGTCGAAAACCGTCCGCCGCTGTCGCGCTGGCATCCTGACTACGGCGACGCGTTCGCGGCATTCGTGAAGGGGAAGTAGGGAATCCTAGCAGGGCAATTGCATTTGGGAAAAATCTGGCGAGAAGCGTCCCTGCGGCCATCCTTCGAGACGCCCGCCTCTGGCGGGCTCCTCCAGCGACAAAGGCGAAGCCTTTGCGCGGGGATGAGGGCTTGTTTTGCGGCACAATAGTAGACCTTCATGGTGAGGAGCACCGCTTGCGGCGCGTCTCGAACCACGAGGCCGAGTACGTGCACAGCCGCTTAAGGAGCATATGTGATCGCCCTGGGCATCGTAGGGCGGGTTAGAGCCGCGTAACCCACCTCTTCTCCCGCCGCGGCGGAAATGGTGGATTACGCTTCGCTAACCCACCCTGCAAAGCCGGCCTCAATTCGCCCGCACCCGCACCGGCGTCGCCGGCGGCGCCACCAGCGCCTCGCCGAGCTCGCTCTGCTGCGCGCGCGGGATCGAGAAGCACACGCTGAAGCCGTCTGACGTCTTGAGCGTCATCATGCCCTGGGCCGGATCGGTCGACTGCTCGATTGTCCATGAGTCCAGCGGATAGGCGTAACGCAATGTCTGGTCGCCGAAGCGGGTCTGCAGCGCTTTGCTGATCAGCCCGGGCAACGTCATGACCAGCGCGCCGACCTGGTTGATCGACAGGCGGATGGTCGCGGGCTCGCCCTTGCCGTCCACGAACCCCAGCGAAATGGCGCAGCCGTCGGGCGCGACCTCGCAGGTGGTGAGCTCCTGGGTTTCGATCTGCATACCGGCACTCCGGATCATCGTTATATTTGTTGTAATATATCGATAGGACGGCCAGCGTCCAGTCCTCAATATAACCACAGAGTATCCGGTGTGATCGCGCGCGACGTTAGAATACATTGAAGCCCGCGCCGTCGCCGTTGACGCCGGGCCGGCAACCGCAAATAAGTGATCGCAAGGCTCAGGCTGATTTTTCTTCGACATTTTCCGAGCGAGCTTATTCGGTTCGGCGATCAGGCGCGCGCCGTGGATGGCCGTGGCGTCCTCGTTGTAGTCGTGATATACACATGAATATAGCGAGGCCCGAACGGCCCGTTTGACTAGGGAGAGCAAAGCCTATGAGTGATTACAGTCTTCTCATTGACGGCAAGATGGTACCCGGCGACGGCACGATGCCGGTGCTCAATCCGGCGACCGAAGAGGTGGTGGCGCAATGCCCGCGCGCTTCCAGGGAACAGCTCGACAAGGCCGTCGCCGCCGCGAAGGCCGCCTACCCGGCATGGGCCGCGACGCCGATGGAGGAGCGCCGCAAGCTGATCATCAAGATGGCCGAGGCGATCGAGGCCAACGCCAACGAGCTCGCGCGCATCCTGACCAGCGAACAGGGCAAGCCGCTCGCGGATGCCACCGGCGAGGTCATGGGCATGGCCGGCTTCTTCCGCTATCTCGGCTCGCTCGATCTGCCGATGCGGGTGATCGAGAATTCCGGCGACCGCAAGGTCGAGGCCTATCGCCGCCCGCTCGGCGTGGTCGGCGCGATCATTCCCTGGAACTATCCGCTCCTGATCCTGGCGTTCAAGCTGCCGTCGGCGCTGCTCGCCGGCAACACCCTGGTGGTGAAGCCTGCGCCCACCACGCCGCTGGCCTCGCTGCGCTTTGCGGAGCTGGTCAAGGACATCCTGCCGAAGGGCGTGTTGAACTTCATCGCCGACGCCAACGATCTCGGCGATCACATGACCAAGCACCCTGACATCCGCAAGATCTCCTTCACCGGCTCGACCGCGACCGGCCGGAAGGTGATGGCGAGCGCATCGCAGACGTTGAAGCGGATCACGCTCGAACTCGGCGGCAACGACGCCGGCATCGTGCTCGACGACGTCGATCCGAAGAAGGTCGCGCCTGGCATCTTCGAGGGCGCGTTCCAGAACTCCGGTCAGGTCTGCCTCGCCATCAAGCGGCTTTATGTGCACGAATCCGTCTATGACGAAATCTGCAACGAGCTGGTCGCGATTGCGAAGAACACCGTCGTCGATGACGGCTCCAAGCAGGGCACCAAGCTGGGCCCGCTGCAGAACAAGATGCAGTACGAGAAGGTGAAGGCGTTCCTCGACGACGCCCGCAAGAACGGCAATGTGATCGCCGGCGGCGCCGCGATGAACCGCCCCGGCTACTTCATCGAGCCGACCATCGTGCGCGACATCAAGGAAGGCTCCAAGCTGGTCGACGAGGAGCAGTTCGGTCCGGTGCTGCCTGTCATCAAATATTCCGATAGGGATGACGTGATCCGCCGCGCCAACGCGACCACCTACGGCCTCGGTGCGTCGGTCTGGTCATCGGACATCGAGCGCGCGCATGAGATCGCCACCCGGATCGAAGCGGGAACGGTGTGGATCAACAAGCACCTCGACATGGCCCCGAACATTCCGTTCGGCGGCGCCAAGCAGTCGGGCATCGGCACCGAATTCGCCGAGGAAGGTCTCGCCGAATTCACCCAGCTGCAGATCATCAACGGCCCGCCGGCCGCCTGATCCTGGAAAACATGCGGCCGCGACGCTTTGGCGCCGCGGTCGCCCCTCTCAACGAACAGAGCTCATCATGTTCGATGCCCAATGCGACCTTGCTGCCCTGGTCTATGACGACAACGACGATCCCGATGCCATCCTGCGCGACTTCGCCGGCGCTCTGAACGCGCACGGCGCGCGCGTCGTCGGCATGGTGCAGACCGGCCAATGCGCCGATTCCAGCCTGTCGGCGGTGCTGCTCCATAGCGGCGAGATGCTGCTGCTGGCGCAGCCGCCGAGCCCAGGTACTACAAGTTCGGGCGCCACCGGCTGCAAGCTCGATCTGTCGCGGCTGCAGGCCGCCGGCGTCCGCGTCGCCGATGCGCTGGCGGCAGGCGCCGATCTCGTCATCATCAACCGCTTCGGCAAGCGGGAACGCGACGGCAAGGGCCTCGGCTTCCTGATCGAGCGCGCGCTGGGTGCCGATGTTCCCGTCGTGATCGCGGTGTCACATCAGAGCTTTGCGGACTGGATCAAGTTCGCCGGCGGGATGAGCGTGAAGCTCACCTGCAATCGCCACGCGCTGGACGCCTGGTGGCGCAACGTCTCGCTGCGGACCGCAGCCCGGACTGCGCCGGATCACATCACGGTTTGCGAAGTGTTCAAGTAACGCGCGCTTACAGCGTTTCCTGC
The DNA here is from genome assembly GCF_050435825.1 of Bradyrhizobium sp. I1.14.4. Taxonomy (NCBI): domain Bacteria; kingdom Pseudomonadati; phylum Pseudomonadota; class Alphaproteobacteria; order Hyphomicrobiales; family Nitrobacteraceae; genus Bradyrhizobium; species Bradyrhizobium sp. I1.14.4. Next base: position 247,694 of record NZ_JBNDLA010000005.1, on the reverse strand, counting down.
TTGTGGTCGCACTGCTTGCAGGTGAACTTGACGCGGGCCTGGCCCTTTTCCGCCTGCACCCGGTTCGGCGCGCCGCATTTGCCGCAGACGGCCTCGATCCGGGTCGTGCCCTGCTTGATGACCAGGTTCCGCTTCTCCATGGTTTCGCGGATCAGGCGTTCGGCCTCCTCGCGCAACGATTGCTTCGACATCATATCCACCGGTCATTGGTTTGCGGGCGGCGTCATAGCACGACCCCGTGAAGCTTTGACAGCGGATATCGCACCTCATCTGTCGGCGCCTAGACAATAAGCCGATCGACCGGCAGCCGGAAATGCCGCGGTTTCTGCGGTTTCGATGGCCGCCCAATGCGGAACACGTTGACGAGGCGCAGGTCGGCACTGAGCTGGCCAAGTTTGCGCAGCCGATCGTTGAAGTCCGGATGATCGGCCAGCGCCGAGATCGGGCACGCCGCAAAGCCGGCGCGATCGATCTCGAGCCAGGTGCGATAGAAGTGCCGGCCCGTCATGAGTGGATCCTCACCGACCGGACGGCAGAACAGGATGATCGCCGAAGCCGACGCGGTCTTGGCATTGTCGGCGAGCAGCGATGCGGCGATACCGAGACGATCCAGCGGCTTGAACAGGCCGCCGAGCACGAAGCGGGCGGCGGTGGCCTCGATCGCATTCATGGCGAGCGCGTCGCGGTTGAGGCCGTCCAGCAGATAGTGCGGATGATCGGGCGACAGCCGCATCCATGCAAGCAACTCGGCCCGGTAATCGTCGCCGCGGACAAAGGAGAACTCGGCCTGATCGGCCCAGCGGGCGATGTCGGCGATCGCCCGGCGATCCCCAATGCAGATCAAATCGTCACGCGCTACGGCAAGCTGGGCCAGCGCCGCCGCATCGTCAGCCGACGCCGCGAACTTGCCGCGCCACGACATGCGGCGCGCCACATGGCCGGCCAACGGATCGGGCGCGACGCCTTGCCTGATCGCAAAGTTGCAAAGCACGGCCAATTGCGGCGACAGCGGCTGCTCGATCGTGGTCATGCCCGTGATTGCGAAGCCGCGGCGGTTGAGCGCGAGGCTCATGCCCTCCAACGCCGCGCCGTGCGAGACGAGAACATCATGTCCCGCGGGGTCCGCGACCGGCGCACGGACGCCGGTCGCGTCGACCAGCGCCAGCCGCCCGTCGTCGAGCAGGCGCCAGCGCGTCGGCTGGATGTTGTGGACGCTCGGCGCCAGCCGCGCCTCCGCGACCAGCTCGCGCAGCAAATCCGGCGTCAGCTCGCTCATGCCGCGACCAGCCTCTTGGTGAACAGATGCAGCCGGTGCAGCGGCCGGGCCCCGGCCTTCTCGACCTGGCGCAGCGAGGGAGCATTGATATCAGCGATCCAGGTGCCGCCGAGCGTGCGGTAGCCGGCCTGCTGCAGCGCCAGCGCGGTGTGGTAGAGCATCGCACCATTGAGGCCGCGATTGTGCAGGTCGCGGCAGACCGATTGATAGATCAGCACGGCGCGCGTGTTCATGATGCGGTGCTGCACGAATCTGAACGGGGCCGTCAGCCCGATCCGGCCGCCGATCGCCTTGATCAGCGGATTGAGGTCGGGGATCGCGATGATCGCGCCGGCGGGCCGGCCGCGGTGATAGACCACGGTGGAAATCCGCTTGTCGATAACCCACATCATGTCGCCGGCCTGGAACAGATACTCGGCCGTGGTCGGCGGCACGAACATCGGATTATCGGCAAAGCCGTCATTGAGGATCAGCCGCGCATCCTCCAGCCGCACCTTGAAGGCGGAGCGCTTGATCGGCTGCCAGACGAAATCCTTGTCGGCCAGCACCGCGCGCTGCTTGTCACCGAGCAATTGCTCCGGCTTGCCGCCGTCGAGCGCGATCTCGAACGTCGTCATCGGGAAGGTCGCAACATAGCCGGCGCGCTCGAGGTGGCGCGCGATGTGCGGCGGCGACCGCATCATGTCGGTGAACGGCGCATGGTCGAAGCCGTCGGTCATCACGCCGATCTGCTGCATCGCCGTCAGATTGAAATTGCCAGCGATGTGGCTCATGCCGCGCGCGGACAGCCATTGCTCGGCGGCGCGCAGCAGCGCATCGGCCACATCGGGGTCGTCGATGCAGTCGAAGAAACCGAACGCGCCATGGCGGGTGCCGTGCTTGCGGTTGGAGGCGTCGTGGATCGAGGCTGCGATGCGGCCGACCGGCGTTCCGTCGCGATGCGCGGAGAATAGCGCGTAGCGGCCATGACCTTCGGTGATGAACGGATTCTTCGCGGAATCGGACATCCGGTCGAAATCGCTCCACAGCGGCGGCACATAGAGGCTATCGGGCCCATAGGCATTGAGGGCGGCGTCGAATGCCGCCCTGCGATCGCCCTCCTGGATCTCTGATATCATTTGGCCTCCGGGGTCAACGCCAACAGCCGCCGCACCAGCGCCAGCGCGGTTTCAGTGGCGGGATCAGCCGCGGTCACCGGCACGGCGAGCACGATCAGATCGAGCGGATCGTGCGCGAGCACAATGACGTGGGAGGCGCTGTTGGCGGTCATCAGCGAGACCATGCGCTCGGCCGCCGGATCGGTCGGCGACAGCCCCCACGGCGCATCGGGCCGGCGCAGCACGCGCCTGGTCGACAGGGCATCGCGGAGCAGCGGCGGATCGTAGGGCGCGAGCTCGTTTTCACGGAAACGCCGCGCGCTCTCGAAGATCGGATGCCGCGCGAGCTCGGCGATCAACTGCTCCCTGGTCTGCGCCGGCGACGCCGCGACCGAATTGAGCACACCCGGCTCCTGCGACTCGAACAATGCCCGCAGCGCGTCTGTCATCAGGCCGATGGTCAGCACGCCGGCGATCGCAACCGCGACGAACCGGATCATCTGCGCAGCGTCGACGTCGGGCGCCATGAAGGCGACGGCGAGGCCCAGCAGGCCCGAAGAGACCAGCCGCAACGCCATCATCGCAAGGCCATGCCGGCGCGTCTCGGCGCCGCCGCCGGCGATCAGCATCACGGTCACAGTCAACAGCGCACCGAGTGCGCCGAGCCGGACCGGAATATCCGGAAACAGCGTGCGGAAGTCGGTGAGGATGAACGGGATCACGACCAGCGCGCCGACCGCCATGCGGCCGATGCTGCGGTTTTCCGACGCCATCAGCGACGCGCGGTCCCGCGTCGCCAGCAGCAACGCGCAGGTGGCAAAGCCACCGAGCTGGAACAGCGCCAGCGTGATCGCATAGGGCATTGCAAGGCGCTGCAGCCCGAACGTGCCGCCGAGGCCGAGCAGGACGCCGCCGGCGAGCGCCGCGATCTTGACCGCGCGCGGCGCGTGGCGGCGCAAGATGCCTTCGGTGACGATCAACGCACCGAGCGGGATCAGCGAGGCCGGGATCACCGAGAGGCGATCGAGCAGCCAGCTTCCACTCCACCACGCAAGGCCACGGTCGAGGAACAGGGCCGCGATCGCGCCAAGCGCGAGCAGCAGGCGGCGGGTCAGCGGGCTCCTCGGATCACGCCGATAGAACGTCATCATCGCCACCGCGATGCCGATGGCGCCGCAGAGATTGACGATGGAATCGGCAATCACCCCCGACGTCATTTGTGACCTGTCAATTCATCGATAGCCCGCCGCACCAGCGGGCGCATCAGGGCGGCAATCAGGGCATTGCGCGGCTTCTCGATCGCGGGCCGATGCGGGTTGAGGAACCAGCCGCGGCAATCGGTGCCGGAGGTGCGGCCGAGGATCAGCGCGACCGCCTCATAGGCCATCAGCATGCCGGTCGAGATCACCATCGGCGCGAACGACATCCGGCTGCGTCGGCCGGCTGCAACTTCGCCGGCGATCGCGAGATCGACATAGTTGCGCGACGAGGAATGCAGCATGACGTGCTCGATCTCGGCACGCATCGCGGCGCGGCGGTCGTCCTCGGTGATGTCAGTCCAGTCCTTGCCGGTGGTCGGAAAGCCGAGGCGCTGCTCGGGCCGCGGATCGTGCGGGCGCACCACGATCACCGACGGCAGCGGCGACATGTAGGCGTCGATCACGGTTGAATCAGCGCTCTCTGCTGTCCGGTACAGATGCACACCGGCAGCGATATCGTCCATGCCGTTGACGATCACCGGGCAGCGCGCGGCAATCCCGGCGAGCTCGCCGGTCCAGTTCTCGCCAAGCACCTCGATCTCGATGGTCGGGTTGATACGCCTGGCGGCTTCGGCGGCAACCGCCGCCTTTTCGCGACCGACCCCGTCGGCGAAGGCGAACACCTGGCGATTGAGGTTGGAGACCTCGAAGCGATCGATGTCGGCGATCACGAACTTGCCGACGCCGGCGCGCGCCAGCGCCATGAAGGCCGCACCGCCCATGCCGCCGACGCCGCAAACGAACACCCGCGCCTGGCGCAACAGCTGCTGCTCGTGCTCGTCGATGAAGCCGATATTACGGCCGGTGAAGGAGTAATAGTCGAAATTCATCGCAAGGCCCCGTTATCCTGCTTGCGCGGACGCAGCGTACCGAAGGCGCGGGTGTCGTCCATCCAGTAGACCACCGGCAGCACCAGCCGCTGCAGCGCCAGCATCGCCGACGCCGCGAGCAGTGCCGGCAGCGAGCCCGGGGGCACCTCGCTCATGAGGTAGCGGCGCGCGCCGGCGAGATCGACACGGCCGATCTGCAGCACGTCGTCGCCGCGGCCGTAATCCAGCTCGCGCTCACAAAATTCGTTGTAGATCGCGTCACGATGTTTCGGTGCGATCTCGAAGGTCTTCTTCAGCGCGTCCGAACCGCCGGTATAGGCGTTGGTGATGACCGAACGCGCCTCGTCGAAGCCGGCCTCCTCGCCGACGCCGAACACCGCGCGATGCCGTGCCATGATGCCGCGCGCGAGCTGCAGATGCGCAAAGCTCTGTCGTGCGCCCGGCAGCGGCGACGGGAACACATCCGAGAACGTGTCGCTGACCATGCCGACCACCGCCGGCACCTGGGTGACGTTGGATATCCATTTCGGCCGCAACCCGTCGCGGGCGAACAGCACCAGCGCGGTCAGGCCGTACAGGACCCATGACAGCCCCTGCCCGCGCACATCGGGATCGACCATGACGAGGCCGAGATGGGTGACCTCCGCCGGCTCGCCGTCGAGCGGCACGTCCATCACCGACAGTGCATTGAACGCGATCGGCCGTCCGGTGTCTTCCTCTGATATCAGGGTGATGATGGCGCGCGACAGCCGCTCCGGCTCGCCGGAGAAGATGCCGTAGGTCAGGCTCTCCTCGGGCAGCGTCTTCGCGGCGACGATGCGCAATTGTCCGACCAGCGCGTCGAGCTCGTCCTTCGGCAGCGAGAGGCCCGGCGCTTCGACGATGCGCGTTCGCTGCCCGGCCTGGGTGCGCAAGGTGAGATCGATGGTCGGCTGCGACAGCGCCTTCAGCCAGAAGCTGCCATGGCTGCGCAGGCGGTCAAAGGCCGCGCGCGCCTTCGCGAGGCCCTTGCTGCCGCGCGAAGCGGGCGTGCGATTGTCCGTGGACGCCATTTCTCTGTCCCTCGGGCGCGATCTCTGCACTCACCCCTGTTAAGGAGCCATGAGCGCAACCTGCCGCTGTTTGCCGCAGGGTAAACAAGGCCTTTTGGAAACGGAACAAGTTGCCCCGAACTGCAAACGGCGGGTGAAAATACCCGCCGCTTGGCATCGGCTCCGGCCGCGTTCTTACCCCGCCTTGGAGACTTCCATCAGCAGGCGCTCGGCCTTGGCGTCCTCGATGCGGTTCACGAACTTGCTGCTCTCGTAATTGTCGCGCACCGTCTTGGTCAGCGTGATGCAGGTCTGGATCAGCATCACGATGCCCATCGTGAGGTAGCCCTGCATCCAGAGGCTGATCGGCAGGAAGAACACGCCGACGGCGACGAGGAAGGCGGAGGCCGCGAAGGACGCGTAGGTGAAGGTGACCCAGGCGCCGCTGTGGGGTTGGATGGTCTGGTTCATGGTCGTCTCCTGATGATGCGTGGTTTGAAGTTGGCTTGGTTTCAGGCTTGAGGTTTCAGGCGGCGGACGGGCGCTTGGCTTTCAGCCGCGCCAGCACGTCGTCGGCAGTCGATTTCATGCGCGGACCGAAGCCCTGCTCCGCGAGCTTCTCGGCGATGACGAGCGGTCCGGAGGCGGTATCGATCTCGAACAGGGCGTCGTCAGCCGCCTGGGCTTCCAGCTGCCGCTCGCGCAGCCGCTTCAGCGTCGCCTCTGCTTCCGGCAGCGTCGACTCGTAGGGACGCGCCGCCTCAATGCCGCTCCGGCGCAGCGAACGCACCGCCTCCGAAGCGCGAGCCAGCCGGCGGCCGCGATCGAGCTCGGCAATGCGCGCCTCCGCGTTGGCGACGTGGCGCTTCAGCCGGGTGATCTCGCTGGCGAACAGCGTGCGCGCGGTCATCGCGGCATCGCGTTCGGCTTCGAGGTTGGCGATCGCCTGCGCGGCTTCGCGGGCGAGGTCTTCCCGGCCGCCCTCGAGCGCCGCTGATGCGCGCACCTCGAGATCGGCGATCCGGCCGTTGGTGGCGTCGAGCCGGCGGCCCTCCTGCTGGTCGCCGGCGATTGCGAGCGCCAGCGACCGCTTTGAGCGCTCGACCGCGGCGGCGGCATCGCGCATCTGCTGGTCGAGGACGACCAGCGCGGTCCGGTCTTGCAGTTCCTCCTCGGCTGCCGCCACACTGCCGCGGAAAATCGTCAAAACAGTTTTGAACATTTGGTCACTCCCTGTTATGAGCATCGCTCATGACTCTTTTGTACCAGATAATGAGCGACGCTCAATTAATATTTGAGCAACGCTCAAGACTATGGTTAACGACGGGTGAAACATGTCCAAAGCGTTGGAACGACGTGCAAAACTGCGCGAAGCGCTGATCGAGGCGGCGGAACGGGCGATTGCGGCAAAAGGTCTCGGCGGCCTGAAAACGCGCGAACTGGCCCAGGAGATCGGCGTCGCCAATGGCGGCGTCTACAATCTGGTCGAGGATGTCGACGAGCTGATCCTGCGCGTCGGCTCACGCACCCTGGCCCGGCTGGATGCGTCGCTGTCGCTGGCCGAGATCGGTGGGGCGGCGGCACCGCGCGAGATGCTGGTGCGGATCGCGGTCGCCTATTGCGACTTCGCCGCCGACAATCTCGAACTATGGCGCGCGCTGTTCGAGCACCGCATGCAGCCCGGCAAGCCGGTGCCGGAATGGGCCATCACCGAGCAGATGGAATTATTCCGCCACATCTACAAACCGCTCTCGGTGCTGCTTCCGCAGCGCTCGCCGGCGCAGCTCGGCGTCACCGCGCGCAGTCTGTTCTCGGCCGTGCACGGCATGGTCGCGCTCGGGCTGGAACACAAGCTGATCGCGGTGCCGATCGGTGCGCTGCGCAGCGAGATCTCGACATTGACGCGCGCGATGGTCGATGGCCTGACCGCGAAAAAGGAATAGCGCCTGGGGACGCAGCGATCGAGGTCGGAAAGGGAAAGCTTGCAAAATGATCGAATAGTAGTCATATACCGTGGATCGAGTTTCGGCCGAACGACTTGGCCTCGCCGCTGACAGCGCGCCTGACTGACGACCCTCACCCCCTGAACTTCGAATTCGCCTGCTGCGCTCTTGAGTGCGGCTACAAACACGCATCTACATTAAAGGACGATCTCCCATGAATACGGGAACCGTGAAGTGGTTTAACAGCCAAAAGGGATTCGGCTTCATTCAGCCGGATCAGGGAAGCCAGGATGTTTTCGTTCATATCAGCGCAGTCGAACGCGCCGGCATGAGCACCCTCAACGAGGGACAGAAGGTTTCTTTTGACATCGTTGCAGACCGCCGGACTGGCAAATCTGCTGCGGAAAATCTGCGCGCCGCGTAAGCCGCCGCTATCGACGCCATGCTGCTTTGACCACGGATGTACTGGCAGAGCCTCTGGTTTCACGACCCCGCGACTGGTCTACCGGCCGCGGGGGTACTTTCTAGAACACCGCGTGCAATGCCCGCCAAGACCAGGACTTGAGCCGTCTGCCGGCGGGCGGCCCGCGCATTAAGCAGCCGAGGTCGCGAGCTTGTCCACCGATATCGATCCAGATCAACAACACGACGACATCATGTACCCGCAGGTGCTGCCGTTTCTGCTGGTTCACGCAGGGTGTCTGGCGGCGATCTGGTCGGGCGTCTCATGGCAAGCGATTGCAATTTGCGTAGGTCTGTATTGGCTGCGCATGTTTGCGATCACGGCCGGATATCATCGGTACTTCTCGCACCGAGCTTACTCAACAAGCCGGGCGTTTCAATTCATCCTTGCATTCCTTGCCCAAAGCAGCGCCCAGAAGAGCGTCCTCTGGTGGGCTGCGAAACATCGGCATCACCATCTTCATTCGGATACCGAGCAGGATGTGCATTCACCCGGGCACAAAGGCCCCGTGTACAGTCATCTCGGCTGGATCTTTTATCGACAGCACGATGCGACTGATCTGACGAAAGTTTCGGATTTTGCCTCGTATCCAGAGTTGATATGGCTGCACAGATTCGAGGTTTTTCCGGCGGTCGTGGTCGCAGGTCTGTGCTTCCTCGTTGCGGGCTGGCCGGGCCTCCTGGTCGGTTTCTTCTGGAGCACCGTGCTGCTGTATCACGCAACGTTTTGCATCAACTCCCTCGCACATGTTCATGGACGCAAGCGCTATGTTACGGGCGATGACTCCCGCAACAACTGGCTGCTGGCTCTGTTGACGATGGGCGAGGGTTGGCACAACAACCATCACGCCTACCAAAGCAGTGCGCGGCAAGGCTTCCGCTGGTGGGAGATCGACCTGACCTATTATGTTCTGGTGGCCTTGTCCTGGCTCGGTCTCGTCTGGGATCTGAAGGCGCCGCCCGCGCAGGTTCTCCGCAACGAGCAGCGCCTGGGATCACGTGTGATCAAGCGAACGGCTGAGCAGCTCGCCGGCCGTTTCAATCCCGAATACATCGCGCAGGCCATCAAATCGTCAGTCCATGAAACCGGATTGTCGGTGCGGGAGGCACTTTTCCTGTTGCAGCACCGTGCCGACATGCGTCTGCCCAGCATGCCGACGCGTGACCAGTTGCTGGCTGAAGCCCAGGCCATGTTCGCGAAGACGAGATCGCTGGACGACATCGTCGACCGAGCGCATGAACTCCTGGTGGAATCGGTTTGCTTTCTTCTGGCCGTTCCGCCCCCGGTGGCCGGCGTGACCCAGAAACCTTGAGTGAGCGGTAGCATTTTGCCTCATCCATCCCCATATGAGGTCAATGAGCAACTGGCAAAAACCGAGCAGGCGGGAACCACCCAAGACCAAGGCTGAATTGCGCGAGATGCTGACCGAGGCTGTGCGCAACACGCCGAGCCCGGACCAGGTGTCGAAGCGGCGCCCGGCAAAAGCCAAAAAGACCGCGGCCGGAGCCGCCGACGTCGATTGAGCCGCGCGCGCCACGCGACCGGATCGCCCGCCCGGGATGCGACCGAATTCCATCCGCGACGAGCGCGAAAATCTTCGTGAAGGAGCAGCATGCGCAAGCTTCCCAAGCCGACCGAACAAGAGATCAATGAGGGACCCCAAGCGGTGTCTTTTCAGATTGCGAACGGAAACGCACGACAGGACTGCATCCTGCAAACCACATTCCCAACGAAGATGCAGGCGCAGAAGTATCTTCTCGCGAATTGGCCGACGATTGAAAAAAGAGCTCGCGATGCCCTTGCGGCGGGGACCATTGAAGACGGCCAGATCAAGCTCATGATGACCTGAACAGCCCACGGAAACGCCCGGACTCACGGCTCCATCGTATACGCACGCCCGGGTTCGAGCGCGTAGATCGTCAGAAAGCGCAGCGGCCGTTCCGGATCGCAGTTGCGAAACAGCGTGTGCGGAACATCGGCGCGATCCTGCAAGGTCTCGCCTGTCCGATACTGTCGTGGAGCCTCGCTGCCATAGGCGGATTCGGCGACACCTTCGACGATAAAGACCACTCCCCCAACAGGATGCCGGTGAAGCGGGGCAACCCCGCCGGGCGGATAGGTCACCTCGGCAACGACCAGCTCGCGATGATCACCGGGTAGTCGCAGTCGCTCAAGGGTCTTGCGCGTGACGCCGGCAAAGCCGGCTTGCTGGGCGCGACCGTCGTTGCTTTCAGCCATTGGAACCCTTCCTTGTCACGCGAACTATTGTGTCCCGACCAAGTCGCGGTTGCGATGACTATGGGGGCGCTTCAGCGACGCAACAAGGTGCCCAAGCTGTTTCAACCCGTGCGACGCAGATCAGCCGAAGTCCTTGCCTCCCCTGCTCCCACGTTGCAGGATTCCTGCGCCGAAAACCTTCAGCAGTGGGACTTGCATGAGAACAGGTATCGTCACGACGCGGTTGTCGAGCGTCGCCGCATTGGCGGTCATCTTTGCAGCATCAAGTGTCATGCCCGCGTCTTCGGCGCAGGCCGCGCCGGAATGCTCGATGTCGGTCACTTTGGCGGATTGGGGCGAGAATTCGACCGGCGATATCGACGTCGCGTCGGGCGAGAGCTGCCAGATCCCGATCGGAATACGCGGCACCGTGACGGACTCGGCGATCTCGCAAAAGCCGGCCTACGGCAAATTGAAAAAGATCAACGCATCGACCTTCGAGTACAGGGCGAAAGCCAAATACAAAGGCAGCGATACGTTCGCCATCAAGGCAACGGGTCAGGGGCCGAAGGCTTCCGGCACCTCAGTCATCACCGTGCACGCGACAATCAAGTAATCGCCCCGTCGCGCGCTGAACAAACCCGGCGCGCGACGATTTTCTGGATGAATGCGCGCTTAAGCCGGCCGCGCGCCGGTGCGGATGATCGACCCGACATGCTGGCCGCGCAGCGCCGCGGTGAGCCGGCCGGGAACGAGGCCGTTCACGACCTGCACCCGCTCGATGTGCCGCGCATTGGCCATCACTTCGAGCAGCGCGGGATCGAACGGCAGCGTGCCTTTCAGTTTCGTGAGGTCCGCGAGGCTGGCCTCCCGCAGCAGCTGCGCCTTCTTCCCATCGGGGCCATTCGGATCGTCGGTGTACACGCCGTCGACGTCCTCCACGATGGTGAGGCCGGCGGCGCCGAGCGCATCGGCGATCAGGAACGCGCCGGTGTCGGCGCGGTGCAACGGGATGCGCGACGCCGGGAATTCGTGATGGTGATACGGCGGAAAGGCGCTGCCAACGACCGCGCGGGCGGCGGAGAGATGGATCGCGAGCTGACTAGCAATGGTCGGATGCTCGATATAGGACACGCCGTCCGGCGCGAGCAGGCAGCCGAGAATATGGCCGTTCTGGCCGGCCTCGCTTGCGGCGAGCGGCGCGAGCGAGCCGACCGGCAGTCCGAGGTCGAGGCCGACGCTGTAGAGATGGCGGGCGCGGATGCCGGCCCCGGTCAGGATCAGCAGCCGATGCTCTGATAACAGCGAGCGCAGCTCGTCGACGATCGGCAGGATCGCCTGATGGCCGCGGTCCATGATCGAGCGGCCGCCGATCTTCACCACCTGCACCCAGGGCAGCAGCGGGATCGGGCGTCCGCCGGCGACGGGACGGGTGAGATCGCTGTCGAGCAGGGTCTGGCGCGCAAGCGGCGAAGTGACGTGCTTGATGGTGTCATCCATGGTCGGGTCTCTCTTCAGCTCGCGGTGATGATGGTGCCGACATGCTCGCCCGCGAGCGCGCGGGTGAGGTTGCCGGGGACGAGGCCATTGACCGACCTGCACCTGGCGGACATGGCGTGCGGTGGCGAGTAGATCGAGCACCGGGAATTCGAGGATCGAATCCTGCAATCCCTTCGCCTTCATCTCGGCGACCGAGATTTTCGGGATGAAGGAGGCGCCCTTCGTGGTCTTCGGGTTCGCGGTGTAGAGGCCGTTCTCGTCCTTCACATAGATCATCGCCTTGCAGCCGAACTGCTCGGCGACCAGGAAACATCCGGCGTCGGTGCGGTAGGGCGGGATCGTGCCCTCGGCCGCGGGCCGCATCCAGAGACCGTAAGGCGGCATGCCGCTGAAGATGACGGCGCTGACCTCGGCGAGGTAAAGCGGCACGGCCGAAAGCCCGGCGCCGCTGACCGCGGAGATGCCGTGCTTGGCCAGCAGCTGGCCCAGCATCACGGCGTTCTGATCGGCGACAGAGGCGCCGAGTTGCGAGAGCACGCCGGCCGGCAGCCGAAGCCCGGCCGCGATCGAGTAGAGATGCCGGGCGCGGGTGCCCGCGCCGGTCCCGATCAGCAGCTTGTGCGCCTTGCGGACCGCGACGATCTCGTCGACCAGCGGATAGACGGCGGCGCGGCCACGGTCGATGACGCTCTGCCCGCCGATCTTGATTACCGTGGCGTCCGGCAGGATCCGGAAGTCCGATGCCGCATCCGCCGCAGCCAAAAGCTGCGGATCGGTCAGCGACTTTTGCATCAGGAGCGCTTCAAGCTCCGCCGTCGTGTTTGCCACGAGAAACGTCCTTTCTCCAATGCCCTGCATTGCTTCCGTCGGCCCGCGAAATCCGAACCGGTCTCGACCGGCGGCTCGCAAAGGCCCGCATCCGAACTGCACTGGTAGCGATAAGCCGCGCGGGTCTCAAGATGCAATGGCAATGATGCTGCGCGGGGCATTCTGCGGCCCGCCTTATCTCAGCGGTCGACAGCCGGCAGCCTGACGGTCACACGCAGACCCGCGCGTTCGGTGCCGGTCATATTCTCGAACTGGATCGAACCGCCGCACCGATCGATGATCCGTTTCACGATCGAGAGCCCGAGCCCGGCCCCGTCGCCGCTCGGCTGGCCACCGCGGAAGAACGGCTCGCCGATCCGATCCAGATGCCGCGGTGAAATCCCCGGCCCGGAGTCCTCGATCTGGATGACGGCCATTCCGTCCTCGCGATAGATGCCAAGGTCGACGCTCCCCCCTTCGGGCGTGAACTTGACCGCGTTCTCGACCAAATTTCGGACGACCGAGGTAAGGGAGAACTGATCGCCGTCGCTCGCGACTGTCTCGACCATCGTGAAGCCGAGGTCGATATTGCGCGCTGCCGCCTCAGACAGAAGATCGGCGACGACACCTTTTGCAATCCTGTCCAGATCGACCGCCTCGCCGGCAGCAGGCGTCACGGCATCCTGACGGGCGAGCGCCAGCAATTGCTCGAGCAGATGCCTGGTCCGCTGCGCGCCACTCTTCAGCGCATCGAGCCGCTCGCGCGTCGACGCCGGCATGTCGAGGGAAGCGAGATTTTCCGCCTGCAGGCTGAGTGCAGTGATCGGCGTCCGAAGCTCGTGCGACGCGTCAGCGATGAAGCGTTGCTGCTGCTCCATCATGGCGCGCATCCGTCCCAGCAACCCGTTGATCGAGCCGAGGAACGGCTGCAGCTCGCTTGGCGCGCCCGACGCTGCCAACGCGCTGACATCGTCTGCCGGCCGCGCGTCGAGATCGCCCGCGAGACGCAACATCGGACGGAACGATCGCGCGATCACAAAGGCGGTCACCAACAGCAGGCACGGCACAAGCGCCGCGATCGGCAATAGCGTCCGCACCGCCATGTCGCCTGCAATCTCCGTGCGGATCTCCGTGCGCTGCATCACCGCAAACCGGCTGTTGTCCGGCCGCGTGCGAAGCAGGACCCGGACCGGCTGCCCCTGATACACATCGTTCCGCAGCCCATCCTTCAGTGCCCACAGCCGGCGGTCTTCGGCGGCTCCGTGCGGCACGTCGCCAAGCTCGACGACGGCGACCTCGGATTCCGCATCGACGCCGTTCACTGGCCGGCTTTCCCTGATCGAGGCGTTGATTGCGAAGCTGCCGATCTGGATCAGGACGGAATCCTGCATCTCGATTGCTTCGCTGTAGGCCCATTTATAGGCGAGAATTCCACCGATTGTCCCCATCAGCACCATGATCGCGGTGAAGCCGACGAACAGCCGTCCGCGCAGCGAGGTCATCATTTCGACCGATCCGCCATCCATCCGACGCCGCGAACGTTCCGGATCGCGGCGGCGCCGAGCTTCTTGCGCACGGCGTGAATCAGGAATTCGACCGCGTTGCTTTCGACCTCCTCGCTCCAGCCGTAGATTTGCCGTTCGAGCTCGGCCCGGGACAGAATGGTCCCCGGCCGCATCAACAAGGCTTGCAGCAGTGCGAACTCTCGCGCGCTGAGCACGGCTGTCTCGCCGCGGAACGAAACTTCCCGCGTCGCGGGGTCAAGCTGAAGCTCGCCGTTCGTCAGGAGCGGCGGCACCCCGCTGCCCTCGCGCCGCAGCACCGCGCGCATGCGCGCCAGCAGCTCCCCGATCTCGAACGGCTTGATCAGATAGTCGTCGGCTCCGAGATCGAGACCCTGGATTCGATCATTCAACGTGTCGCGCGCCGTGAGGATGATCACGGGAAGACGCCTGCTATCCGCTCGGATGGTCCTGAGCACGTCGAGGCCATCCACCACTGGAAGACCAAGATCGAGAAGCGCGATGTCATAGGTCTCGCCTCGGCTGGCCTCGATGGCGACCTCGCCATTGCGCACCCAGTCAACGGCATAAGCGGCATCCCTTAGCGCGTCGACGACCGCGGCGCCGATCATCCTGTCATCCTCCACCAAGAGCACGCGCATCGCGACGACCATCCTGATCCGCCGGGTTCCTCGGCGACGTCACGCCTCCCCAATCAACCAACCGGTGACGCTGCGGTATCATAGCAGTTCGGACTTAGCTGCGACTTAGGGCTTTCGGAGTGCCTGCGTCGGCCAGTCCGCCCGCCTAAGCAGGAGCTAAGTCTGACCGTGCACGCTTGCTTCCAAGCTCGGCGAAAGCGCCGAACGTTTCAAGACGGAGCTTCGCAACGTGCAGAAAACCCGACATCTCGGCCGCGGCATGCTGAACAAGGTCCCGGAGGTTACCCTCGTCTTCTGGCTGATCAAGATCATGTCGACCACGGTCGGCGAGACCGGCGCGGACTATCTTGCCGTCCATGTCGGCCTCGGAACAACCGTGACCGGCGTGCTGATGGCCGGACTCTTTGCGGCGGCGTTGCTGATCCAGCTCACCATGGACCGTTACGTGCCGTGGATCTACTGGCTGACCGTCGTGCTGGTCAGCATCGTCGGGACGCAGATCACCGACGCGCTGACCGACAAGCTCGAGATCAGCCTCTACGTCAGCACCGCCGCCTTCGCGATCGCTCTCGCCGCTATCTTCGCGGCCTGGTTCGCCGTCGAGCGAACGCTGTCGATCCACACCATCGTGACCACGCGGCGCGAGCTGTTCTACTGGGCCGCGATCCTCTGCACGTTCGCGCTCGGCACCGCCGCGGGCGACCTCGCCACCGAAGCGCTGGGTCTCGGCTTCAACATCGGCGTCGTGGTGTTCATGGCGCTGATCGCGGGCGTCGCCGCGGCCTACGCCTTCGGCGCCGACGAGGTGCTCGCCTTCTGGATCGCCTACATCCTGACCCGGCCGCTCGGCGCATCGTTCGGCGACATGCTGTCCCAGTCCCGCGACTACGGCGGGCTGGGCCTCGGCACGATCTACACCAGCCTCGCCTTCCTCGCGGTAATCATCGGGCTGGTCACCTGGCTGTCGTTCGAAGGCGACACCGGCCGAAAGCCGGAAGCATCGCCCGGCGCATGAATTCGCCGTGCGTCCAGGCGGACGACGGCCGAAGCAGCCCCAAAAGGAGAACCATGATGAACAGGACAACACTCAGCCTTGCGGCGATCCTCGCGCTCGCAGTCGCCCAGCCGCTTCCCGGCGCGAGCGGCGGCCTCACATTGCTGCCGCGCGCGCAGGCGGCGGTGTCCAGGCTCGGCGACCTGACGCCATTCCGCAACATCGCTGTCGATGTCGCAGCATTGGTCGACAAGGGCGACCCGGCCGGCGCCAAGACACGCATCAAGGACCTCGAGACCAAATGGGACGAGGCGGAAGCTGGACTGAAGCCACGTGCCGCGGCGGACTGGCACACCGTCGACAAGGCGATCGATCGTGCGCTGGAGGCGGTTCGTGAGGCCAATCCGGATCCCGCCAAATGCAAGAAGGTGCTCGCCGAACTGCTGTCGATCATGGACTCGATGAAGGCCTGATCTCTCCGTCCATCGTCGACCACCCGCCGGCAACATCGTCCGCCGGCGACCCGGCCTCTTGGAGTGAATGACCCCATGGAACTATTATTGCGCGACACCGCCACGGACGACCGCGCCGGCAAGGTCCCCGCCGTCACGCTCGGCTTCTGGATCATCAAGATTCTCGCCACGACGCTCGGCGAGACCGGCGGCGACGCCGTCACGATGTCGATGAATCTCGGCTATCTCGTCGGCACCGCGATCTTCGCGGTCATCTTCGCTGTCGCTGTCGCGGCGCAAATGGCAGCGAGGCGCTTTCATCCGGCTCTCTACTGGATCGTGATCATCGCGACCACGACCGTCGGTACCACCTTTGCAGACTTCGTCGACCGCTCGCTCGGGATCGGGTATCTCGGCGGCGCGTCGCTGCTCGCCGCACTGCTGGTTGCATCCCTTGCCGCATGGCATCGCACGATGGGAACGGTCTCGATCGCGTCGATCGACAACAAGGCGGCCGAAACCTTCTATTGGGTCACGATCCTGTTCTCACAGACGCTGGGAACCGCGCTCGGCGACTGGATGGCTGACTCCACCGGCCTCGGCTACAGCGGCGGTGCCATCGTGTTCGCGGCAGGCATCGCCATTGTTGCCGCCGCCTATCTCTGGACCAGGGTGTCGCACACCGTTCTGTTCTGGATCGCCTTCGTCCTGACCAGGCCGCTCGGCGCCACTGTCGGCGATTTCCTTGACAAACCGCTGGATCACGGAGGCCTTGCCCTTAGCCGCTACACGGCATCCGTCGCCCTCGCCGTTGCGATCGCCGCTTTGGTATTCGTTCTGCCGCAGCGAGCGGGGGAGCACGCATGACCAACCGGCCTCTCCCCGCCCCAGACATCGTTCTCGAGCTACCGGCGCCGCGGCGAGACCCCCGTGGATCAAGCCTTGCCGGGCGTAAGGATCACCTTGCCCTTGAATGCGGCGGCCTTTGCGATGGCTTCCGAGAATCCCTCGAGACCATAGCTCCCGACGACCGGTGCGCTGATCGCGCCGGATGCGACCATCGGCACCAGATGATCGTACATCGTGGCCAACGCGTCGTCGGTTGCAGTCTTGCCCCAATGACCAAGCCAGAAGCCGCGCACCGACACTTCATTGAAGATCACGCTCAAGGCTGAGCCGGAGAACGGCTGTCCGCTCATCGCGCTGTAGATGACCAGCACCCCTTTCGGCGCCAGGCAGTTCATCAGGTTCAAGGCGGACGCGCCACCGACGACGTCGAGCGCCAGCTGGATCGGCGCCCCACCGGTCTCCCTGGCGACTCGCTTGGCGAGGTCCGGCCCGTCGACCAGCACGATATCACCGCCGACCGACTTGACCTCGTCGACGACCTCCTCGCGCCGGACGACATTGACCGTCTTGAGCCCAAGCGATTTGGCAATTGCGATCACCGCCCGCGCCGTCGCCGAATTGGCGCCGTTCTGGATCACCCAGCCGCCTGGCGGAACCTTCACGAAATCGGTCAACAGCAAATAGGCGGTCGCCGGGTTGACGCCGATCATCGAGAGTTGCTGGACGTCCGCTTTCTCAGGCAACGGCCGCTGCCAGGACGCCGTGAACTTGACGCGTTCGATCCAGGTCGGGACCGTGAACGGGATCAACGTTCGATCGCCGACCTTCAGGTTCGTCACCTGCGATCCCACCGCGATGACCCGCCCGACGCCCTCGATCCCAAGCGTAGCCGGCGGCGACGGCAGATAGCCGTAGCGCCCCGCAATGATCATGAAATCCGAGTTGTTGATCGGCGCGGCCTCGACCGCGACCACGACTTCGTTGGGACCGGGGCTGCCGACGTCGGGCACCTCGCTGAGCTTGACCACATCCTGAGCACGTCCGAACGCAACGACCTGAACAGCCTTCATGGCACGATCTCCAAACTTTGTTATGTACTAGTAAGTACAGAATATCGATGACGTCAATGGCCCGGAGTGCCTTCACAGCAAGGTGAAGGCTTCACATCCGACGCGGGAGTACATAAAAGGGCGGTATGGCAAGGCCGCGCAGCTTCGATCCGGACGACGTCCTGGAAATCGCCCGCCAGATGTTCTGGCAGAAGGGTTTTCAGGCGACCTCGCTCGACGAGATCACGGCGGTGAGCGGCGTCGCCAAGCCCAGCCTCTATGCGGCGTTCGGCGACAAGAACGCGCTGTTCCTGAAAGTGCTGGACCGCTATCACGACGGCATCCTGGGCTGGGCCGAGCGGGTGCTGGCGCAACCGGGGCCGGCTCGCGAGGCCATCAGGCAGTGGCTCACCGGCTTCATCCCCTATTGCTCGGGCGAGAAGGGCCAGCGCGGCTGCCTGTCGATCAATTCCGCGACCGACGGCTCGCTCGATCAGGCCGAGCTCCGCAAGAGCATCGAGCGCTACAACCGGCGGCTTGAAGAACTCCTGCGCACACGGCTGCGCGCCGATCGCGCCGAGTTCAGGAAGGGCTTTGACCCCGACGTCACCGCACACACGATCATGGTCGTGCATGCCGGGCTGCTGGCGCTCGCGCACCAGGCACCGGACCCGAAGCGGGTGAAGGCCGTGATTGATCAGGTGATGAGCCTGCTCGCCTGATTTTGCCGGCACCGGCCTTCCGGCAGCGCTCCGCGCGCCCTCGCACGAATGTGAATATATGACAATTATCATCTCATTGATGTTGAGCGCTCGATGACCATTTCCGGGTTGGCTGCCATGGGCGTCCGGATTTAGGATCAGATGGACAAACCGTTTTGGCGTGCGACGCTTATTGCATTCACCGCCGTGCTGACGATGCCGGCGGTCGGCCCAGTGCAGGCCCATGATCACCAGCATCCCGAGATGAACGGCTGGTATGAGAGCCTGCACAGCGGCCAGGGCCCGTGCTGCGACGGCAGTGATGCGCAGCGCGTCGACGATGCCGATTGGGACACCAGGAACGGGCACTATCGGGTCCGTCTCGAGGGCGAGTGGGTCGACGTTCCCGATGACGCCGTCGTCGCCGGACCGAACCGCGCAGGCCGCACCATGGTCTGGCCGTACTACCTGGATGGTCACCCGAGGCCGCGCTGCTTCATGCCGGGCAGCATGGGCTGAGCGGCCGCCAAGGCGCTGCACAGGCAGAGTACGGTTGATCAGAGATCCAGCTCGATCCGATTCTCGCCCTCGGCCTCCGGCTTCGCCGGCACCGCGCAGCAGATCAGCACCTCGTCATCGGGCACCTCGGCGGTCGGCTCCTTCACATAGGATACAGCGCCAGCCTGCAATCGGGTCCGGCAGCTTCCGCAATTGCCTTCCCGGCAACTGAACGCGGGGCTGAGGCCGCGCGCCTCGGCGAGGTCGAGCAGCGTTCCGGACTCCGGCGTCCAGCGCGCCTCCTTCAGCGATCCGGTGAAGGCGACTGGGACCGGCATGGTCGCGGGCGGCCGGCGCGGCGGCGGCGCTCTCAGGACGTCGGACTTCCGCACCAGCGACGACGGACCGAACGCTTCCGCGTGAATCCTCTCGTCCGCGACGTGGTAGCCGCGCAGCCCGTCATAGAGCGATTGGGTGAATTGCGGCGGTCCGCACAGATAGAAATCGTAATCGTTGAACGGCAGGACGCGCGACAACAGCGCCATGTCGATCCGCCCTACGGCCTCGTAATCTGTACCCTGCTCGGCGCCATCGACGTCACTGAGGACGCGGATGATCCGGACTGCGCCACCTGCAGCATCGGCCAGTTGCTGCAATTCGTCGCCGAACGCACGTTCCTGCCTGGCATGCGCGGCCTGGAACAGGAAGGTCGGCCGGACGCCGCGGGTGCGCAGCCCTTCGTAGACCACGTGGCGCAGCATCGCGAGCATCGGCGTGATGCCGACGCCGCCGGCAAGCAGCACCGCGGGCCGCTTCTCGCGCGCATCGATCGTGAAGCCGCCGCGCGGCGCGCGCGCTTCGATGATGTCGCCGACATGGATCGTGTCGTGCAGATGCCGCGACACTAGCCCGTCGCGCTCCACGCTGATGCGGTACATGCCATCCGACGGCGCGACCGACAACGTGTAAGTGCGAATGACCGGCTTGTCGGAGCCGGGCATTGAGAGGCGGATCGGCAGATGCTGTCCGGCCTGATGCGGAAGCAGCCCTGCGCCATCGTCCGGCTGCAGATGAAACGAACGGATCGAACGGCTCTCGTCGACGATCCTGGTGACCTTGAACGGGCGCCATTGCGTTGCGCGCTCGGTTGCTCGAATGCGATCTGCGGCCTGCGCCCAGTCGCCGGTCATCAGCGCATTCGGCGACCAGCCGTCGCTGCGGAAAGCCCAGCGCAGCGGCAGCGCGCCGCGCCTACGCACGATCCGGCGCGGACGGAAGCTCCAGAGCCGTTCGGCGCCCTGAAACGCCGCGATCTCGGGCGAGTCCAGGATCACCTCGGCGTCGCCGGTCAGCTGCAGCATATCGCCGGTTTCGAAATCGACGAACAGCAGCCCCGCCTTGCCGTTGACGAGGATGTTGCCCAGCGTGTTGAAGAACAGATTGCCGGCGAAATCGGGGATCGTCAACGTGCCGTCGGCGGCGACGCGGACGAAACCCGCTCTGCCGCCGCGATGCGAGACGTCGACCTGGCGACGGTCCTCGCGCTCGGCATAGGACGCCACGAAAAACGTATCGGCCGCAGCGATCATGTCGCGCGCCGCCTGATCGAGCGTCGTGCTTTCCTCGATCTTTCCCTTGAAAGGTTGATCCGGCTCGCGCACGAGGGCGAAATCCCGCAGCTGGATATACTGCGGACAATTGCCAAAACTCTGATCGAGCCCGAAGCTGAGCGCCCTGCCTGACGATGCACGAAGCAGCCCGTTGGCACGGTTGCGGCGCCGTGTGTGCAGTTCTATTCCCAACAACCCGATCGCATCGCCCTCGCGCATGCCCTCGCTGACGGGATCGCCGGGCTCGGGCCGCGCCTCGATCTCGAGGCTGCGCGGTGTCGGCGAGGAGATGAAGCCGGGCTTACCGGCCAGCAGCGACGCCCACGCGTCGCCGCTGCGGTCGACGCTGCCGACGACGATGAAGGGAATCTGCGCGAAGAAGTCGCGATGCTGGTCGGGCATGAAGTCCCGCACGGCGCGCCGGCCGACGGCCTCCATCTTTTCGGCAACGCCTGCCTTCTGCTGGATCGCCCTCTCGCCGGCATGCCAGGTCGCGAGCTTGCTCTTGGTTCGCCTGTCGCTCATCTCGTTGCCTCCCTTTTCGGGCTTGGACGGGGCGCGCCCGAAGGCACGCCCGGTCAGCACGTCACGCAGCCGTCGCCAGACCGACGAGGGTCTTGGCAAAGGGCACGAAGCCCGGCAGCGCCTCGATCCGGCGCAGGAAGGCGTTGACGCGCGCATAGGCGGAGAGATCGACGTTGCCTTCGGGCGCGCTCGAGAGATAGCTGTAGAGCGCCACATCGGCGATCGTCGGCTGCGCGCCCACCACCCAGTCGCGATCGGCGAGATGGGCTTCGAGCCGCTTCAGCAGCACATGGGCGCGGGCGATCACATCGTCCGGATTGTGCTTCGCGCCGAACACGGTGATGAGCCGCGCCGCGGCAGGCCCGAACGCGAGATCGCCGGCGGCGACCGACAGCCAGCGCTGCACGGCTGCGGCACTCTTTGCATCCCGCGGCAGCCAGTCGGTTCGGCCGAGCTTGGTCGCGAGGTACACAAGGATCGCGTTGGAATCGGCAATAATGGTGCCGTCATCGTCCAGCACCGGCACCTGACCGAACGGATTGAGCGCCAGGAATTCCGGCGTCTTTTGCGCCGCGGATTTGAGGTCGATTTCGATCAGTTCGTGCGGAATTCCGAGCAAGGAAATGAACAGGCGCGCGCGGTGCGCGTGACCGGAGAGAGCGAAGTGATAGAGCTTCATGGTGCCGTTCCCGATGTCGTGGGCGGGGTCATCCCGACCGCGAACCCAAGGTGGCCCATTGCAGCTCACATGAGAATTATCTGTTACGACACTTCATTATTGCGATTAATGCAATAAATTAGAATTCTCGTCATGGCCGGGCTCGTCCCGGCCATCCACGTCTTTTCTGCCCGGCGAAACAAGACATGGATGCCCGGGACAAGCCCGGGCATGACGAGCTTTGCGGAAGCGCCCGCCTCCAAGCTGCGCCCTTCAAACCTCGACGATCACGTAATTGCCTTCGATGTGCACCGGGAACGTTTCGGCGACATAGGGCCCCTTCTGCAATTCCGCGCCGCTCTCGACCGCGACCGGATAGGAGCGGATCCTGAACCGTTTCGGATCGAACCAGGACTGGCCGTTGCGCATATCGAATTCCCAGCCGTGCCACGGACAGCGCAGCATCTCGCCGACGCGGTCGCGCTGATAGATGCCGGGCTCCGGCGAGGTCAGGCGCGCCACGCAGGCGGCCTTCTCCAGCGGCGCGCCTTCCAGTGATCGCTCAGATAGGGCAGCAGCGTGGTGCGCGTTCCCCCCACCGCGGGATGGATGTCGCAGTCGATGCGCGTGGCCGCCATGGCGTTCCCCGGATTGATCTTCTTGTCATCGTTGTTGGCGGCATCGCTGCCGCAGATCGGACTGTGCCGCCGATAGCGCGGTCGTGCAAGCCGATCCACGCGGGGCCGCTCTGCCCTGCGCGCGCATCCGCGCCTCACGCGAAGTTGCAGGACGCCATGTGAATGGCATCACCCCATTCAGGCCGCGAGATATGCTAGCGATTCCGCGCCGTGGAAAGCGCTGCACCAGGAGACGGGAATGAAACTGAGCCGACTGACGATCCTCGCATGTTCATTGTCGCTGGCCTCGTCCACGGCATTGGCCGCGCCCGCGACCACCTCCGGCTCGGTCGCGCTGGCGCTCGCCGGCGTCGTGGCGCCCTATTCGCCGCTGCCGGCCAAGGAGAAGAAGGCGGTCGCCGCGTTCTTCAACGGCGACAGCAATGTCCCCACCACCAAGAAGATCACCGTCACCGCCGACAAGGTCGTCTGCCGCGCCAGCAATGTCGACATCACTGCACGCTCCTGCGCGCTGACATTCGGCAGCAGAACCCACACCGTGAAGGGTCGCGAAGCCAACGCGATCTTCGCCACCGTGGCGCTGGCCGGCGTGCCGCCCGACGGCGCCGCGGGCGCGATCTACGAGGCGCTGTCAAAACTGTCCTGCACGCTCGATCCGAACGTGATCAGGGACAAGGCCGGCGGCGGCGCCGACTGCAGCTTCGAGCCGGGGAATTAGGACAGGTTCATTGGCGCGCAGCCTTGGGCACGCGGCACGCTGCACGGGACTTGTTTTAGGCAAGCTTCGATGCGCACAATCCTCGGCAATTTCAGAAGTCAGTTTTCAGCACGGAGAGACATATGAAAAAGGCTCTTCTCGCCGTCGGCCTTGGCCTCGCCCTGTCGGGCGCCGCCTTTGCTCAAAATCAACAGAAGATAGCCAAGGAACAGATTGTCGGAGCATGGACCCTTGTATCGGTCATCAGTGAGATGGACGATGGAAAACGGGGAGAGCCTTTCGGTCCAGCGCCAAGGGGCGTGATCATATTCTCGAACGATGGACATTTTTCACTGTTTCAGTCTCGCGACGAGATTCCGAAGATCGCGGCCAATGATCGGGCGAAGGCCACCCCCGAGGAAGCACAAGGGATCGTCGCGTCCAGCATCGCATACTATGGCACTTACTCGATTGACGAGAATACGAAGGTGATGTCGGTCAACCTTGCTGCCAGCACCTACGCGAACGTCGCAGCCATTCCCAATCAAAAGAGAACCATCACCCTCTTGACTTCCGACGAGCTCAAATTCGACAATCCCAGAACACCCAACGGGATGACGCTCCGAACCGCATGGAAACGTGCAGCGGCGCCCTAGAGCACGATGAGATTAGGTTGAATCGTCATCGCGCTCTAGCTTGTTGTCTAAGCATGATCTTTTCGGAAAACCGCTTCGCACTTTTCCGGATCATGCTCTAGAAGAACACCGATTTCCGAGTTCAGGGTATCGCCAACCTAAAGCCGATGCGCTCAGTCTCGACGCCCAGCCTGGCAGCCACGCGGCGCGCGGTTTCCTCCCGCTGCGCCGTGATCGCGTGCACGGCCAGCCGCGCTTGCTGAAGAATCGCAGGCGGCGCGGTCTCCGGCGTGCCACAGTCGAACGGCGGCTCCGGCGCATACACCATATAGAGCTGGATCGCCCGCGCGGCATCGTCGCCGCGCAATTCAGCCGCGAGCCGCAATGCGCCGTCGATGCCTGCCGTGACCCCGGCGGCAAAGACATAGCTTCCGTCCACCACCACGCGCTCGTTCACGGGAATAGCGCCGAAGAATGGCAACAGATGAAACGACGCCCAGTGCGTCGTCGCGCTGCGTCCCTTCAGAAGGCCGGCCGCTCCGCAGATCAGCGCCCCGGTGCAGACCGAAAAGACCCTGCAAGCTCCCGCAGCCTGCTGACGGATCCAGCCGAGAACCTCTGCATCCTCCATCAGAGCTTCCTGACCGAAGCCGCCCGGCACATGAAGCACATCGAGCGGCGGCGCATCGGCCAGCGTCGCGTCAGGCACGAGCCGCAGTCCCCTGATATCGCGCACCTGCTCCATGCTCTTGGCGTAGATGCGGTAGGTCGAATTCGGAATCCGCGACAGCACCTCGAACGGCCCGGTCAAGTCGATTTGATCGACGCCTTCGAACAGCAGCGAACCGATCCGCAAGTGGACATCGTGAGCAATCATCGAACCTCCCTTGAACTTCCCTTGCACTATGGACAAAGCGAATCTAGCGCGGCACGTTTCGGCGATGACGCCAACCAGCCCACATTTCTCGCCAAAAGGCCGCCGCCTGATCGAAGTACTGGCTTACCCGGCGGTGCAGTTGCTCGACGTCACCGGGCCACTGCAGGTGTTCGCGTCGGCCAACGCGCTGACAGCCAAGGCAGGCAACGCCGAGCCATATGACGTCCGCGTCGTTGCCAAGGATGGCCCGACGATCGAGGCATCGGCCGGCGTCGGGCTCGCGGTGCATCCACTGCCCGCCATCGGCACCGCGATCGACACGCTGGTGATCCCGGGCGGCGACGGCGTCAACGCTGCGGCGGCCGATAGCGTTTTGGTTGACTGGGTGCGCGGACGCGCCGGGCATGCACGCCGCACCGCATCGGTCTGCACCGGCGCGTTCCTGCTCGCCGCATCGGGCGTCCTCGATGGCCGCCGCGCGGTCACCCATTGGGGATTTTGCACAGAACTGGCCGAACGTTTTCCCGATATCCGCGTCGAGTCCGATCCGATCTTCGTGCGCGACGGATCGTTCTGGACGTCCGCCGGTGTCACTTCCGGCATCGATCTCGCATTGGCGCTGGTCGAGGAAGATCTTGGCCGCGCAGCGGCGCTTGCCGTCGCCCGCTATCTCGTGGTGTTTTTCAAGCGGCCCGGCGGCCAGGCGCAGTTCAGCGAAGTCCTGTCGCTGCAAACGACTGACGACAGGTTCGGCGCGCTGCATGACTGGATCAGTGGCCATCTGGCCGACGACCTCTCGCTTTCGACGCTGGCGAAACAGGCCGGCATGAGCGAGCGCAGCTTTAGCCGGCATTACGCTGATGCGACCGGGTTGACGCCGGCACGTGCGATCGAACGGTTGCGGGTCGAGGGCGCGCGGCACCTGCTCTCGGAGACGCGATTGCCGATCAAACGGATCTCGCAGCGCTGCGGCTTCGGATCGGAGGAGACGATGCGCCGCAGCTTCCTGCGCGTGCTGTCGACCACACCGCAGGACTATCGCGCCAGGTTTGCGCATTGAAGCGCACGCCGGCTGCACGGCCGATGTGCCGGTGATCGGTGCCCAGGCGAGAACCGGTCAGCCGTTCCAGACATGCGCCTGCAACGCCGCCTCCAGCGGCGGATTGGTCACGCTGCCCGTGTAATTCGTGATGGTCGACGCCGCCACGATGGCAATTACTTCAAGCACGAGGTCCTTGTAGAACCCGGCCGCCAGGAATCGTTCGATCTCCTCATCGCCGAGCCGCCCGCGCTTTTCGATCAGCGACCGCGCCAGCGTCGAGAGTGCGCCGAGTGTTTTGTCGGCGGGCGAGCCGCCGGCACGCATCGCGTCGACATCGGCCGGAGCAAGGCCGGCCTGCAGGCCGAGCGCAGAGTGCAGTGCGACCGCCCAGGTGCAGCCATTGGTCACCGCATCGGTGAGCAGCACGGTCTGGATCTGCTGTTCGGTGAAGCTGCCGCCGTGAACCTTGTCGAAGATGCCGATGAAGCTCTGGATTAGCACCGGTGACGTCGCCATCGTCGCCGCAAGATTGGGGATCATGCCAAACCGCGCCTCGACGTCACGCAGCGCGGGCCTTGAGGCTTCCGGTGCGGAATCGAGCGTATGGACAGGAAAACGTGCCATTGAACTGCCTTTCACTATGGTGATTGAACCCGAGGCCGCCGGACGCAACTGAGCTATTGCGATCGACGCGCCGGCATCAGAGTTCGATGGGAGCTATCTACCGCGCCCTGACGGCAGCGTTCGCCAAACTCCCCACATTCCACGCCATCGGCAGCCGAGCGTGTTGATGCTCAGCTACGTCGTGCAACTCAATCAAACGGCAGCCCGGTCCTTCACCCGCCGCGTCACGATCCCGAGCAGGCGGCCGAGCGTGCCGCCGGCGGGGCCCTTCTTGCGCGCCAGCGCGAGCGGCGCGACCAGGCCTGTGGCGCGGTCGAGGCGGAGATAGGAAACGCCGGCCGTTTCAAGCCGCGCCATCGATTCTGGCACGATCGAGATGCCGAGCCCGGCCGCGACCAGGCTCAGCGTCGACACCATCCGCGTCGCCTCCTGCGCCACCTTCGGGCTGAAGCCCGCCGCGCGGCAGGCGGCGATGATGCTGTCGTAGAGTCCCGGCCCGGTCGGACGGCGGTAGAGGATCAGCGGCTCGTCGGCGAGCGAGGCCAGCGCAATCCGCCGGCGCGTGTCCTTGCGGGCGCGCGGATGATGATCGGGCAACGCCACCAGCATCTCCTCGTCGAGCAGATGCGCGATCGTGAGGTTCTCCAGCCGCTCGCTCGGCGAGCGCACGAATGCGGCATCGAGCCGGTCGGCCTCGACGGCTTCGATCAGCTCGCCGGTCGAGGCCTCCTCGAGCGAAAGCGTGATCGCCGGCGCGCGCTCGCGCATTTCGCGCATCACGCCGGTGACGAAGGGATGGAAGGCGGCCGAAGAGGTGAAGCCGATCGCAAGCTGACCCTCCTGGCCGCGGCTCGCGCGGCGCGCGGCTTCCACGGCGAGCTCGGTATCGCGCAGGATCGCGCGCGCCTTGCCGACGAAGGCCCGGCCGGCGGCGGTCAGCTCGACTCCGCGCGGCTGTCGGCGGAACAGCGGCGCGCCGATCGCAGCTTCCAGCGCGCGGATCTGCTGGCTCAGCGGCGGCTGCTGGATGCCGAGCCGGGCGGCGGCGCGGGTGATGTGGCTCTCCTCGGCGACCGCGACGGCATAGCGGAGATGGCGCAGCTCGATCATCTGATGCATCCATATTCAACGCGTATGACAATTACCTGATCCATATATTTGATATTTGGAGCATCGCAAACTAGGTTCGGATCGAACACGACAAGAACCGGAGCCGATGTGCCGATGGATGCAGCACCCGCCACCCTCACCACCAAGCACGAGGCGCCATATGTCGGCGAGCTGTTCACGGGCTTCTTCATTCTCGGCCTGACCGGCTTCGGCGGCGTGCTGCCACTGGCGCGGCACATGATGGTGGAGAAGCGCGGCTGGCTCTCCAGCGCCGAGTTCACCGATCTGCTTGGGCTCTGCCAGTTCCTGCCCGGCGGCAACATCATCAACATGTCGGTGGCGGTCGGGCTCAAATTTCGCGGCATTCCCGGCGCGTTCGCGGCGATCCTCGGCCTGATCGCGGTGCCGACTGCCGTCGTGATCGGTCTCGGTGTGATCTATGGCCGCTTCGCCGACGACCCGGTCGTCCGTCATCTGTTCGGCGGACTGGCTGCCGCCGCCGCCGGCCTCCTGATCTCCACCGCGATCAAGATCGCCTGGCCGTTGCGGCGCGATGTGCTCGGCCTGTTCATCGGTGCGCTCTGCGTGCTGGCGATCGCGGTGTTCAGATTGCCGCTGCTACTGACCCTGCTGACGCTCGCGCCGCTCAGCATTGTCCTCAGGTCGAGGCAGGCGTCATGAGCGAAACCCTCATCACGCTCGCACTGATCTTCGCCGAACTCTCGCTGCTCGCCTTTGGCGGCGGCAACACCATCCTGCCGGAGATGCAGCGTCAGGTGGTCGACATCCATCACTGGATGACGGCGCAGGAATTCGGCGCGCTGTTCGCGCTGGCGCAGGCCGCACCGGGGCCGAACATGATGGTGGTCCCACTGGTCGGCTGGCATGTCGCCGGCTTCCCGGGCGTGCTGGTGACCTCGCTCGCCAAGTTCGGGCCGTCGTCGCTCGTCACCGGCTTCGCGCTGCGGCTCTGGGAACGCTTCAAGGACCGGCCCTGGCGGCGCACCGTGCAGGCCGGGCTGGTTCCGGTCACCGCCGGCCTCGTCACCGCCAGCGCCATCGTCATCACCCATGCCTCCGCCTTGAGCTGGGGCACCATCCTGATCGCGGCAATGGTCGCAATCGCCACGACCACGACCCGCATCCATCCGCTGCTTGCGCTCGCCGCCGGCGCGGCACTCGGCCTGTCCGGCATCGGCCAACCCTGACGCCAGGCTGTTGCGGCGATGACGCGTCGTTTTCCACGCGGCGCGTGCGCGCTTTCGCCGCAATGGATGCGACGTCACGAGCAACTATGTTGATGTTGCCATGATCGACATGTTGAGCATCGACACCCGTATTGCGCGCCTCGGTTTGCGCGCCGGACGTCTGCACGCAGGCAATTAGCCGGCCGGCGATCGCGCGCCGTCCGGATTCTCAAACGTCATCCAAAATCATTCAGCCCGTCGCGTCGCGAGATGTCCACGCGCCGGCGTTGGCGCGCCTTCGATCAACCGCAAAAGATCATCCGACATGACCCAAAGCATTCAGAGCAGCTTTACCGCCCCTGCGTTGCCGCCGATCATCATCACCACGAGCGAGGCGCATCGCCTCAGCGCGCTGGCCGATTCCAGCATGGCGGTATTTCCTCGCGTCGCCCAGTTCCTCGCGCGCGAGACCGACCGGGCCACGCTCGTCGCCGATGATACCGACCTGCACGACGTCGTCCGCATGGGCTCGCGCGTGCGCTACCGCGACGACGAGAGCGGCGACGTCAGGGAAGTCGTGCTCGTCTATCCGCACGAAGCCGACATCGCGCTGCGGCGCATCTCGGTGCTGACGCCGGTCGGCGCCGCACTGATCGGATTGTCGGTCGGTCAGACCATCGATTTCCAGACGCCGAGCCAACGGACGCGCTCGGTGACGATCCTGGCCGTGACGCATCGGGGCTAGCGGCGCAGCCTATCTCGCTTCGACGCGGGAGCCACCGGCGGACGGGCTCCCTCCCCCCTTGTGGCCCCTTGTGGGGAGGGTTGGGGCGAGGGGTGCCACACGGCACACTCTCTCAACGGAGCGTCGAGAGACTCGCACGCGGACGTTTGCGATAGCGCCGCGGTGTTTCGATCATCTCGCCCGGGGCCACCCCTCTCCCCACCCTCTCCCGCAAGGGGAGAGGGAGCCTGAGAGAGTACTCACCTCACGTGGATCAGTCGCGATACTCGAACGCTCTCCGTGAACGCTCACGCCGCGAGGTGACACTGCTGCCCCATCTCGAGGCCGTGCCTTCGTCCGCGCGCGATGCCCTCGGCGATCGCCTTCACGACGATCTCGGCGTCGTCGGGGGAAAGATGGTCGAGCGGCTGCCAGGCGCGCATGATATCGCGCGCGCGCTCGAGGTCGCCATAGATTGCAAGGAGAGGAAGCGATTTGATCGGCATGTGCGTGGCTCCCAACCGCAGCTGCGTGAGCTTACCCCAGCCGCACAAGGCCGAGCCATGCGTTCGGCAACCGCAATTGCGCTCTTGCCGATCGCCGATGCATGGCGAGGGCGTTCCTGCCCCCGCCATCAGCGCGTTCCGTTACTCGGCGCCCGAACCGCCCTGCACGATCTTCTCGTTCAGCTTCTGATCGACGGTCTCGACCGTGCGGTCGATCTCGGCGCTCGGCGTGCCGAGCTGGTGCGAGATCAGCTTCACCAGCAGGTCGACGCGCTCGATGAACGGCGCGCCGGCGGCGACCGCGCGGGCCGCCGATGACGGCTTGAGCAGGCTTTCCGCCGCCTTGGCGTACTTCGCGAACGGCACCTGATCCGCAGGATCGGCGCCGAGCTTCCGCGCGATGGCGTCGACATGGTCATAGATCGCCTGCGAGCGCTTGAGGTCGCCGTGCACGGCGTCGCGGATCGATTGCGGCTCTGATGGCGTGATGCAGCGATAATTGCCGGTCAGCAGCATCGACCACTTCGCCAGCGGCACGAACAGCGAGTCGAACACCTTCAGCTTCACCGGAACGTCCTGGCCGTCGAGCGTCACCGCGTCGATGTCGGCTTCGAGTTCGCGCAGCACCTTGTTGTGGTTGTCGTCGGCGAAAACCGAGGCCTTGAAGTTGGTCGGCAGGCCGACATGCAGCACGTTGGCCTTCTCTTCCGGCGGACGGAAGGCCTGCGGATCCGGCGAGCACAGGGTCACTAATCCCGGCTCGAAGCGCTCCCACACCTGCGCATTGGTGTAGGCTTCCTCGAGGTCCATGCCGGCGAGCGCGGGGATCCGCTTCAGATACGGCAGCGGCGGCATGTTCATGATCGACAGGCACGGCAGTTTCGCCGCCGCGATCTTGATCATCAGCACCCGAACCGTGTGGTTGGTGTATTGCGGCTCCTGCATCGCTAGCCCAACCATGTCGTAGCGCGACACCTCGACGTCGGCGGGCGTGAGGGCGTTGAGCTTGCCCGGCAGGTCGCGCGAGAAGATCGAGCGGTGCTCCTTCTCGTCGCGCAGCTTGATCCGTACCTCGGTGCCGTCGCGGTTGATCAGGTCCGCCGTGTTTTTGCGGCACACCAGGGTCACGTTGTGACCCGCCATCAGCAGCTTGGTCCCCAGCAGGGAGCCGTAGGAAGCTCCAAGGATCAGAATGTTGCGCGCCATGCTCTCTCCAACAGCCACTGGTGTATGGTATACCAACGTCTATCGCAGATCGACAAGCTACTGCCAAGGGGATTATCTCGGGTGCAGATTTTCGTTGCGCGATCAGGAAGGGCATTCGAGCTTGCAAGTCGCCGCCGACCCGACGGATCGGGCTGAAGAAATCCTCGTCTCAGCTTCCCGGCTGTTTGCTCGCCACTCCTACGCGAACGTGACGATGGAGCAGGTCGCGGCGTCGGTTCGGGCCGTGCCGGGCGCGCTGTACCACTATTTCCGCGACAAGGAAGATCTGATCTTTCACTGCTACCTGCGCGGCCTTGCGATCTATCGGCACGAAATCGAAGCGGCGGCCGAACCCGGTATCGACGGGCTCGAGATCGTCAGGCGCTTTGTGCGCGGCAGGCTTAGGCCCGAAGGCCAGCGCATGATCCTGTTCACCGATATCGATGCACTTGCTGCGCCCTACAGCGACGAAGTCCATGCCAAGCGCTGGCAGAACGCCGCACTGCTTGCGGACATTCTGGATCGGGGCGTGGCCGACGGCTCGATCGCCTGCGACGAACCGCTGCTCACGGCGGTGGCGCTGATCTCCATCCTGGACTGGGTTCCGTTCTGGCTGTCCGAACGCGACTACTACACGCGCCAGCAGGCGATCGATGCGATTGATGACATCATCACGCACGGGGTTTACCGGCGCGAGATCGCGCTTCCCGGCATGCCCGAGTCGCTTAGCCTTGCCCCTTTCCTGGAATCTCGCGCGGCAATGAACAAGCGGGCCGCAAAGTTCGACAGGATGCTTTCGATTGCTTCCGACAGCTTCAACCGCAGGGGGGCATCAGGCACGTCGCTTGAAAGCATCGCTGTGGATGCGGGCATGACCCGCGCCGGCATTTACTATCACTTCAGCGAAAAAGAGAGCCTGTTGCTGGCTTGCCTGCGACGCGGGCTGGCCGGCGAGATCAGCATCCGCGAGCACCTGCAAAACCAGAGCCTCGGCGCATTCGATCACATCGTTCAGCGAATCCGCTTGCTGCTGATGCTGCACGACACGCCCTGCGGCCCAAAGGCGACCTACCACAACATCAATTATCTCAACGACGCCGACCGGAAGGCCTATGTCGGCGAGGTGCTGGCGACGATCCGGCAAGACCAGAACAGCTATCAGCGCTGGATCGACGAGGGCCGCTTCCGCCGCATCGACACGTACTTTGCAGAGCGTATTCTCACCGGAATGGGCCATTGGTATCCGATCTGGTTCAAGACCAGGCGCGACTGGTCACCAGCGCAGATCGCCGATCATTTCGCGCGGCTGTTTCTCTCGGGCCTCAAGCCGCGCCGGCATCCGGCCCACCCGCTTCGCTCTGGCGAGTGAAGCGACCTCCCCTTTTCAAAGGGGAGGTTTAGAGCCGGGCCACAGACGACGCCGGTTCCGAACCGCGAACGAGCGTAAGCCCTCATCCAAAAGTTTACCTGCAATTCAAAACAGCGCCCCGATTTCGATGGCATATAGCCTATAACATCATAATACCACCCGCTAAAACTTGACGCAGTATTCAAAGCGAAAGTTGCGAAGGCTTGGCAATTGGGGTTATGAGACGGCCTAGATTGCTGAAGACCAATCAGAAACATGAGCAAAGGGAGAACGCAGGATGCATAAGCTGATCGTTGCCGCCGCGGCAGCGCTGACGGTGTTGGGAGGCGCGGCGTCCGCGCAGGAAACCATCAAGATCGGCTATATCGATCCGCTCTCCGGCGGTGGCGCCAGCGTCGGCGAAGGCGGCCTGAAGACGTTTCAGTACCTTGCCGACGAACTGAACGCCAAGGGCGGCATCCTCGGCCACAAGGTCGAAATCGTCCCGCTCGACAACAAGACCAATCCTCAGGAAAGCCTGGTGCAGGCGCAGAAGGCGGTCGACGCCGGCATCCACTACATCACCCAGGGCAACGGCTCGTCGGTCGGTGCGGCGCTGGAAGATTTCGTCACCAAGAACAACTCGCGCAACCCCGGCAAGGAAGTGCTGTACTTCAACTACGCCGCGGTCGATCCGAGCATGACCAATGAAAAGTGCAGCTACTGGCACTTCCGCTGGGATGCGAACTCGGACATCAAGATGGCGGCGCTGACCAATTACATGAAGGGCCAGCCCTCCATCAAGAAGGTCTACCTGATCAACATGGACTACTCGTTCGGCCAGTCGGTGCGATCCGAGGCGCGCAAGATGCTGGGCGAAAAGCGGCCGGATATCCAGATCGTCGGCGACGAATTGCACCCGATGCTCAAGGTCACCGACTTCTCGCCCTACATCGCCAAGATCAAGGCGTCCGGCGCCGACACTGTCGTGACCGGCAACTGGGGACAGGACTTCGCGCTGCTGCTGAAGGCCGCGGCCGATGCCGGCCTCAAGGTCAACTGGTACACTTATTATGCCGGCGGCGCCGGTGGACCGACCGCAATCAAGCAGACCGGCCTCGACCACCAGGTGTTCCAGATCAGCGAGGGCATCCCGAACTCCGGCAACAAGGCGGCGATGGATTTCGAGAAGGACTTCCGCGCCAAGACCGGCATTTCCGTGTGGTATCCGCGCGCCGTCAACGAGATGCGGATGTTCAAGGCCGCCGCCGAGAAAGCCAATTCGATCGATCCGGGGAAAGTCGCGGCCGCACTCGAGGGCATGAAGTTCGAGGTGTTCGACGGCGGCGATGGCTTCATGCGCAAGGACGATCACCAGTTCTTCCAGCCGATCATTATCTCCTCGTTCGGAAACTTGGCCGACAAGGCCAAGGAGCCGTTCGACGAAGAGAACACCGGCTGGGGTTGGCACCCCGTCTCCAAGATCGACACCGATCAGACGATGCTTCCGACCACCTGCAACATGAAGCGGCCCTGATCGGCCGCCTGGAAGGCGCCTCCGCGACCACAGGGTTGCGGAGGCGTTCGCCTTCCGGCAGCGTGGTGGTGCCGGAGCTCATTTCACCGACAGGTCTTTGATCACGTGAACCGTTCGTCTCTCAAGCGAGTGCGCCGTGGCTGAGCTCATCGTCATCTCGACGCTCAACGGCGTCCTGTTCGGCATGTTGCTGTTCCTGCTCTCCAGCGGGCTCACCGTCATCTTCAGCATGATGGGCGTGCTCAACTTCGCGCATGCCAGCTTCTACATGCTCGGCGCGTTCTTTGGCTATCAGCTCACGCGCTGGATCGGCTTCTGGCCGGCGCTGGTGATCGCACCGCTGCTGGTCGGCGTGGTCGGCATGGGCGTCGAGCGCTACGGCCTGCGCAACACCCACAAGCATGGCCACGTCGCCGAACTGCTGCTGACCTTCGGTCTCGCCTTCGCGATCGAGGAAATCGTCTCGATGATCTGGGGCAAGAGCCCGGTCGACTATCGGGTCCCGGCGGCGCTCGACTTCCCGGCGTTCACCGTGTTCTCCACCAACTACCCCGCCTACAAGATCTTCATGCTGGTGGTCTCGGTCGCGATCTTCATCGCGCTCCTGGTCACGCTGAAGAGGACGCGGGTCGGCCTCATCGTGCAGGCCGCGCTGACCCATCCGAGCATGGTCGGCCATCTCGGCCACAATGTCGGCCGCGTCTTCATGCTGGTGTTCGGCGTCGGCAGCGCGCTGGCGGGTCTCGCCGGCGTCATCGCCGGTCCCTCGCTGGTGACGCAGTCCGACATGGCCGCGCTGCTTGGCCCGATCCTGTTCGTCGTCATCGTGTTCGGCGGCCTCGGCTCGCTGCCCGGCGCCTTCATCGCGTCGCTCTTGATCGGGTTGATCCAGACTTTTGCGGTCGCGCTTAATGGTTCGCTGGCCAGCGTGTTCGGCCCGCTCGATCCGAGCCTCGGCGCCTCGCCCCTCACCGACATCTGGAACGTCACGATTGCGCAGATCGCACCGATCCTGCCCTATGTGCTGCTGGTGCTGGTCCTGATCTTCCGCCCCATGGGCCTGTTGGGGACGCGCGAGTCATGACGAACGCTCCCAAGCCCGCGTCCGCCACGGCCAAGCAGGAATCCGGCGGCGCCCTGAGCTTCTATGGCATCTGGCTGCTCGCAGCCGTCGCGCTGGTCGTGCTGCCGCTGGTCTTTTCGGCGGGCGGTTCGCTGACCTCGTTCAGCCTGATCGGCATCGCGATCATCTTCGCGCTGTCCTACAACATCCTGCTCGGCCAGACCGGGCTGTTGTCGTTCGGGCATGCGGTACAGTACGGCCTCGGCGGCTTCCTGGCGGTCCACGCCATGAATGCGGTCGCGACCCACAACTGGCCGATCCCGCTGCCGGCGATCCCGCTGATGGGCGGCATCGGCGGCATGGCGTTCGCGTTGCTGGTCGGCTGGGTGATGACCAAGCGCGCCGGCACCGTGTTTGCGATGATCTCGCTCGGCATCGGCGAACTGGTCGCCTCGTCGTCGCTGATCCTGCGCAGCGTGTTCGGCGGCGAATCCGGCATCACCACCGACCGCACGGCGCTGGCGCCGATGTTCGGCTGGACCTTCGGGCCGCAGATCCAGGTCTACTATCTGATCGCGTTCTGGGTAATGGTTTCCGCGATCGCGATGTACGCGCTGACCCGCACGCCGCTCGGGCGCATCTGCAACGCGGTGCGCGACAATCCGGAACGCGTCGAGTTCATCGGCTACGATCCGCATGTGGTGCGCTATCTCGCCTACATGTTCGCCGGCTTCTTCGCCGGCATCGCCGGCGGCCTCGCCGCAATCAATTTCGAGATCGCCAATTCCGCCTATCTCGGCGCGACGCAGTCGGGCCTGGTGCTGTTTTCCGCGTTCATCGGCGGCACCGCCTATTTCTTCGGTCCGATCCTCGGCGCTATCCTGGTGACCTATCTGCAGCTCGGGCTGACCAGCGTCACCTCGGTCTGGCAGCTCTATTTCGGCATTATCTTCATCGCCATCGTGATGTTCGCGCCGGGCGGCATCGCCGGCATTTTGATGAAGCACCGTCCGCTGATCCGCGCCGGCACCGTTGGCACCGTGATCCCGTCCTATCTGGTCGCGACGATCCCGACGCTCGCGCTTGCGCTCGGCATCATCCTGACCATCGAGACGGTCGCGCGCTTCTCCGGCGGCGACGTCATCAATCTGCTCGGCATTCCCTTCGTCGCGACGGCGCCGACAACCTGGGCGGCAGCCGCGGTTCTGGTGATCGGCGGCTTCCTGGTCGCACGCATCACCTGGCGGCGCGTTGCGGAAGCCTGGGATCGCGCTGCGACGGTGGCCCGTGATCGGGGGTATCTCGCATGACCGCGGCCATCCAAGTCAACGCCGTCGAGAAGCGCTTCGGCAATGTCGGCATCATCCGCGACCTCAATCTGAGCGTCGCCAAAGGCGAGCGTCACGCCATCATCGGCCCGAACGGCGCCGGCAAGTCGACGACGTTCAACCTGATCAGCGGCCACATCAAGCCGACCTCGGGCGAGATCCGCCTCAACGGTGAGGTGACCTCGGGCCTGCGGCCATTCGAGATCAACCGGCGCGGGCTGTCGCGCTCGTTCCAGGTCACCAACGTGTTCGCCCGCATGACGGTGTGGGAGAACGTCCGCTGCGCCGTGCTGTGGGCGACCGGCCACCGTTACGCGTTCTGGAAGAACGTCGACAATCTCCCCGAGGTGAAGCAGCGCACCGCGCAAATCCTCGACGACATCCATCTCAGCCATCGCCGCGACGTACCGGCGGGCCTGCTGACCTACGCCGAACAGCGTGAGCTCGAGATCGGCATCACGATCGCCGGCGGCGCCAGCGTCATCATGCTGGACGAGCCGACCGCGGGCATGAGTCACGCCGAGACCGAGCGCGCCGTCGCGCTGATCCGCCGCCTCACCGAAGGGCGCACGCTCGTCATCGTCGAGCACGACATGAGCGTGGTGTTCGGGCTTGCCGACCGCATCTCGGTGCTGGTCTACGGCCACATCATCGCCTCAGGCACCCCGGAGGAAATCCGCGGCAACCCGAAGGTCAAGGAAGCCTATCTCGGCGAGGAGGTCGACTGATGCTCGAAGTCAGGAATCTCCACGCCTATTACGGCAAGAGCCACATCCTGCAGGGCGTCGACCTCGACATCGCGGCCGGCGAGGTCGTGAGCCTGCTCGGCCGCAACGGCGTCGGCCGCTCCACCACCGTCAAGGCGATCATGGGCGAGGTGCCGCCGCAGGGCACGATCCGCTTCAAGGGCCAGGACATCGCCGGCCTGCCGAGCCACAAGATCGCCCGCCTCGGCCTCGGCTATGTGCCGGAGCATCGCGACATCTTCCCGGGACTGACGGTTCGCCAGAACCTGATCCTCGGCATCAAGGACCCGCGCCGCCCCGGCAAGTGGCGGCTGCAGGAAATGCTCGACATGTTCCCCAACCTCGCCGCGCGCGCCGACACGCCGGCGGGCGTGCTGTCGGGCGGCGAGAAGCAGATGCTGACCACCTGCCGCACGCTGCTCGGCGACCCCGAACTGATGATGATCGACGAGCCGACCGAAGGTCTGGCGCCGCTGATCGTGCAGCAGGTCGGCGAATTGATCGCCCGGATCGCGAAAGCCGGCGTCGCCATCCTGCTGGTCGAGCAGAAGCTGTCGATCGCGATGAAGATCTCGAACCGGGTCTACATCATGGGCCACGGCCGCGTCGTGTTCGAAGGCACCCCCGACCAGCTAAAGTCCAACGCCGCCGTCCGCGAGGAATGGCTCGAGGTGTGAGGCGGGACGGGCGGACCAGGCGTGGCCTCAACAATCCGCGGACGTCGGCTGCTAGGGCTACGCAGAGGGCGCTTTCCCGATCAGAGCCGCGC
Organism: Bradyrhizobium sp. I1.14.4; assembly: GCF_050435825.1. Taxonomy (NCBI): domain Bacteria; kingdom Pseudomonadati; phylum Pseudomonadota; class Alphaproteobacteria; order Hyphomicrobiales; family Nitrobacteraceae; genus Bradyrhizobium; species Bradyrhizobium sp. I1.14.4. Next base: position 209,734 of record NZ_JBNDLA010000005.1, on the reverse strand, counting down.
GGCTCTGCTCGATCCCTTTCGCCCGAACCGAACGCCGCGCGGCGAATCCCCGAAGCGGGCCCGGAACAAGCGGTTGAAGTGGGAAACATCCGAGAAGCCAACCTCTAGCGCGATATCGGAGATTCGCTGATGGCTGGCGTGAGCCCGGGTCAGCAGCTGGAACGCCCGTTCAAGACGCAGCCCATTCACTCGCTCGGTGAACGACGACCCCGATGATGCCATCAGGCGCTGCAGATAGCGAGGCGAAATGCGCTGGCAATGCGCGACCGTTTGAACGCTGAGCCCGGGCTCCTCAAAGTGCGTGGCCATGTAGTCGAGCGCTGCATCATGCCGCGCAGCCACGACGGCACTCGCGCTGCTCTCGCCCAACGCTGGGCACTCGTCGATTGCAAACGCGACGAGATCATGGATGTGGGCCACGACCGCATCACGAAGCTTGGGGGCAGTTAGCGCTCTCGTCTTGAATACCGACTTCAGATATGCCGTGAACAGCCGGAATGCTTCCGTCTGGTGCCAGATCCGCCGCATGACCAGGCCTTCCACATTCGTCACGCGCTGCGCGAGCGCCTCGCGCGGAACGGCCAGACCGAATTGTAATCCTTCGGCATAGGTAACGCTGACGGGCTCGGAATGCAGAATGGCGATTGCATCGCCGGCGCGAAGCTCAACGTCCTCCCCGCGCTGCGACAGCCGGCTTTTGCCGGACGAGCAGAAGATTATGCCGATGGAGTCATCCCCGTCGGCGAGGTTCGCCTGCAAACGCCTGAAACGCATGGACGTGCCTTTCAGCGTGAGCGTACGCAAACCCTGAACCACGTGCAGGCACGCATCGGCCTGGAACGGAACGTCCGATAGAGGCTCGATATCGGCGTGCACGATGCACCGTCCGAAGTGCTCGCGCCATAGAGGAACCCGGATACGCTCCGGATGATCGCGCGTCGAAAATCGATACGATGCGAAATTGGCTGCGTCCGTAGCCATGGGGACCTCCAGCCTTCACAAACATCAGAACGAAATGCTGCGGCACACCACCGTCAGTCTCTGCATTTTGCAGATCACGCACCGACCTTCGCCCGATCCGTGCGCATGAGTCCAAGAAGCCATGCCACCGGTCTGCTAGTCTCACTTGCCTGTGATTGATGCAATGTGAACTGGTTCACGTGGTGGTCAGCATATTACGAATATGATGACAGCGAAAGTCGCGACCATATTTCTCCCTTAAGAGGAGGCCGGTCGTAATGGCACTATTTGTAATTGCTGCCATCAGATTCAGTTCGAACATTCAGATTCAGTTCGAACATTCCTGGCAGGATGCAGGTGCAAATCAGCATCACGCGCTGTTCGCGGTTGGTCCTGGCTAAGGCGCCGCGCGCAGGCCATTCTGTAAAATGATTGAAATCGATGTTGGTTGCCCTAGCCAAATGGCTACCGGAATTCGTTGGACTGCCGGCGGCGCTCTTTATTGGCCGTTGGTTGAAATGGTCGAAATCTGTCACGTGGGAAGTCAGCCTAGTGATCAAGAAGGCGTTCGATCATGTCCACCATATTCGACATGCTTTATCATGAATACTGTCGTGCCCGCCTCGCCGAAATGCGGAAGCAGCTATTGATACCTGTCATCGGCGAAATCTTGCTGGCGCCTCCGGAAGACAGCGATCCCCCCGGCCCCCGTGATTGCGGCTGGCCGACGAAAACGTCGCCAACCGCCGGATAGCCGGAATACACAATCCTGTAGATTGCGCGGAGGCTAGTCCGGCACGTGCGCTTCGGAGCATCCGAGCGCTGACGGACCATTGCCCGAAGAGGTCGCGCGCACGCCAGACAGATCAACAGATGCATGATCGAACGCACATCTCGAAGCGAATGATTGGCGAAATTCCGCCGGAGTTCAGATCGACTGGCCGCGACCCGCGCATCGATGCCTGTCGCGGGATCGCGTTATGGTGGATCTTTCTCGATCATATCCCAAATAATGTCGGAAGCTGGCTGACGCTGCGAAACTACGGCTTCTGCGATGCCGCCGAAATATTCATGTTCATCTCGGGCGTCACCTGCGCGCTGGCTTACGGCAGAGCATGTCAGCGCGAGGGCTGGACAGGCATGATCGGCCGTTCGCTGCGGCGCGGGTGGGACATCTATGCCGCCTTCCTTCTGCTTACGCTCGCTTGCGCCATCCTCGTCTACCTCGCAGGCAGCGATCGTCTTGCCGATGAGAGCAATACGCGTATTCTATTCGAACTTCCGGGCGCGACGCTTGCGCACGCCGCGGTCCTGCAATACCGACCGGTCAATACCGATGTCTTGCCGGTTTTTGTGATCTGTCACGTCTTGTTCGCACCACTGTTGTGGCTGCTGCTGCGAGCGCCAAACGCGACACTTGGCCTTTCGTTGTTGCTCTACACACTCGTGCACATCTTCCGATGGAGAGTTCCTGCCTGGCCCGACGGCGCCTGGTTCTTCAATCCACTGGCCTGGCAGCTTCTTATCGTGCTGGGCGCATGGTGCGTCATCGAGGGGCAAAAGATCCCAAAATGGGTGACTTCGCGCTCTGCCCTTGTGCTTTCCGTTCTCTATCTGGCGTTTAGCCTGGTCCTTGCACTCGGCCAGGACATCAAGCCGCTGGTCCCGCAGACTTTGACGGATCTGCTACTTCCGTTGGACAAATCCAATCTGAGCCCGTTGCGGCTGCTGCATTTCCTGGCTCTCGCGATCGTGGCGTCGCAGCTCGTTCCCCAAGACTGGCGGGGACTATCGACACCGATACTGCTCAGCGCGAGGCGTTGTGGCGAGAATTCGCTACCGATCTTTTGTCTCGGCGTGCTCCTGGCGCTCGTCAGCCGGTTCGATCTGTTCGACATGTCGAACCGGCTTTCGGTTCAAATCGCGCTCAGTCTTGCGGGCATCTTGATGATGATCGCCGCCGCGACGCTCCTGAACGCCCTCAGCGCCAAGCGTGAACGACAGCCCCCGGCGAACGCAGCCGATCGAGAAATCCCCTCGGCCGGTACGAACTGGAAAGTTCGGTTGGCACACGCAGGCCCGCTGTTGGTCCGCCTCGGAACTCGCGCAACGGCCGCGTTCGCGCCACCGTCGTGAGCTAAGCGGACGTTACGCCTCCAAGCGTACCCAACCTATCCCGGCCAGATCAACGCCACGACGTCGCCCGCGCGCAGCGTCTGGCCGGGCTTGACCGGCACGGACGCGATGCGGCCCGCAGCGGGCGCTTGCACAGATATCTCCATCTTCATGGATTCGATGATGGCGAGCGTGTCGCCGGCTGCGACCTCGCTGCCCTCATCGACCAGGATCTTCCAGATGTTGCCGGGGACTTCGGAGAACGCTCCGATCTGACCGTCAGGAATACCAGTCGTCGCGGCGCCCATCTCGACTGATTCAGCCGGCGCCTCGTCGAGCTTCATCTCGCGCCAGCGCTGGCGCTCGGCATCGAAGGCGGCCTGCTGCGTCGCCTTGAACGCCGCGATCGACGGCCGCGCCTCGGCCAATGTCTTGGCATAGTCGGCGTAGGAGAATTCGCCCTGCTCGATTTTGATGTCGTACTGCCCGTGCGGGAATGCGGCGCGTGCGTCCAGGAGCTCGTCGGCATCGACCGGGAAGAAGCGGATCTTGTCGAAGAACCGCAGCAACCAGGGATGACCAGGCTCGAACACCCGTGTCGTGCGCCAGCTGTTCCAGACCTGGATGGTGCGGCCGAACAGCTGGTAGCCGCCCGGCCCTTCCATGCCGTAGATGCACATATAGGCGCCGCCGATCCCGACCGCGTTCTCGGGCGTCCAGGTCCGCGCCGGGTTGTACTTCGTGGTCACCAGGCGGTGCCGCGGGTCGAGCGGCGTCGCCACCGGCGCGCCGAGATAGACGTCGCCGAGGCCGAGCACGAAATAATCTGCGTCGAACACGATGCGGCGGACATCATCCTCGCCGGCGAGCCCGTTGATGCGCCGGATGAACTCGACATTCGACGGACACCACGGCGCATCCGCGCGCACCAGCTCCTGATACTTGCGCATCGCAAGCTCGGCCTCCGGATCCCGCCACGACAGCGGCAGATGCACGGTGCGGCTCGGCACCCGCATCGCATCGACCGGCGGCAAGTCGCGCTCGATCCGCCTGAGCACGTCGAGCAGCTTCTGACGCGACAGCGCCGTGCCGTCATAATGGATCTGCAGCGAGCGGATGCCGGGCGTGAGATCGATCAGGCCGCCGAGCTTCGCTTCCTCGAGTGCCTGCGCCAGCACATGCACGCGCAACCGCAGCGCGATGTCGAGTTCCATCGGGCCATATTCGACCAGCAGGTTGTCGTCGCCGGCGCGGCGGTATACCACCGGGATCGGGCCATCATCATTGCTACCGACGATGGCCGCGCCGAGATCGGGCGCGCGCAGAACCGTGGGCCCTGCGACCGGATCGTCGCGCCTGACAGCCACGAAGCGAACCGTGTCGCCGGGCCGGAGCTGACCGATCTTCCAGAGTTCGTCGCCCGCGACGACCGCCGGGCAAACGAAGCCGCCGAGGCTCGGTCCGTCGGGGCCGAGAATGATCGGCATGTCGCCGGTGAAGTCGATCGAGCCGACCGCGTAGGCGTTGTCATGAATGTTCGACGGATGCAGCCCGGCCTCGCCGCCGTCGGTGCGGGCCCAGCGCGGCTTCGGACCGACCAGCCGCACGCCGGTGCGGGCGCTGTTGAAGTGTACTTCGTAGCTCGCCGCGAACAGCGTCTCGATGTCCTCGTCGAGGAAGAAGTCGGGCGCGCCGTGCGGGCCGTAGATCACGCCGATCTGCCACGCCGAGGTCAGCGGTCGCCACTCGCTTTCCTCGGCGCGCCGCGGCGCTGCAAGACCTGATCGCTCGGCACCGATATGCAGCACGTCGCCCGCCTTCAGCGAACCCGTCGCATGGCCGCCGAAGGCGCCGAGCGCAAACACGGCGCGCGACCCGAGAATCTCCGGCACGTCGATCCCGCCGCGCACGGCGAGATACGCGCGCTGGCCCGGCCCCTTGATGCTGCCGATGGTGAGCGTCTGGCCCGCGTGCACCGCGACCGGCTCGTCATACGCAACATCCGCGCCGTCGAGCGACGCCTTCATCTGCGCGCCTGAGAGCGCCACGATCGCATCGGTGTTGAAGCGCAACGTCGGCCCGTTGACCGTCAGCTCCAGCGCGGTCGTCGTCTCCGGATTTCCGACCACGCGGTTGGCGAGGCGAAACGACCGCTCGTCCATCGGGCCGCTCGGCGGCACGCCGACATGCCAGAGGTGCAGGCGGCCCGGCAATTCCTGCACGCCGCTCTGCGCGCCCGGCGCGACGACATCGATGGTGCGGGGGCGATAGGCGAACTCGCCGAGCACGCTGGTCGCGACCTGACCGCTGCGGAACACGTCCGACGCCGCGATCGCGCGCAGATAGTCGAGATTGGTCTCGATGCCGGCGACGATCGTATCATCCAGTGCCTGCCTCAGCCGCGCGATCGCGGCCTCCCGCGTGTCGGCCGACACGATGATCTTGGCCAGCATCGGATCGTAGAACGGCGACACCTCGGTGCCGGTCTCGATCCATCCATCGATCCGCGCATCCGGTGAGAACGTGACCTGCGTCAGCCGCCCTGCGCTCGGACGAAAGCCGGCGCCGGGGTTTTCGGCATAGAGCCGGACCTCGATCGCCGCGCCCTTTGGCGTGAGCGCGCCAGCCTTGCCCAGCACGTCCTCACCAGCGGCCTGGCGGATCATCCATTCGACGAGATCGACGCCGGTGACCTGCTCGGTGACGGGATGCTCGACCTGGAGCCGGGTGTTGACCTCGAGAAAGTAGAAATCCTCGCGTTCGACGTCGTAGATGAACTCCACCGTGCCTGCGGATTCGTAAGCGACCGCCCTGCCAAGCGATACCGCGGCCGCGTGCAGCCGCTGGCGGATCCCGGCGGAGAGCCCCGGCGCGGGGGTCTCCTCGAAGACTTTCTGGTTGCGCCGCTGCAGCGAGCAATCCCGCTCACCGAGCGCGACCACGTCGCCCATCCCGTTGCCGAAGATCTGCACCTCAATGTGGCGGGCACGGGCGACGAACCGCTCGAGATAGACCCGGGCGTCGCCGAAACTCGCCCGTGCCGTGCGCTGCACGGATTCAAAACGCTCGCGCAGTGTCGCCACGTCGTGACAGAGCTGCATGCCGATGCCGCCGCCGCCGGCCGTGCTCTTCAGCATTACCGGAAAGCCGATCACGTCCGCCTGCTGCACCGCCTCGTCGATGGTCTCCAGCAGGCCGGAGCCCGACAACAGCGGCACGCCGCTGGTCTCGGCGATCTGACGTGCCTTGTGCTTGAGGCCGAAGGCATCGAGATGCTCCGGCCGCGGCCCGATGAATTTGATGCCGTGCTCGGCGAGCCGCTCGGCAAAGCGGCGGTTCTCCGACAGGAAGCCGTAGCCGGGATGTACCGCCTGCGCGCCTGTCGCGAGACACGCCGCCATGATCGCATCGACGTTGAGATAGCTCTCGGCGGCCGGCGCAGGGCCGATGCGCAGCGCCTCGTCGGCCTCGAGCACCGGCCGCGTGAAGCGGTCGGCGTCGGAATAGACCGCGACCGAGCGGACGCCCATACGGTGCAATGTTCTGCCGATCCGCCCGGCGATCTCGCCGCGGTTGGCAATCAGGACCTTGCTGAACATGCCTCACGCCTCCGGCTCGAAGATCGTCGCATCGAAGATCGTGACTTGCACCGGCGTCGGGAAGAAGCCGTTGCAGGGATTGTTGATCTGCGGACAGTTCGAGATCAGGCAGAGCACATCCATCTCGGCGATCAGCTCGATGGTGTCACCCGGCTTGGAGACGCCGTCCACCACGGTGAAATTGCCCGCGGGATCGATCGGCACGTTCATGAAGAAATTCAGGTTCGGCACGATGTCGCGCTTTGATAAGCCGTGTTTCGCAGCTTCCAGCACGAAGTTCTCGCGGCAAGCATGCTGATATCGGGTCTGATGTCCGAACCGAACTGTGTTGCTCTCGCAGGAGCAAGCACCCGCCGAGGTGTCGTGCAGGCCGCAACTGTCGGCCACCACGCGCAGCATCACGCTGCCTTCGTTGGACATGATCTGTGTGCCGAGCCCGACATAGGCCGAGCCCTGCGCGCGCAGCGTATCCTGGCCGCTGTAGCGCTCCCCGAAGTCGTCGGCACGATAGAACAGCGTATCGACCGCCTGTTGGCCATGGGTATCTGTGATCCGCAGCGTCTGCCCCTTGCGGATGATCGCCGACCACGGTTTGCGCGCGGGAATTTCGACATCGAGAACGATGCGGCCGCGGGTCTGAACGGATTGCTTGGTCATCGCGCGGCTCCTTCCAGCGCTTCGCCGAAATAGAGCGTGTTGTTCTCATAGGCACGGATCGCCTCGGCCGTCGCGGTACGGCACAAATCGTCTGCCGCGGGCTTGGCTGAGCGGTAGCGCACGATCTCCACGCCCGTCTGCGGATAGGTTTTGGCGGGATCAAGCGGATGCGGACAGTTCGACAGCGCGACCAGGAGGTCCATCTCCGCGCGCAGATCGACGAAGTCGCCCTTCTGCCTGCGTTGTTCCGACCAGACGAACTTGCCGTCCGCGTCGATCGCGACCGGTGCAAAGAAGCTGACGCAGGGATGGACGTCGCGGCGATCGAGTCCGAGCTTCGCCGCGGCCAGAATGAAATTGTCGCGCGTGTTGCGGAAATTGCCTTCGCCGTATTTCGCCTGGTTGGTCGCAGCGGTCGAGCCGCCGACCACGGCATCATGCGCGGCGCCGGTGTCCTCGATGATGCCGAGCAGCGCGCGCCCCATGTCCGACAGCAGCACGCGCCCCTTCTGCAGCCTCGCCGCCCACTGCACCTTGATGGTGTCGGCGTGGTTGAGCCGTTCGGTGGGATCGGCCGCGTTCCAGGCCAGCAGGCTGACGGCGGACGTCCCCGCCGTGTTGACGATGCGCAGCGCGTCGCCACGGTTCAGCCGCGTCGTCCAGTACCAGCCAGCCGGAATTATCTCGCGATGGATGATCGCATCGGCATCGATCGGTGCGGCGTCGCGCAAAGTCGGCGCCGGCAGCGCACGCGGCGCGTGCTCCTGCCCCGTCGCCTTCAGCTCGGCATAGCGTCGCGCATGGACGGCGACTTCGGCCTTCTCTTCCTCAGTGAGGATCATGGTTGCTCCTTCAAGACGAGAGCGCCGGGCCGTCCCGGCTGATGCTCCTTGCCTGACCGGGTCGTCCCGGCCGGAGCTGGTTGAACTGATGACCGCAGCTCGGCGCTGCGGCGCGGGAAGATCTCGAGATCACGCGACACCGTGGCGCCGTAGCGGTCGCGCTCCTCGGGCCGGTTGCGCTGCCGTTCCAGCGCGATCACGCGTGTCGCGAGCCCGAAGGCTTCGCTGAGGTCGTGCGTCACCATCACGACCGTCAGATGGGTCTCGTTCCAGAGCCGCTTCATCAACAGATGGATGTCGGCGCGGATTCCCGGATCGAGCGCACCGAACGGTTCGTCGAGCAGCAGGATCTTTGGGCCGCGCATGATCGCCTGGGCGAGCGCAAGACGCTGCTGCATGCCGCCCGACAGCGCGGACGGATATTTGCTCTCCTGGCCGGCGAGCCCGACCTCGGCGAGCAGCTCCATGGCATCGTCGGCAGCGGCGCGCCGCGCGGCGCCGAACAGCCGGCCGGTGAATGTGGCATCCCGCAATTCACGGCCGAGCATGACATTCTGCAGCACGGTGAGATGCGGAAACACCGAGTAGCGCTGAAACACCACGCCGCGGTCGGCGTCCGGCTCGCCAGGCAACGGCTTGCCGTCGACCAGTATCTGGCCACGCGTCGGCTGCTCCTCGCCGAGCAGCATCCGCAGCAGCGTGGTCTTGCCGCAACCGGACGGTCCGACCAGCGCAATGAAGGCGCGCGGCTCGACCTCCATCGTGATGCGCTCGAGCACGATGTGATCGTCATATTCCTTCCACACGTCGTCGAAGCGGATCGCGCTCATTCCGCCCTCACCGAGGCAAACCACGGAAACAGCCTGCGCTGCGTGACGCGCAGGCCGACATCGATCAGGAACGCCAGCAACGTGATCCAGGCGACGTAAGGAATGATGACGTCCATCGCGAGATAGCGGCGGACCAGGAATATCCGGTAGCCGAGCCCGGAATCGGATGCGATCGCCTCGGCCGCGATCAGGAACAACCACGCCGGCCCGAGCTGCAGGCGCAGCACGTCGATCAGCCGCGGCAAGGTTTGCGGCATCGCGACGCGCAGCGCGATCTGCCAGGTCGAGGCGCCGAGCGTCTGCGCCTTGATGATCTGCTCGCGCGGCAACTCCTGCACCTTCATGGCGAGGTCGCGGATCATGCAGGGCAGCGTCCCGATCACGATCAGCGCGACCTTCGCGTTCTCCCCTAACCCCATCACGATGAACAGGATAGGTAACAGCGCCAGCGGCGGCACCATCGAGGTGACCGACACGAACGGCCCGAGCAGGGCATTGGCGCCCGGCAACAGCCCGATCACGATGCCGAGCACGAGCGCCGCCACCGTCGAGATCGCCAGCGCCGACCCCAGCCGCCCCAGGCTGGCGACGGTGTCTGACAGCATCAGATGGCTTCCGGTGCGTGGATCAACCTCGAACGCCATCTGCTTGACTGCCTGCACCATGTTCGGCAGCGCCGGCAGCAGCTTGTCGTTCGGGTTTTGCGCGAGCCGCGCGCTGGAGCCGGCGAAATAAGCGATCGCGACCAATACGAACGGCAGCGCGAGCAGATAGAATCGCGTCTGCCGTCCCGGCCGTATGTTCACAAGTCGCATCGTCGGCTCCTGCTTGAGACGGCACTAAGCAAGCGTTTTCGAGCGAAGCCTGTCCCGGACTTGATCCGGTATGGATACCGGTTCGCGTGAAGAAAACGCGTCAAGCAAGGATCACAGCTTGCCCTTGGCGGCTTCGTCCATGTAGGTCGGGTCGAAGCGCAGCTTGACGTTCGACTTGTCGCCCAGCACCGACTTGTCGGCGAGCTCGATCCCGACCGCGTCGGCTGATTTCGCGCCTTTGCCGAGCAGGTCCTTCTCGAACAGGAACTTGCGCACGCGATCCATCGTCGCCCCGACGGCCTTGCTGCGCGTAAAAGCTTCGGCATCGGTTGCCTTGTCGAACAGTTTTGTGGTCGAGAGCTGGCTGTCGAAACCGGCGAGGTCGGTGCCGGAGGCCTTGGCCATCGCCTCCTTGGCGGCTTTCGCCGCAGAATCGTTCGCGTTCATTTTGGACAGCGTCTCGTACCAGATGCCGACCAGTGCCTTGGCGAAATCCGGATTGTCCTTGGCGACCGCCGTGTTCACCACCATCAGATCCATGATCTCGCCGGGAATCTGCGAGGAGTCGAACACCTTCCTGGCATCGGGCGAGCCGAGGATTTCCGTGACGATCGGATTCCAGGTCACGACCGCGCTGACGTCTGCTGTCTTGTAGGCCGCCGCGATATCGGCATCGGACGTGTTGATGACCTTGACGTCCTTCTCGCTCAGCTTGCTGGTCTCGAGCGCGCGCGCCAGCAGATAATGCGACACCGAGAATTCGACCAGATTGACCGTCTGCCCCTTGATTGCGGCAAGATCGGACTTGTTCTTCAGGATCACGGCATCGTTGCCGTTGGAGAAATCGCCCATCACGACGGCGGTGGTGTCGACGCCGCCCGCGGCGGGAATCGATAGCGCGTCCATGTTGGTGATGGTGACGGCGTCATAGCCGCCGGCGGTGTACTGGTTGATCGATTCGACGTAGTCGTTGAACTGCTTGACCTCGATCGAGATGCCGTATTTGTCGGCCCATTTCTTCACGATGCCGGTGTCGGCCGCATAGCCCCACGGCATCCACCCGACATAGATCGACCAGGCGACCTTGAAGCTTTTCTTCGGCGCGGCGTCGGCGACTGATGCGGCCGCGAGCACGATCGCGCAGCCGATGACAACAGAGCGAAGGTGGAAAACGAATTTGTTCATTGCCGATCCCTCTTGCGAAACTTCACAAAAAGGGACTGGCGAAAAGACCATCGCTCCGCCAATCCCTTGGCTAACGAGGTCTCCCGGGCTTTTATCCCGCCGTGCACCTGCGGGGATGTCTCCCCCGCAAGCGGCTGCTCTCGGACCAGCACCTTCCCTTGGAAGATCGGAACCCTAGCGGCCAACTCAACGCCTTCGATGCACGAGGCGTGCCACGGCGCCGGCAATTGAATCTCATGATATTTTTCGGCGCGCGCCGCTCGGCCGCGACAACGCTCTGCTTAAAAACTGCGCAGGCCTGCTCAGAATTGGCTCTGTCATTTCGTCGACGCCGTCAGCAGGATCACGCAGCGGCTGATGTCGAGGGGAAGTTCGATGCGCAAGCTTCTGAGCGTTCTGTGCGGCAATCTCTGGCGCGGCCTGCACGGCCGGTTCGGCCTGGTGCCGACATCCGACGTGAAAGGCCCAAGCGCCTAGGACGGTGTTACCCGGCCACCCGCAGCGCGGTCACCGCGACGCAGGCGTTGCCGAACGGAATCAGCACCACCTGCGCGCCGTTCGGCAGCGCGATCGTCGCGAGATCGCCGAGCGTGCCGTTCTGCCCGTTGAGCTTGGCGAGCTCAGCGGCAACCGTCGGGCAGTTTTCCGCGCTTGGCGTCACCCGCACCAGATTGCCTTCGCAGGACGACCCGACCGGCGCAGCAAACACGATACCGGCAGCGCGCTGCGCCGCGTTGCTCTGGTTGGCCTGGCTTGGTGCGAGCGCGACCAGCGACTGCACCGAATGCGAATTGCCGGCCTTGGCGTCCCACAGGGACTGCGCGGTGTAGGTCGAGTTCGTCGCGAGACCGCGGCCGAGCGTCCCGAACAGGTTGGCGCAGGTCGCGATGTTGCCCTGCCGCGCATGATCGTCGAACACCGTCGGTTGCTGCCCGGCCTGTGGCGGCGGAACCGATGCCGCGGCGGCCGCCGGCGTCTGCGCCTCCTGCGCACGCTGTTTGTGCGGCTGCGGCTTCGCGGCGGCGGCGGGCTTCTTGGCCGGTGCGGGTGTGCCCTGCGGCTGCAGTGGCATCGGCTGCGCCTGGGCAGGCTGCATCTGCTGGGCATAGCCCACGACGCCGGCCGCACTGAGCGCCGCCACGACGACCGCCGTGAAAATCAGGATGGGGGTCTTCAGTCGCATCGGGGTACTCATCTTCTCGGGTATGATGAAGTCAGGTTGAATCGGTCGGGCGGCAGACTACCGCACCTCTCCCGCTTGCGGGCAGGGCAATCGCATTTGGCATCAATAGCCTTTCCACGCCGTCATGGCCGGGCTTGTCCCGGCCATCCACGTCTTTCTTCCGCGGAAACAAAGACGTGGATGGCCGGCACAAGGCCGGGCATGACGAGTTTGTGGAGGCATCGAGCGCATATGCGATTGCCCTGCCCGCAAGCGGGAGAGGGAGCACACCGCCTTTGCGATCGCCATTCAACCTGATCCCATCGTCCTGTTGTCCTATACCTCGCGGCGCACCGAATCCTGGGTCCGCATGCATCTCGCGTCACTTCAGTTTCGCCAGCACGCCGGACAGTCCGTCCAGCGGCGCCTCCAGCACGATCGGCCCGCCTTGCGGAAGCTGATAGGACACCAGGCACGGCGTCGCCGCGCGAATGTGCCGCCTAAGCACGTTGCCGATCGCAATCGTGGCGAAACAGAAATTGGCATCGCAGCGATCGGTCTGCGCGACGATGCGGTCCGGGCTGTCACCCATGGCGAGCTCGATCCGCGCGCCGACACCGGCGGCTGCGGGAATGCGCATCGCCATCAGCGGCTTGCCGTCCGCGGTCGCGATCAGCGACCAGTTGAAGGCGACCGCGCCCTGCGCGTTGACGATCGACTGCGTGACGTTGCAGACGCGGCGCTTCGATTTGAGACTCTCGTCGCAAATCAAGGTCCAGTTCTTGAACGGCTGGATCATCCGCCTGAACTCGCCGAGCGTCTCGCCTTCCGGCACCACGACGTCGGACGGCTTCACGGTGTAGGCGGACGGCGGCGCGCCCTGCGCGGCCGCACTCGCCGCCGTGCAGAGCCAGATTGCCGAAGCCAGACACGCCAGCCGCCTCGTCGCCGTCAGAGTCAATTGAGCGTCAAGCTCACGCCGGCGCTGACGCCCCAGTCGCCACCGGCGGTGGTCGCCGCCGCGTTGGTGCGGAGCTTCCCGTTCTCGCTGGTATAGCCGATGCCGAAGGCGAGCGCGCCCTGGCTGCGCCAGACGCCGCCGCCCGCCGAGGCGCTGACCTTGCCGGGCCGGTCGTCATAGCGCAGCGACGCCGCGGCCATGCCGATCGCGGCCGCACGCCAGGCGTCCTGCCGCACCTCGCCGATCTGGCCGTTGAGCTGCTGGAACGCACTGTTGAGCTGGTTGACGTTGACCGCATCGGTGCCGGCGACGCCCGCCGCCACGTTGCTGATGGTCACCGGCGCGCCGTTGCCGCTGTTCAGCGTCAGCTTGTTGGTGGTGCCGCCCGAGCCGTCGCTGTCGTAACGGATCGAGCTCGACGCAACCGCCTGGAGCTGGCTGACGTTGACCGCATCGGTTGCGGCCGAGCCCGCCGCAACGTTGGTGACGCGGCGTTCGGCGCCGGACGAGCCCACCGACACTTCGCCGGTCGCAACCCCCGCGACGGCCTTGCCGACGACCGGCGTATAGGCCGCATCGCTCAGATTGGCCGTCGTGGTGGCGTTCGCACCGAGCGCCAGCGAGTTGGCCGCCGTTGCCTTGGCGCCGGCGCCGATCGCGACCGAATTGTCGGCCGACGCGGCGGACCCGTTGCCCATCGAGATCGCGTTGGCGCCGCTCGCGACCGACTGCGGTCCGATCGCGACGCTCTCCGCACCAGTTGCAATCGAATCCGCCGCCGTCGAATTGGCGTGGAAATATTTCACGCCGCCACCTCCGGTCGAGATGTTGCTGACCGTGGTATAGAGAGCGGCGAGCGAGGTGTTGGTGGCCCAGAGCTGCGAGCCGTTGATCGCATCCGTCGAGGTCGAGGTGATCTGGCCCGCCGCCACGTTGGTGATGGTCCGCTCCGCACCGGCGCTGCCGACGCTGACGGTCGAGGTCGGCGCGGTGCCGGCGAAGTTGTAGGTGGTGCCGCCGATCGAGGTGCTTGCTGTCTTGACCACCGTCGAGGTGGTCGAATTGGCGCCGAGCGCGACGTCGCCGGCCTGCGAGGTCGCCTTGGCATTGGCACCGAGCGCGACGCTGGTCGGGTTCGAGGTCTGCGCCCCCGCGCCGAGCGACACCGACTGGATGCCGCTGGCCACCGCGCTGGTTCCGAACGCGATCGAATCGGCAAAGTTGGACACCGAATTCTGGCCGATCGCGATGCCGCCGGGCGCGGTCTGCTGCACGGTTGCGCCGAATCCCATGCCGATGCCGTTGTCGCCGTTGACCACGGTCTGCGGTCCCACCGCGACCGAATTGTTGCCGACCGCCAGCGAGTCGGCGAGGGTCGAGTTGGCGTGGAAGTACATCGAAGTCGTGGTCGCGAATGATTGCAGCGCGCCGGTCAACTGCCGCACGGTGACGGCGTCGCTCGACTGGGTGCCGTCGGCCACGTTGGTAATCTGCCGATAACTCGTCGCATTGCCGACCGACACCGCGCCGAGCAGCGCGAGATCGGTGGTGTTGTAGGGGATGATGGTGCCGCCGATGGTGCCGGAAGTCGGTGCGACCGCACGGTTGGATACTGAACCCGAACCGATCGCGACGCCGTCGGCGACCGTGGCCTGGGTGTTGAAGCCGAGCGCCGTGGCATTTGCCGCGGTCGCCGACGCGGCAACGCCGGCGGCCATCGAGTTGGTGCCAGTCGCGCCATTGTTGTTGTAGTTCGCCTGCTGGGTGCCACCGTCGTTGACGCCATAATAATGCGTCAGGCCGTTGCTGACGATGGTCGAGAGGCTGTCGATCGCCGAAGTAGCGGCCCATAGCTGCGAGCCGTTGATCGCGTCGGTCGAACCATTGCTGATCCGTCCCGCCGCGACATTGGTGATGGTGCGCTCGTTGCCGACCGTGCCGACGCTGACCGTCGAGAGTGGATTGGTGCCGGCGAAGGCGTAGTTGGTGGTGCCGATGGTGATGCCTGATGTGCCGACCGCCGTGGTGGTCTGGCTGCCCGCGCCGAGCGCGATATCGTTGGCGTTGGCGGCGGTCGCGCCGTTGCCGATCGACACCGAGCCACTGCCGGTCGCGGTCGACACCGGCCCGATCGCAACCGAGTCGGTCCCCGCGGCCGAGGAATCGGCCAGCGTCGAATTGGCGTGGAAATACTTGATGCCGCCGCCGGTATTGATGTTGTTGACGGTGGTGGCGAGGCCGTCGACGGTCTGGTTGGTAGCCCAGAGCTGCGAGCCGTTGATCGCATCGGTGGAAGAGTTGCTGATCCGGCCCGCCGCGACATTGGTGATGGTGCGCTCGTTACCGACCGTGCCGACGCTGACCGTCGAGAGTGGATTCGTGCCGGCGAAGGCGTAGTTGATGCCGCCGACGTTGACGCCGGGCGTACCGACCGCCGTCGTGGTCTGGCTGCCCGAGCCGAGCGCGACATCGTTGGCATTGGCGGCCGTCGTGCCGTTGCCGATCGACACCGAGCCGCTGCCGGTCGCGGTCGACACCGGTCCGATCGCAACCGAGTTGGTCCCGACGGCGGACGAATCGGCCAGCGTCGAATTGGCATGGAAGTATTTTATGCCGCCGCCGGTGCTGATGTTGTTGACGGTGGAGGCGAGGCCGTCGACGGCCTGGTTGGTGGCCCAAAGCTGCGAGCCGTTGATCGCGTCGGTCGAAGAGTTGCTGATCCGGCCCGCCGCGACATTGGTGATGGTGCGCTCGGCGCCAGGCGCACCGACGCTGACGGTCGAGGTTGCCGTCGTGCCGGCGAAGCTGTAGGTGGTGCCGTTGATCACCGTGTTCGGCGTGTTGACGGCCGTGGTGGTCTGGCTGCCCGAGCCGAGCGCGACGTCATTGGCATTCGCGGCGTTCGCGCCGTTGCCGATCGACACCGAGCCGCTGCCGGTCGCGGTCGACACCGGTCCGATCGCAACCGAGTTGGTTCCGACGGCAGACGAATCGGCCAGCGTCGAGTTGGCATGGAAGTACTTGATGCCGCCGCCGGTGCTGATGTTGTTGACGGTGGAGGCGAGCCCGTCGACCGCCTGGTTGGTGGCCCAGAGCTGCGAGCCGTTGATGGCGTCGGTCGAAGAGTTGCTGATCCGGCCCGCGGCGACGTTGGTGATGGTGCGTTCGTTGCCGAGTGTGCCGACGCTGACTGTCGAGGTCGGCGTCGTGCCGGCGAAGCTGTAGGTGGTGCCGTTGATCACGGTGTTTGGCGTGCCGACTGCCACAGCGGTGACGCTGCCGGAGCCAAGCGCGACGTCGCCGGATTTTGCCGCCGCCGTTGCGCCGTCACCCAGCGCGATGTTGCCGGCAAGACCGGCCGCGCCCGCGGTGGAGCCGTTGCCCAGCGCCACGGAGCCCTGGCCGATCGCCTTGTTGTTGTTGCCGATCGCGACCGCGCCGGCGGCCTGATTGGCAGCGGTGGCGGTCGCGGTGCCGTCGCTGTTGGCGATGTTGTTTGCGCCGCCGGTGAAGGCACCGGTGCCGCTGGCATAGCTCGGATCGCCGATCGTCACGGCGCCGTTGCCATAGGCGACGTTGTTCGCGCCGATGGAGACCGCCTGACCGCCGGTCGCCACCGCGTTGGTGCCCAGGGCGACCGCGTTAGCCGAACTGGCCGCGGCATTGTTGCCGACGGCGATGGCGTTGGCCGCCGATGCTGCGGCGCCGATGCCGAGTGCGGTACTGGCGACTCCGCTGGCGTTGGCACTGACGCCGGCAGCGAGAGAATTGTCTCCTGTCGCGTTCGCTCCAGACCCTAATGAGGAGGAGTTCTGGCCGCTGGCTACGGCCGTGTTACCAACTGCTGTGCCAGCGCTGGCGCTCGCACTTGAGGCGGTGCCGATCGCGACGGCGAAAGCGCCTGAAGAGAGCGAATTCGTACCGATCGCAATGCTGTTGGGCACGGCGGTGTTGGCCTGGACGCCTGCCTGCGCGCCCACGCCGAATGCGATGGACTGGTTGCCCCAGGCACTGGCTGTATTGCCCATCGCCGTGGCGCCCGTTCCCGTCGCTTTGGTCAGGACACCTATGGCAACCGTTCTTTGCTGAGATGCCTGCACATCCGTGCCAAGGGCGATAGCGCCCTGGGCCGTTGCACCCGTTCCCGCAACGGTGCGCGCGCCAATATTGATCGAGTTGATCTGGGACGCGATCGACTGGAAGCCGATCGCGATGGCATTCTGGTTGCCTGCGTTAGCGGTGGTGCCTTGGGCAATGGAATCGGTTCCGGTTTGCGTTGCCCCACTTCCAATGGCGACGCCGCGCAGTCCGCCGGCATTGGCCTGATACCCGAGCGCGGTCGCATACGTGGCGCTGGCGACGGACGACCAGCCTCCGGCGAACCCGTAGCTGGCGCTGGCCGAGGAGCTGACACCGACCGCCGTGGAGTTTCCCCCCGAAGCGGTGGCGCCGTTGCCGAGGGCGGTCGCGGATGTGCCACTTGCCGTGGTGTTGACGCCGAAGGCGCTCGCTCCGTCCGCAGTGGCGTGCGCGTTTCCGCCTACCGCGAGGGCATTGACGCCGGTCGCGTTTGCAAAGACACCCATACCGATCGCATTGAGGCCGTTCACAGAGTTGGCATAGCCCACGATGATCGAACCATCGCCGGTTGCGCTGTTCGCATCGCCGATCGCCAGCGAGTTCTGGCCATTCGCATTGGTGCCAGTGCCGATGGCGGTTGAACTCGCACCGGCGGCGTGGGCGCCGCACCCCATAGCAGTGCTGCCAGCGGTTGCAGCAGTGGGACTGGTGCAGTTGGCGGGGTTACTCAAAACCCCATTGCCGATGGCAACCTGAGCAAACGCCGCCTGTGGAGCCACCATGGTCGCCATCACGGCAAGCAGCGCGCCGCCCGCGCCCAGCGAACCGAGCCCCAGCCGGTCGCGCTTCATGCCGAGCGCCCGGTGCGCCTGGCGCAGCACGGCCAGCAGCCGGCGCCGCAGCGAACGGCTGCCCGCATCACCCGACGCGACCCAGCTCCGGACGAAGCCAATGCGGCCCCGACGCTTCAGCGATCCGGTTGAGTTGTGTGCGACAGCCATGGTGTGCCCCTTTTGTGACATCTTGCCCAGACGTCGGAGGCACCGCGCCGCTGCAGACCGAATGCGGGCCCGCCGGGCACGCATGTGGAGAAATCGAGAGGACGCGATGCGCGCCCGTCTTCCGGTCTTGGTTGATGATCTGTCGAGTTCAGCGAGCGCGTCTTGCCACCCAGCGCCCGCCCGACTGCCCCATCACCGTTGCCCCGAGTCGTCATGTCGAAATGATAGACACAATTTTGCCAGCGTCACTCAGCAGGCCGTCCAAATAGATGGCAGATCGTCTCACAAGTTGAAGGATTTATCCGATACACCGTGGGGTGTTCGCCGAAAATTTCAACCGGCAGTTGATCGGCGACGCGCGCGTTCGCGCATCTCGCGCGGACTGACGCCGAATTCGCGGCGGAAGGCGCGGGTGAAGTCCGACGCCAGCTTGAAGCCGTGGCGATAGGCGATCTCCTGAACCTGCCTGCCGGGGCTGCCGACGAGTTCTGCATGCGCCGCGCGCAGCCGCTTGCGCAGGATGTAACCGGCAACGCCGCCGACACTCTCGAATGCACGATAGAGGTTGGAGCGCGAGATCCGCAATTGCTGCGCGATCCGATCCGGCGTCAGGTCGAAGTCGCCGAGATGCGTCTCTATATAGAGACGCGCACGCTCGAACAGCACCGACTCGATCGAACCGCGGGCCTGTTCCAGCCGGTCCGACGATAGCTGAATGCATGCGGCGATCATCTGCGCGGTCGCGCGGCCCGCCTGCCTCAACTCCTCCGGGGACATCAGCACCAGGCGTGTTTCGAGTCTGTCGAGATAATCCGCCAGCAGTTCGATCAGATTGCCAGATAGGAGAACATTGCAGACGTCGTCGAGCTGATCAGCCATCTCGACGAATGACCTGCGCGGCAGGCCCAGCACCAGGCCGTCGTAATTCGTGATGCTGCCGCGGAAATCCTCGTCGAGCGAGATCAGGAACATGGCGCCCGGTCCGGCATGAATCCGCCGATCGACGGTTTCGAAACGCGCTTCGCCGGAGCGCACCCGGTACAGCCACCAGATATCGACCGGCCCGCCATGCGACGGTTTGATGACGCGCGCGAACGATTGCGCGGCAAATCGCCCCGATGTGAAGACGACATCGGCCATGTTGCAGGTCAGGTACTCCACCAGGAACCCTTCCGCAGGGCTGTGATCTTCCGGTGGCGCGACCTCGACCAGCGAAGCCATCCGCGTCTTCCAGACCTCGAATTGCTCCGACGGCGGGTAGTGTCGTGTCGAGAACAGCCGTGGCGGTGCCGGGGCTACATCCCTGATGTTCCGCGGCTCGCGCGGCAGGGGATCATGTTCCAGGAACTGGGCTGCGCGGGCCGGCGTATTGTCGTCTGGTTGCATGTACTTTCGTGCCCCGTTGCTGCAAACGACGAACGTCGGCTCAACGGAGGCATATTCCCAAGGTTGCATCGCCGGCCGCTGACAGACAGGCGAATTTCGGGGAAACCAAGAAGCATTTTAGGACGCGGACACGTTCGTGCTTACGCCGGCCGCTCCTGATAGGGCCGATGCAGGTTCCTGGGGCAGTCGTGCTCACACATGGCATTCGTCACTGTCGCGTCATTGTCGGATTCGGCTTGGAAGCTCGGTTACCGAACCGGCTTGACTGATCTAGAGAACAATCGGTGCGAGAACCAGAGGGGCGGCAACGCGGATCGTGAAGAAAACAAAAATTGCTTGCGTGCGATGCGACCGGGCAACGCATCGTCGTTGAGTCTTCAGAAAATTTTCTCGATCTCCGCACTGCGACGAAACGAATGTTGCAAGACAGACGCGACCTAAGCACGGTACATGACACATCGAGAATCCCGCGCACGGGATTCTCGATGACCGCATCTGAAGACGCGTGCCTAATCATGCGGCAATCCACCACGACGTGAATGCAATCCAGGGAGACGGAGCGCGCCGCACGAGGCGCGCATGTTGTCGCATGCTGCGGCATTCACAGGATGAGCGTCGAGCTGACGAAAGTCATGACGGCGCATCTTATTTCTCGTCGAGACGCCGCAGCCCGGGGGGCGGCGCGAGAAAGCACTCCGCAAGAATCGACCGAGCCGCCGCGGCATCGTCGCGACCTGGCCGTGGACGCGGGCGACATCCGCCAATCGAGTGGACGCCTTGACAAAGAAAAAAGAGCCCCGCCTGCAGCGGGGCTCTTGCTTGACCGTCCTATTTGCGATCGGAGTTTTGCGCCGGCGTCTGTGTGCTCTGGCCTGAGCTTGACGATGGCGGATTGTTGTTCTGGTTGGGCTGGCTGGACTGCGTGTCCCGACCAGCGCTCGGCTGGTTGCCGCTGCCCTGACCAACAGTCGACTGGTTCTCTGGCGCAGCCTGTCCCGTATTCTGCTGCGGGGCCTGCTGCTGGGCGGACGGCTGATTTCCGCTCTGACCGGATGTCGACTGGTTCTGCGGCGAATTCGCCTGACCCGTCGTCTGCCCAGTCGTGTTCTGCTGGGCAGGCTGCTGAGTGCCGCTCTGGCCGGATGTCGACTGGTTCTGCGGCGAGTTCGCCTGTCCCGCCGCTTGTCCGGTCGTGTTCTGCTCGGCAGGCTGCTGCCTTCCGCCGCCCTGGCCGACCGTCGACGCGCCGCCTTGCCCGGCGCCCCCGCCGATCCTGTCCGACAGGCCAAGTGCGGCGACCGTGCGCGTGTCGATGCTGCCGCTCGTGGTGATGCCCTGCTGACGCTGGAACGTAATCAACGCCTCGCGGGTCCGCGAGCCGAGCACGCCGTCAGCCTCGCCGACCAGCAGGCCGCGATCGATCAGCACCTGCTGCACCTCGCGGATCTGCTGCGGATTGAGGTCCATCATCGCATAGCTGTTGCTGCTGCCGCGACGGTGGCTGAAGCGCGTCCGCGGTCCGACCGGGACCACGTCGACAACCCGGCGGTCGCGGTCGAGGAACACGACTTCATCCTCGACGATGAAGAAGCTGTCGTCGCGATAGTATGGGAACGCATCGATCAGCACCGGGAAGGCGGCAACCGACACAACATTGAACCTCCGGGGTACCACCACGCCCGGATTGACCGCGAAGTTGATCGCGTTGACGTTGACGCGCGGCGCGTTGCGCGCCGACAGCACGGAGCGCTGGATCGTGCTTTGCTGTTGCGCCGTCACGGTGCGCCCGGCCTCGGTCTGGACCGTGGCGTTCGACTGGGTCTGAGCGGTCGTACCGGTTTGTCCCTGAGCCTGACCGGTGGTCTGCCCGGAATTGATCCGGCCTTGCGCCGTACCGGACTGCTGGGTGGCCGCGCCCGTGGTCTGGCCGGCTCGCGTGTTCTGGCCCGTGGTTGTGCTCTGGCCGGTCGTTGTGCTTGCGCCCTTGCCTTGAACCTTGCCTTGAGCCGTCCCTTGAGCCGTCCCTTGGCCCGTCGTGGTGCCCTGACTGCGGTTCGTGGTGTTGGCGCGATTCTCCTGCTGCTGGCTCTGCCGCGTGGTGGCGCTGCCGCGCTCGCGGGATTCAGATCGGCCGATCTGCTCGCGTCCGTTTCGGCTCTGGCCGACGGTCTGCTCCTGCCGGCCCTGGCTGCGCTGGCTCTGCCGCTCGCCTCTCTGTTCGGCGCGGCCGCTCTCGCGGGCCTGCCCGGTGGTCTGGCCTCGCATGCTCTCGCTGCGCGCGGCGGCGCCGCGGCCCATCTGGCCTTCAGCCCGTCCGCTTTCTCGAACGCCTTGGCTTTGAATGCCTTGGCTTTCTCGTGCCCCTTGGCGTACCCCTTGGCCTTGACCGACAGTCATGCCTTCGCTTCGCGCCGCCCCGGGACTTCCATGCATCGCTCCGCCGGAACGTCCGGCCGATGGGCCTGCGGATGGTCCGCGTTCACCACCGCCGCCACCGGCACCGATGCTGCCGCCGCCCATGCCGCCACCGCCGCCTTCGCGCATGCCTTGTGCCGATGCGAGACCGACGCCAGCCAACAGCACGGCCGTTGTCAGCAGAAACTTGCTCTTCATGATTTTGCTTTGCATTGCCGATTCCTCCTGAAGCTTGGCGGCTGTTCGGTTCGCGAAAGCCGGCGCCAATGGCTGGCGCGCTCTCCGCCGCAGCCGCTTTCCTACAAAGCCGACGAGCTATGCGGCACGGGCGTGCGCGCTACTCATCGGTGAACCTGCCTTGCTGGAAAACAGCGGAGCCGCCGCGCCGTTCCTAGAGGCGGGCTCGACGCGACATTTCGCGCCAGGGAACAGCTTCCGGATCGTCTCGCGTCTGGCGATCTGAGGCCTGATTCCGCCTCAGGAACCAATCGCCACTTTTTCCCGTTGTCGCCGGAGCGTGGGACTTGGAAGAAGTAGCGTGGTGCTTGGAAGAAGTTGCGTAGCGTACTGCGACGGCGACCGCCGTGTTGCGAGCCGCCGGCCGCCAGCATTGTCGCTTCTGGGGGCCGGAGCACGTTCATGCCGAATCGCTCTGTCGAGTATTGCCCGCCCAGACCGGAGCCATTGCGGCAACGACCGGGATTGCTTGAGTTGCTGACGCGGCTACGCCGCAATCCGCTCGAGTGCTGGAGTACCGAATTCTTTTGCGAACCCATCGTTCACATCAAGCTTCCACTCCTGAACGCCTATGTCGTGAACGATCCGGAGGCGATCAGATGCGTGCTGATGGAAAACGCAGCCAACTACCGCAAGGACCCGATCCAGCGCCGCATTCTTTCCAGCGGGCTTGCAGATGGTCTGCTGAGCGTGGAAGGCGAGCGATGGCTGATGCAACGCCGAACGCTCGCACCTCTGTTTGCGAGGAAGACCGTCAACTCCTTCGCCGCAGCGATGCTCCGGGCTGCCGAAGAAATCGCAGCCAACTGGCGCAAGCATGGCGACGGAGCGGTTCGCGACATTGCGGCCGAGATGACCCTGCTCACGCTCAACGTGCTCGCGCTGACGATCTTTTCGGACGGGATCGGCGGAGAGCTCGACGAATTCCGTTCGGCCATGAACGCCTATTTCGGCATCATCGGACGCATCGGTGCGCTCGATCTTGTCGGGCTGCCGTCGTGGGTGCCGCGTCCGGGACGTGCGCGCTTGCGCCGGACCATGGCCTATTTTGAAGGGGTGATCGACGAGATCATCGAAACCAGGGAACGCCGGCTTGCTGCAGCCGTGTCCGGGCGGCCAAACGACCTGCTGACATTGCTTCTGCGCGTGCTCGATCCTGTCACCGGGCGCGCAGTGAGCCCCGCCGAGATTCGCTCGAACATCCTTACTTTCCTCTCGGCAGGTCACGAGACCACCGCGAATGCGCTGACGTGGTCCATCTTCCTGCTGTCGCAATCGCCGGAATGGCGATCTCGCGTGCGGCAAGAAGCAGACCGGGAACTGGACGGACCTGCCGACGATCTTGTCGACCGGCTCGTGCTGACCAGAGCGGTGGTCGAGGAGGCGTTGCGGCTCTACCCACCGATTGCCGCGCTCAGCCGGACCGCCGAGCGCTCCGACACACTCGGCCGCTACAAGCTCGAGAGAGGAGCGCTGGTCGTGATTGCGCCGTACCTGCTGCACCGTCACCGGCAGCTTTGGGATCGGCCGGACGTGTTCAATCCCGCGCGATTTCTGCCAGAGGCAAGAAGCGCGATCCCGCGCTTTGCCTACCTGCCGTTCGGAGTCGGTTCCAGAACCTGCATCGGAGCGTCCTTTGCGTTGCAGGAGGCCACCATCGCTCTGTCAGTGATCATGCGGCAGTTCGACCTCGCGCTGATACCAGGCACCGCGGTCTGGCCGGTTCAGAGCGTGACGTTGCGTCCCGCCAAAGGCTTGCCGATGCGGGTGGCGTCGCGGTCGCACTGATCGATCGCGCCTTTCGCTCGCCTGATCCCGAGATCAACGGAACCTGATGGCGCGCTTCGGCGCGGCAAGTGAACTGGAACCTGGCTCGCACGCGCAGAGCCCGGCACGACGGCACAGCCATTCGCAACCAATGCCGCCCTGTCCCGTTGACGGGCTGGGCAATGAATATCGAGGAGGAGCTCATGAAGGCAGCCCTTGTTCTTGCAACAGTCGGGGCGCTTGGGGCGAGCACAATCGCAGCCCCGGCCCCCGCCGAAGCACGCAGCGGTTTCGGTCCCGCGCTCGCAGGCGGATTGATCGCCGGCGCGGTCGTCGGCGGCCTCGCATCATCGGCCTATGGCTGGGGTCCCGGTTACGCCTACGGTTACGGCTACCCCGGCTACGGCTATGATTATGGCTACGCACCCGCCTACTATGCGCCGGCTTACGGCAGCTACGCCTATGACTACGACGCTGCGCCGTATCGTTGGGGCGGCGGATACACCACGACATATTATAGCGGGTACAGGCCGGCCTATTACGGCTATCGCTATCGTCACGTGGTGCGGCCGGCCTACGCCTACTATGGCGGCGGCTATCCGCGCTGGCATCGCTGGCATCGGTGGTGAGATCGAGTAGACCGATGCGGCGCGGCAAGCGAGCCGGCGCCGCTGGCAGCCGATCGACCACGCCCGGTCGCAGCGTGACCCTGCGATCGGCAGCGCGGTCAACGTGATGCAAGCGTCGCCGAACGGCAGCGTGATCGTCGCAAGCGGTTTTGCCCGCTGAACCGAGCCCGGCGGCAACCGCCGCGTCTCCCCGCGAGGCAGCTCGCTTATGCTTTGCCTTGGCTGACTTGGCCGATCTGGTCGAGCCATGCCGCAAAGCGCGGATGCGTTGCAAACCGCCCTTGCACGGCCGCCAATTCCTGCTGGAAGACCGGCAGAGAGAGCACCCTCTCGATGTCAGGCTCCCTGATCTTCCAGATCCCCGGCGGAACGAAGCCATGCACTTTGAGCTCATAAAGTTCGAGGATCGAGAAGATGACTTCATGCACGATCCGGCGTTCTTCCAGCGTCATCTCGATGGTGCCGGCAGCGCCGTCATCATGGAACGCTGCCGTCGGCAGACGGCGCCGCAGATCGGAAATGCGTTCGGAGTATCTCAGGAAGATGTCGGCTCCCAGTCGCCGGTTGTTGGTGTGCAGCGCCGTGTAGATCGCGGTGATGCCGACGATGATGGTCCCGAGCGTCATGAATTTCAGAATATGATCGAGCACCGCGATGTCTCCTTCGACGTTCCGTGATCGCGCGAGGAGCCATGTGCGACCTGTGCTCCCCACTCTTTATTGCCCGAGGCGCAGCGATCGTCGAGATGCGGATCACTGGGTTGCCCGACGGCGCAAGCCCTCACAGCAAGAATATTTCGGTTTATCCGTAGTACAACTCCGTGTATGGTCTGCCCGTCTCACCCGATCGAGGGGCTGCGCTTACTCCGCGGGATCCATGGGTGCGATCGGCACCCGGCTTTCCCTGCGCCCTCTTCAAGAGGAGGCGGAATGTGAAGCAAAGTTCGGGCGCAACGCGCCGCGAGAATGCGAAGCTGTATCCCATCCTCAGCTGTCATCGCCCGCGAAAGCGGGCGATCCAGTACGCTGCGGCCTCTCGGCTCAATCGTTGGCGTCTCAGGAATGCTGGATCACCCGCATGCGCGGGTGATGACACTGAACAAGCTGTTTGACAGGTTGAAGCAGAAGCCCCGCCGTCATGGCGAAGCGCGGCTTGCCGAGCCCGAGCTCGCGGCCAAAAGCCCGCTCCGCCCTTTGGGCTTCGGCGTGGCATCCTTCTCCCGCTTCGCGAGCGAAGGATGGTGGGTGCGACAGGGATCGAACCTGTGACCCCTACCATGTCAAGGTAGTGCTCTCCCGCTGAGCTACGCACCCAAAGCCATGTTTGGATCGGGTCCCTATAACGGACCCCGGCGGGGCAGGCAAGGACACAAAGTGAAGGTTTTTTGACGAATCAGGCCGCCAGCAACTTGTTCACTTCGCTGACCAATTCCCTGAGGTGCACCGGCTTGGACAGCACCTTGGCGTTTTTCGGCGCCTCCGAATCGGAATTGAGCGCCACCGCGGCGAAGCCGGTGATGAACATGATCTTGATATCAGGATCGAGTTCCGAGGCACGGCGCGCCAGTTCGATGCCGTCCATCTCGGGCATCACGATGTCGGTGAGCAACATTTCGAACGGCTCCTCGCGCAGCCGCTGGTAGGCCGACATGCCGTTATCGTGCGGCGAGACCGTGAAACCCGCGTTTTCGAGCGCCTTGACCAGGAAGCGGCGCATATCGGTGTCGTCTTCGGCGAGGAGAATTTTCGGCATGACAGGAATCGTCGAATCCGGCTGGAGGAGCAGTCCGAACAGTAAGCCCGACAGACGGTAAATTTCGGGTGAAATTTGCGTCAAGCCAGCGGCAAATGCGCACCATCTTATGTGGACTGAACCGGGCATCGAATCAACCGGGTGCGGCATTTCCTGCCTTTAAGACGCGTTCCAGCGGACGCCACGCTCTTTTCACTTGGCAGAATGATCGCGATTACCGACAATGCCCGCCCATAAATCTCCGCTTTTCCGGCAGAATCAGTTCTTGCGGGGCAAGGCGGACGCAAGGGACGGCGCCAAGGGAATGACCGAATTTGCTGGCGAGTTGTCGCCCCCGTTCGAGATCGTTGAGCCGCAGACCTGGCGCGCGCCGATCATCTTCAATTCCCCGCATTCGGGCTCGGTCTACCCGGCCGAATTCCTCGAAGCGTCGCGCATAGATCTGGTGTCGCTGCGCCGCTCCGAGGATTCCTTCATGGACGAGTTGATCGCCGGCGTGAGCGATCGCGGCTTTCCGATCGTCCGCGTCAACTTCCCGCGCTCCTATGTCGACGTGAACCGCGAGCCCTACGAGCTCGACCCGCGCATGTTCACCGGGCGGCTGCCGAGCTTTGCCAACACGCGCTCGATGCGGGTGGCCGGCGGCCTCGGCACCATCCCGCGCGTGGTCGGCGACGGGCAGGAGATCTACCGCGAACGGCTCGACGTCGACGACGCGCTGCGCCGGATCGAGGTGCTCTACAAGCCCTATCACCGCGCGCTGCGCCGGCTGATCAACAAGGCGCACCAGGCGTTCGGCGCCGTGATCGTGGTCGACTGCCACTCGATGCCGTCGGTCGGCGTGTCGCGCGATGAGCCGCGCCGCCCCGACGTCGTGATCGGCGACCGCTATGGCACAAGCTGCGCGCCGCTGCTGCCCGACCTGGTCGAGCAGATCATGAGCTCGCTCGGCTATTCGATCGGCCGCAACAAGCCCTATGCCGGCGGCTTCATCACCGAGCATTACGGCAACCCGGCGAGCGGCCTGCACACCGTGCAGGTCGAGCTCAACCGCGCGGTCTACATGGACGAGCGACGCCGCGAGCGTGGGCCGCGCTTCGCCCAGGTGGCGGCTGACTTTGCGGCGCTCGCGGATGCGCTGGCGAAAATTCCGTTCGGGGATCTCGGCCCGTTCCAGGCGGCAGCGGAGTAGGCAATTTCTGCTCCAGCCGACACCGCGGTGTCTGGCGAAGTCATGAACACAGAATCCATTTTGGCGCCGCCAGCCAGCGCCGAACCGGATTCCGGGTTCACCGGTGGAAACGTTGAGCCAAGAAAAGAGCCAAGAAAAAAGGGCCGCTTGAATGAACAAGCGGCCCAAGTCTAGGGAGGAAACGCCCAAGGAGGGCAGCGATAGCGCGAGGCGCTACCGCACCGCAACAATATGCGACCGCGCTGCACAAAACGCAAGAACTTTCGAAACATTTCTCGGGTAATGTTGGAAAGTCTGGCGAAACTGCAACAGGCCGACAGGAGCGGCTTTCCGTATGTAGGATCAATATCTTACGAGGGAAGCCCTGCGCGGCCAGCGCTCTGCGCATAGCTTGTATACCAGAATTCGCAACTTCGTGATCCGCAGCTGGGCCGGGGAAGCTTTCGAATCGAAGCCAAATCGAAAGTCCGGAACCCGGTCATCAGGCTGGGATAACACTGCGTTAATCGTGCGCGCCGCACCGGATTGAGCTAGGCAAGAGCGCATCCGATTTCTACCGCGTCGTTTGCGCATTTCAGGGACATGCCGTGACGGTCATCGACTTTACCGCCTTC
This sequence comes from Bradyrhizobium sp. I1.14.4, assembly GCF_050435825.1. Classification (NCBI taxonomy): domain Bacteria; kingdom Pseudomonadati; phylum Pseudomonadota; class Alphaproteobacteria; order Hyphomicrobiales; family Nitrobacteraceae; genus Bradyrhizobium; species Bradyrhizobium sp. I1.14.4. Next base: position 181,535 of record NZ_JBNDLA010000005.1, on the reverse strand, counting down.
ATCGGCCGCCTCGCGACCGCATCCGGCGAAACCATCCTGCCCTTCTTCCGCACCTCGCTCTCGATCGACAACAAGAGCTCGAACGATTTCGATCCGGTGACCGAGGCCGACCGGGCCGCGGAAGCCGTGATGCGGCGGCTGATCAAGTCGAACTTCCCTCGGCACGGCATCGTCGGCGAGGAATTCGGCAATGAGCGGGAAGACGCCGACTATGTCTGGGTGCTCGATCCGATCGACGGGACCAAGTCCTTCATCGCCGGCTTCCCGATCTGGGGCACGCTGATCGCGCTACTGCACAAAGGTACGCCGGTATTCGGCATGATGCACCAGCCCTATATCGGCGAACGCTTTTCCGGCGACAATGGCTCGGCGCATTACTCCGGCCCGTCGGGTGAGCGGCGGCTCTCGGTGCGGCGCTGCGCCTCGCTGAAGGAAGCGACCATCTTCACCACAAGCCCGCTGCTGATGAATCCGGATGACCGCGCCCGCTTCGGCCGCGTCGAGAATGCGGCTCGCCTGTCGCGCTACGGCGGCGACTGCTACTCTTATTGCATGCTCGCAGCCGGCCATCTCGACCTCGTCGTCGAGACCGACCTGAAACCCTACGACATCGCCGGCCTGATCCCGATCGTCACCGGCGCCGGCGGCGTCGTCACCACCTGGGATGGCAAGCCGGCGCAAGGCGGCGGCCGCATCATCGCAGCCGGCGATCCACGCGTGCACGAAGCCGCGATGAAGCTGCTCAACGCCTGATTTCTTGGCCTGATTTCTTGAGTTGCCGGGCGATTGATCTGCGCCCATCCTGACGGCAACGAAAAAAGTCAGGGACGGGCCACATGACGATTTGCGGCAGGCTGCTGGCGGCCCTTCTCCTGCTTCTCGGGCCGGTCACGGCCAGTGCCCAGGAGTTCCCGACCAAGCCAATCCGGCTGATCGTGCCGTTCCCGCCCGGCGGGCCGAACGACATCATCGCGCGGGTGATCGGGCAGAAGATGTCGGAGCTGGTGAAGCAGCCGATCATCGTCGACAACCGCGCCGGTCAGGGCGGCGTACTCGGCACCGATGCGGTCGCGAAGGCTGCGCCCGACGGCTACACGGTTGCGATCGCGAGCGCCGGGGCGCTGGCGATCAGCCCGAGCATGGAGAAGGTCGCCTATGACACGCTGAAGGATCTCGCGCCGGTCACGCTGGTCGCGACCGTGCCGGAGATGCTGGTCGTCGCCACCGACGTGCCGGCAGGGAACATGAGCGAACTGGTCGCACTCGCCAAGGCGCAGCCGGGCAAGCTCAACTTCGCCTCCTCCGGCCCCGGCAGCCTACCGCATCTGGCCTGCGAATTGTTCAAGCTGACGGCGAAGATCGACATCGTGCACGTGCCCTATCGCGGCGCCGCGCCGGCGGTCAACGATCTGCTGGGGCAGCAGGTGCAGATGACCTTCCTCGACCTGCCGGTGATCCTGCCGCAGATCAAGGCGGGCGCGCTGCGGCCGATCGCGCTCGGCGGCCGCGAGCGCGCCCCGACCGCGCCCGACGTGCCGACCACGACGGAGACCGGCATGCCCGACCTGATCATCGAGAACTGGTACGGCATGGTCGCGCCCGCCGGAACGCCGCCGGCGATTGTCGCCAGGCTGAACATGATCGCCACCGAGGCGATGGCGGATCCGATCGTGAAGGCCAGGCTCGCCGAGCAAGGCCTGACATTGGCCGGTGACACGCCGGAGCATTTCCGCGATTTCATCGCCGCCGACATCAAGAGATGGGCGAAGGTGATCCAGGACGCCGGCGTGGTGACGGCGAAATAAGCCTTCGTCAGCGCTGCGCCTCGGCGCGCAAATACTCCACGAGTTGCTTGGCTGCCCGCGGCAGCGCCTTGAAGCTGCGGGCGCAGATCGTCAGCCGGCGGTTGGCCCAGGCGTCGCGGATCCGGATCGTTGTGATCGGCATCGCCGCCGCACAGCGGCGCGCCGCGGTTTCCGGAATCACCGCGATGCCGACATCGGCTGCGACCATCTGGCAGATGGCGTCGAAGCCGCGCAGGCGGGCGCGAAAGCGCAGCCGCGCGCCGAGCTTCGCCGCGTGCCGTGAAATATGGACCTGCAGCGCGGACGTTGCCGTCAGGCCGACGAAATCGCGACCAACCACTTCCTGGAAGTCGATCTGGCGTCGGCCGCCGAGATCGCTGCGCCGCGACGCGACCAGCATCAGCCGGTCCTCGCTGAACAGAAAGCGTTCGACGCTGTCAGGCAGGGCGTGCTCCGCCGCAAAGCCGAGATCGGCGGCACCGCTGGCGATCGCGGTCGCGATGTCGGTGCTCTCGCGCTCCTCGACATCGACGCTGATATCGGGATGTTCGTGCAGGAAGGCGGCCAGCGCGCGCGGCAGATGCTCCGACAGGCCCGAAGTGTTGGCGAGCAGCAGCACGTTGGCTCGGACGCCGCTGGCATAGGCGGCGAGATCGCCCTGCAGGGCCTCGACATTGTGGATCACGATGCGGGCATGGCCGAGCAGGCTTTCGCCCGCCGCCGTCAGTTCGACGCCGCGGCGGCCGCGCTTGAGCAGCGCGACGCCGAGCGCCTCCTCGAGGCCCTTGATTCGCTCGCTTGCCGAGGCTAGCGCCATGTTCGCCCGCGCCGCGCCCTGGGTAATGCTGCGCGCATCGGAAACCGCGATGAACAATTGCAAATCGATCAGGTCGAACCGCATGCCGTTTCCCACTCCGCCCTTCGGGCTGCCCGAAGGCTAACTCCGTAACCTCCAGATTGTGCCGATCGGCTCGATCGGTCAATGTGCCGCGATGGTCGACCATCTTCTGATCTTCATCGCTTTCGCCTTTCTGCTCGCCGGCTTCGTCAAGGGCACACTCGGCCTCGGTCTGCCGACGGTCGCGATGGGACTGTTGGCAACCACGATGCCGCCGGGCCAGGCAATTGCGATCGTGATCGTGCCAGCGATCGTCACCAACATCTGGCAGACCTTCGTCGGCCCCTATCTGCGCGACATCATCAAGCGGCTGTGGCCGCTGATGCTCGGCACTGTCGTCGGCATCTGGATCAATGCCGGACTATTGACCGGGCCGTACGCGGCTTACGGCACCGTCGTGCTCGGCGTGCTGCTGGTGATCTACGCGATCGTCGGCCTGAGCAGGTTCAATTTCAAGGTTGCGCGGCGCGACGAGAAATGGATCGGCGGCATCGTCGGCGTCATCACCGGGCTGATCTCGGCGGCAACCGGCGTTCAGGTCATCCCGTCAATGCCGTTCATGCAGGCGATCGGCATGGAGAAGGATGAGCTGGTGCAGGCGCTCGGCGTCTTCTTCACCACGGCGACCTTGGCGCTCGCCTTCAACCTCACGGCCTCGGGCCTGCTGACGGCGGCGACCGCGCTACCCGGCGCGGTCGCGATGGTGGCGTCGTTCACCGGCATGTTCATCGGCCAGGCGGTCCGCACGCGGATGCAGCCCGACGTCTTCCGCCGCTGGTTCCTGATCTCGATGATCCTGCTCGGCATCTATCTCGCCGGCAGTGCGCTGCTCAAGATTCACGGCTAGAGATTCTTGTTTGACGCGTTTTCTTCACGCGAACCGGTAGCCACTTCGCTCGAAAACGCTCCAGCGATCAACGGCTAGCGCGCCTCCAGCGTGGCGACTCGGACGCCGAGATAGATGAAGAGCGCGCCGAGCGAGCGGTTGATCCAGGCGATCACGCCGGCCGATTGCCGGATGCGGCCGGCGGCCCGTGCCGCAAAGGCCGCGAGGCCAAGGCACCACAGCGTGCCGCCGGTGATGAAGATCAGCCCGAGCACCAGGAAGGCGAGCGCCTTGTGCGGCGAGTCCGCCGCCACGAATTGCGGCAGGAAGGCCAGGAAGAACAGCGCCACCTTGGGGTTGAGGATGTTGGTCAGCGCGCCCTGCCAGAACACCCGCGAGATCGAGGTCTCGCCGCCCTGTCCGGCGATCTCCGCGATCGGCTTGGCGCGCGACAGCAGCATCTGCAGGCCGGTCAGCACCAGATAGGCCGCGCCGATCAGCTTGACGGCCAGGAAGGCGGTCGACGACGCCATCAGCAGCGCCGACAGCCCGATCGCGGCGCCCAGCACGTGAACCAGACAGCCGCAGCTGATACCGATTGCCGCAGCCGCTCCGCCGCGCCAACCGAGCTGAATCGTGCGCCCAATGATATAAGCGGTATCCGGCCCCGGCGTGACGTTGAGCAGCAGGCCGGACAGGACAAACAGCCAGAGTTCGTGAATTCCCAGCATTAGGCGAGATTAACCTATGTCAGTAACGAACCGGAAAGGACGGTCAGCCAACCTGCGCCATCCCAGCGACACACGAATTCAGTAGAGAAACGGACTGTAGGATCCGTTGGTCGCATGCCATTTCCTGCTACTATGCATTATAGGTGCCTGCAAACCGGGCTTCCGCCGGACCCAGCCTGTCTTGTAAGTATCGGATTCGGTCACATCGGCTAAGTGGCCATTGCAGGGCACAGGAGACATGGAAAGAAGGCTCGCCGCCATCCTTTGCGCTGACATCGCCGGCTATTCCCGCATGATGGGGGTCGACGAGGCGGGGACGCATGCGTCGTTCAAGGCGCACCGCAGCGCGATCTACCCCATCATCCTCAACCACGGCGGCCGCATCGTCAAAAACACCGGTGATGGCTTCCTGCTGGAATTTCCGAGCATCATCGGCGCGATCGAGGCTGCTGTCGCGATGCAGACCTTGATGGCCGAGCGCAACGAACATTTGCCGGCAGACCGCGCCATGCACTTCCGGATCGGCGTCCACATGGGCGACGTCATGGCCGACGAGGACGAGGTGTTCGGCGACGACGTCAACATCGCCGTCCGCCTCGAGACGGTCGCAGCGCCCGGCGGCATCGCGGTATCGGACAAGGCCCGCACCGAGGCTGGGCGGCGGCTTGCCGTCACCCTGATCGATGCCGGCCCGCACCGCTTCAAGAACATCACCGAATCGGTCAATGTCTGGACCTGGGTGCCGGCCGGCTCCGACAAGCAGGAGCAGGTTCCGGAGGACGGGCCGCATCTGCCGGGGCAATACCGGACCGCGATCGTCGGCGTGCTGCCGTTCGACAATCTGAGCGGCAGCGCCGACGAATATTTCTCGGACGGCCTGACCGAGGACCTGATCCACGCGCTGTCGCTGCAATCCTTCTATCGTGTGCTGAGCCGCAACTCGACCTTCGCCTACAAGGGCAAGAACCTCAGCACGCGTTTGATCGCACGCGAGATCGACGCGACCTATTTGATCCAGGGTTCGGTGCGCCGCGCCGGCAACAAGATCCGCGTCTCCGCCGAACTGATCGCGCCCGAGAGGGGCGAGCAGCTGTGGACCGGCCGCTATGACCGCGACATGGGCGACCTGTTCGCGATGCAGGATGAGATCACCGCCAACCTCTCCGCCGCGGTGGCCCAGGAAATCTACCGCGCCGAGGCATCGGCGCCGGCGCGCTCGCCAAACTCCGAGCTGACGGCGTGGGATCGCTTCCTGAAGGGCCTGTCGCACTACTATCACCAGACCAAGGACGATTGCGAAACCGCGATCGCGCTGTTCCAGGAGGCGATCGAGCTCGACCCCGCGCTGTCAATCGCGCGCGCCTATCTCGCGCTGATCCAGATTCAGAGTGTGCAGTTCGGCTGGATCCCGAGCACACGCGAATTGTGGGCCTCGTCGGTCAGCCTGGCCGAGAGCAGCGTCCGGCTCGACCCGCGCTCCTCGTTCGCATTTTCGCTGCTGGCCTATCTGCACGCGATGCAGGGCCATTACGAAGCCGCGATGGATGCCATCAAGCGGGCGATCGAGCTCAACCCCTACGACATGGGCGCGCGCGGCGTGCTCGGAATTTGCCACATGGTGATCGGCGACCACCGCAAGGCGGTCGATCTGTTCTCGACGGCGGTCCAGCGCGGCAACAGCGACCCGCGTTACCAATGGGCCGCGCTGAACGCGTTCAGCCATTATCTGCTCGGGCAATATGACGCATCGCTGTCGTGGTCGCGCGAGGGACTGTATCTCAACCCGAACCATCTGCAGTGCCTTGCGGTGCGCACCGCGGCGCTCGCCCAGCTCGGCCGCGTCAGCGAGGCCGCGCAGGCGGCAGAGGCGTTGCTCGCCAACCATCCCGAACTGACGGTCGAACGTCATTTGCGCAATTTCCACTGGAAGAACCCGGCCGACATCGCGCATTACCGCGACGGCCTCTTGAAAGCCGGCCTTCCCTTCGGCAAACTCGCTCTGGTTGCGTCCTCGTCGAAATTCGCCATCGATTCCTGAGCGAATTATCCACCGGTAATGGATGCTTTTTAAGCTGAAGCTTTTCAGGATGTGGGTTGATGTCCGATACGGCTGCAAGCGCGGCGCCCGCCCCGCAGATTTCCCCTGACAATCCCTGCCCATTCCTGCGCGCACTGGTCGCCGGCGACTATGTCGGCGGTCATATCGTGCCGTTGCCTGAACTGACCGGGACGATCGGGCGTGCGACCGGCAAGACAGGGTTCGAGGGGCTCACCGCGCGGGCGAAGATCTTCATGGTCGCGCAGATGGCCAACGGCATCGGTCCGTTCAGCCAGATGCGCAGCCTGTTGCAGGGCGCGATCCTTGACCAATTGCGCAACGGTCCGCTCGACAAGCACGGCGCCGGCTCGCGCATCCTCGACCAGCATGCAGTGGTTCATGAGGACGAGATCGCGCGGCTCGCCACATTCGGCAAGGATTACAAGGCCCCCGACGGCAGCATCGAACGCGGGCTGTCGGCGTCCGAGATCAGGACCTTCATGGCGGCCAACTTCCAGCGCGCCAAGGATGAGCATCCGCCGTCCTACGGCATCCTGCGCTGCTACTATCCGCTGCTGATGCTCGGCGAGTGGCCGGTGCTGCTCGACATCATGGGCAAGGGCGAAGGCAAGGACCGCTATCTCAGCGTCGCCGAGGTCAGGATCCTGTTTGTGGAACGGCGCTTTCCGGACCGGATCGTCGCGCTGCTGAAGGGCTAGATTCTTTATTGACGCGTTTTCTTCACGCGAACCGGTATCCACTTCGCTCGAAATCGCTATCGCTCACTTGAACAGCGGCGTGCCCGGCACGAAGGCGTCGAACGCCGCCCAGAATTGCGCGCGGTAGCGATCCTGCTCCTGCAGGATCTCGTGCTTGGAGCCGGCAATCACCAGATGCGAGCCAGCACGCAAATGGTAGGCGAACTCCTCGATCGCAGCCGTCGACACCACCTCGTCATTGCTCGCCGCCAGCATCAGGATCGGCTGGCGGATTTCGGACGGATACGACATGCCGCGGAAGGTGCGCATCGCGGTGAACGCGGTGTCGGCCCAGGCGATCGTCGGCGCCGCGATGCCGAGCGTCGGGTCTTCTTCCAGGATCGCGGCGTTGCGGGCGTGGCGCACAGGGTCGCTGGTCACAGGGTTGCCAATGAAGGGCGCGAGGCCGACGAGTTCGCCGCCGCCGCCCGGCACGTAGCGGCCGCCCTGCCCGGCCAGCCGCATGATCCTGAGCAGCGCGCTCGGAAAGAACGACACGCGGCGGCGCGGCAGGTCGATCATCGGCGCCGACAGCACCATGCGGTCGAACCAGCGCTTGCCGGCATGCGCGAGGCGCAGCATCACCGCGCCGCCCATCGAATGCGCGAGCGCGAAATAGGGTGGCGGGCAATCCGGCAGCACCACCTGCTGCACGAAGGTCTCGACGTCGACCTCATAGTCGGCGAAGTCGCGCACATAACCCTTGCGGGGATCGCGCAGCCGCCGCGACGAATGGCCCTGTCCGCGCCAGTCGATCATCGCCACCGCAAAGCCGCGGTCGCGCAGGTCGCGCACGGTCTCGAAATATTTCTCGATCATCTCGCCGCGCCCGCCGAACACGCAGACCGTGCCCTTGCGGCCTGGCGGCGGCGCCCAGCGCGCGAAGCGCAACTCCGCCCCGTCTGATGTCTTGATGGTGCCACTGACAACGTCGTCCGGAACCGGATTGGCGGGAATCGAGACGAGCGTCATAAAGGAGACCGCAGTGGTGAGACAGGTTGGAGATCAGGGACGCCTGCGCCAAAAAAAGCGACGCGGTTTCCGCCTCTTGAACGCGACTTGACCCCTCCCATATCACCTCAGTGCAGGCCGCTACCAGTGTTTCGGAACCGGAACATGAGGCTGCACACATCTAAGCCCGGCCCGATGGCGGGCGGGTAACTGAAACAGTCGCTCAATGGAGGACTAATCCTATGCGTAGCTACGACCTCACTCCGTTTTATCGTTCCACCGTCGGCTTCGACCGCCTCTTCAGCCTGCTCGATCAGGTAACCTCGGACGGCAGCCCCGGCTATCCCCCCTACAACATCGAGCGCACCGGCGAGAACGCGTACCGGATCAGCGTTGCGGTATCCGGCTTCTCGCAGGCCGAGCTTTCGATCGTCGCGAAGGAGAACACGCTGACGATCAAGGGCGAGAAGACCGCCAACGAGAACTCCGGCAACGGCTCTGAAGTGCTCTATCGCGGCATCGCCTCCCGCGCCTTCGAGCGCGTCTTCCAGCTTGCCGACTTCGTGCAGGTGAGGGACGCTTCGCTCGAGAACGGCCTGCTCCACGTCGATCTCGTCCGCGAGATTCCCGAGGCCAAGAAGCCCCGCAGCATTCCGATCGGCGGCGGCGAGAAGGCCCCGCAGGTCGTCGACGGCTCGACTGGCAAGGTCGCGGCCTAAGCAACAGATCCCGCGTCAGCAGATATTGGCTGATCGCGAAAACGCCCCGGGAAACCGGGGCGTTTTTTGTTGCGCGCTCGACCTTCGCAGCCCGCATGGAACGCAGCGACGCTGGTCACTCCAATCCCTGCACCTTCGGCATTTCCTGGGTCGGCAGGATCGCGGGCGCCGGCGTCGCGGGCGGCGGAGCGGCCTGACCGACGGTTGGAGCTTCGGCCTGCTGAACGGGCTGCGGCGCCGCCGCCTGCGCCTCGGCCGGTTTCGGTGCAGCGGCTGCCTGTTCGGCTGGCGCGGGGGCTGCTGCCTGCCCGGGTGATGGCGCCGGCGCGGCGGCCTGCGGGACGGCGGCCTGGGCCGCAGGGGCCGGAGCCTGGGCCGCAGGCGCCTGGGCCTTGGCCGCGAGCGGGCTCCGCTTCGGCACCGGCACGCGGCTTGCGACATGGGGGATCGGGGCCGGCGGTCGAGGCACCCGGGCCTGGATCGGCCGCAGCATCGGACCGACCGGGCCGTAGGTCGCGCTCATCTCCTCTTCGTAATTGTCGCCCAGCCGAAAGGCCGGGGCGAAGCGGATGATGTGCCCGTCGCGGGCGTCGATCACCAGCCGGCCATCGTCGCCACCCTGGTCGATCACCGAGATCGTGTAGACGAAGCCGCGCTGCTGCGGGGCACCGAGCGGCAGATAGCCGTTCTCGCGAAGCACGGTGTAGACCTCGACCGGCGGCAACAGGCTCGGGACGCGGCCATAGCGCGGCGGCGGCGGAACCTCGGGCATGGCGGCATAGGGTCCGTCCATATCGGATACCCTGACGAACGACGGGCTGCCGATCCGGGCGGGCGTCGCCAGTTGGGCCTGGGCCGAGGCTGCGCTGAGCGCGAGAGCGGCGGCTGCAACCGAACCTGTGAACAACTTCATCGCCGTAACTCCTGTCTGCCCCGCCTTCAGGAGCTTTCCGCTCTCTTGCTGGCTTGCCCGGATAAAACTTCAGTTTGAAATCCGGCGGTCCTTGGTCCCTCCTTGGGCCAGATCGCGGCGTGTTTGCTTCGAATCAGGGGCGCCGGGCGGCCGGCCGAGCCGCTCGATCCAAGCATGCGGGCGAGGACTTCCTCGCGCTTGTGTGATAGACAAAAATTTGGCAAGGTCGGAGTTAGGACAGCAAGACTGTCTAAATTTCGAGGCCATCCCGGCATAGGGATTGCAACGAGATCTCGGCGCCGCGGGCTCCGAGAATGCTGCAGGCAGGGCCGTCCCTCAGGGGACGTTGAAACGCCCGTCGCCTGAATTTAGGAAAATGCGGCTCGCGGCGGACGAGCGGTGGCCCGGTGGGTGCCGCAACGTCCAAGGTGCGCCAAATACGGTGGGGCCCTTACGAAAGGGAGAGGACACATGAGCGGGTCGGAATTCGAGCGCGAAAACATCGTGGCAGGAACGCTGTCGGCGACCGCGGACTCGAAAGCCGCCGATGCCGCGCATGATGCTTCTTTTGGGCCGCACACTCCCGAACTGCATACGTGGCGCCCGCAAGCCGAAGGCCTGTACGACCTGAGCCTAGAGAAGGATTCCTGCGGCGTCGGCTTCATCGCCAACATCAAGGGCCAGAAGTCGCACCAGATCGTCTCCGACGCGCTGAGCATCCTGTGCAACCTCGAGCATCGCGGCGCCGTCGGCGCCGACCCGCGCGCCGGCGACGGCGCCGGCATCCTGGTGCAGATCCCGCACGCCTTCTTCGCGCGCAAGACCGCGGAGCTCGGCTTCAAGCTGCCGCAGCCCGGCGAATACGCCATCGGTGCGCTGTTCATGCCGCGCGATGCCGCGTGGCGGAACGTGATCAAGAGCATCATCGCCGACGAGATCAAGAACGAGGGCTTCAAGCTGCTCGGCTGGCGCGATGTGCCCAGTGACAATTCCTCGCTCGGCGTCACCGTGAAGCCGACCGAGCCCTACCACATGCAGGTCTTCATCGGCCGCAACGGCGCGGCCAAGACCGAGGACGATTTCGAGCGCCGCCTCTATATCCTGCGCAAGTCGATCTCGCAGGCGATCTATCAGCGCCGCGACCGCGGCATGGCGGGCTATTACCCGTGCTCGCTGTCGTGCCGCACCGTGATCTACAAGGGCATGTTCCTCGCCGACCAGCTCGGCAAGTACTATCCCGACCTGCATGAAGCGGACTTCGACAGCGCGCTGGCGCTGGTGCATCAACGCTTCTCGACCAACACCTTCCCGACCTGGTCGCTGGCGCATCCCTACCGGATGATCGCCCATAACGGCGAAATCAACACGCTGCGCGGCAACGTCAACTGGATGGCGGCGCGGCAGGCGTCCGTGCATTCGGAGCTCTACGGCAAGGACATCAGCCGTCTGTGGCCGATCTCCTATGAAGGCCAGAGCGACACCGCCTGCTTCGACAACGCGCTCGAATTCCTGGTGCAGGGCGGTTACTCGCTGCCGCACGCCGTGATGATGATGATTCCGGAAGCGTGGGCCGGCAATCCCCTGATGGATGAGCAGCGCCGCGCCTTCTACGAATACCATGCCGCGCTGATGGAGCCGTGGGACGGTCCGGCGGCGATCGCCTTCACCGACGGGCGCAAGATCGGCGCCACGCTCGATCGCAACGGGCTGCGCCCGGCGCGCTATCTCGTCACCAAGGACGACCGCATCGTGATGGCGTCCGAGATGGGCGTGCTGAAGATTCCGGAGGACCAGATCGTCACCAAGTGGCGGCTGCAACCCGGCAAGATGCTGCTCGTCGACCTCGAACAGGGCCGGCTGATTCCGGACGACGAGATCAAGGCCGACCTCGCCAAGAGCCATCCCTACAGCGACTGGCTGCATCGCACCCAGATCCAGCTCGAGGAGCTGCCGGATGCGCTGGCCAAGGGCGTGCGCTCCAACCTGCCGCTGCTCGACCGCCAGCAGGCGTTCGGCTACAGCCAGGAAGACATCACGATCCTGATGACGCCGATGGCGGCCACCGGCGAGGAGGCAGCCGGCTCGATGGGCAACGACACGCCGATCTCGGCGCTGTCGGACAAGCCGAAGCAGCTGTTCACCTACTTCAAGCAGAACTTCGCGCAGGTGACCAACCCGCCGATCGACCCGATCCGCGAGGAAATCGTGATGAGCCTCGTCTCGATCATCGGGCCCCGACCGAATCTGTTCGACCTGCAGGGCGTCGCCTCGACCAAGCGTCTCGAAGTACGGCAGCCGATCCTGACCGACGCGGATCTGGAAAAGATCCGCTCGATCTCCGACGTCGCCGAGACCCACTTCAAGTCGCGCACGCTCGACACCACCTTCCACGCCGGCTTCGGCGCGGCGGGCATGGAGCAGGTGCTCGACGAGCTTTGCGCGCGCGCCGAAGGCGCGGTGCGCGAGGGCATCAACATCATCATCCTGTCGGACCGCATGACCGGCACCGACCGGATTCCGATTCCCTCGCTGCTGGCCTGCGCCGCCGTGCACCATCACCTGATCCGCACCGGGCTGCGCACCTCGGTCGGCCTCGTCGTGGAATCCGGCGAGCCGCGCGAGGTGCATCACTTCGCCTGCCTCGCCGGCTACGGCGCCGAAGCGATCAACCCCTATCTCGCCTTCGAAACCATCCTCGCGATGAAGGACCGGCTGCCAGGTGCGCTCGACGACTACGAGGTCGTCAAACGCTACATCAAGTCGATCGGCAAGGGGCTGCTCAAGGTGATGTCCAAGATGGGCATCTCGACCTACCAGTCCTATTGCGGCGCGCAGATCTTCGACGCAGTCGGCCTGAAGGCGGACTTCGTCGCCAAGTATTTCGCCGGCACCCACACCCGCATCGAGGGCGTCGGTCTCGGCGAGATTGCCGAGGAGACCGTGCGGCGTCACAACGACGCGTTCGGTGACGGCCAGATTTACAAGAGCGCGCTCGATGTCGGCGGCGAATATGCCTACCGCACCCGCGGCGAGGACCATGCCTGGACCGCGGAATCGGTCTCGACGCTGCAGCATGCCGTGCGCGGCAACTCGCTGGAGCGCTACCGGGCGTTTGCCAAGATCCTCAACGAACAGTCCGAGCGTCTGTTGACGCTGCGCGGCCTGTTCCGGATCAAGAGCGCCGGGGACGACAAGCGCAAGCCGGTCAAGCTCGAGGACGTCGAGCCGGCCAAGGACATCGTCAAGCGCTTCTCGACCGGCGCGATGTCGTTCGGCTCGATCTCGCGCGAGGCGCACACCACGCTCGCGATCGCGATGAACCGGATCGGCGGCAAGTCGAACACCGGCGAAGGCGGCGAGGAGTCCGACCGCTTCAAGCCGCTGCCCAACGGCGACAGCATGCGCTCGGCGATCAAGCAGGTCGCCTCGGGCCGGTTCGGCGTGACGACGGAATATCTCGTCAACTCCGACATGATGCAGATCAAGATGGCGCAGGGTGCCAAGCCCGGCGAAGGCGGCCAGTTGCCCGGCCACAAGGTCGACGCGACGATCGCTCGCGTCCGGCATTCGACGCCGGGCGTCGGCCTGATCTCGCCGCCGCCGCATCACGACATCTACTCGATCGAAGACCTCGCCCAGCTGATCTATGACCTCAAGAACGTCAATCCGGACGGACTGGTCTCGGTCAAGCTGGTGTCCGAAGTCGGCGTCGGCACGGTCGCCGCCGGCGTCGCCAAGGCACGCGCCGACCATGTGACCATCGCGGGCTTCGAGGGTGGCACGGGTGCCTCGCCCTTGACCTCGATCAAGCATGCCGGTTCTCCGTGGGAGATCGGTCTTGCCGAAACCCATCAGACGCTGGTGCGCCAGCGGCTGCGCAGCCGCATCGCGGTTCAGGTCGACGGCGGTTTTCGCACCGGCCGTGACGTCGTGATCGGCGCCCTGCTCGGCGCCGACGAGTTCGGCTTCGCCACCGCGCCGCTGATCGCGGCGGGCTGCATCATGATGCGCAAGTGCCATCTCAATACCTGCCCGGTCGGCGTCGCGACCCAGGACCCGGTGCTGCGCAAGCGCTTCACCGGCCAGCCCGAACACGTCATCAACTACTTCTTCTTCGTCGCCGAGGAAGTGCGCGAGATCATGGCGCAGCTCGGCTACAAGACGTTCGACGAGATGGTCGGCCAGGTCCAGATGCTGGACCAGACCGCGCTGGTCTCGCACTGGAAGGCCAAGGGCCTCGATTTCTCCAAGCTGTTCGTGCGGCAGAAGGAGGAGAAGGGCCAGACGATCTATCACTCGGAAAGCCAGAACCACCATCTGGAAGCCGTGCTCGACCGCCGGCTGATCGAGAAGGCGCAGGCCGCGCTCGATCGCGGTGCGCCGATCAAGATCGAGGAACAGATCAACAACACCAACCGTTCCGCCGGCGCGATGCTGTCGGGCGCGGTGGCCAAGATCTACGGCCATGCCGGCCTTCCGCTCGACACCATCCATGTCGGCCTGAAGGGCACGGCGGGACAGGCGTTCGGCGCCTGGCTCGCCAATGGCGTCACCTTCGAGCTCGAGGGTGAAGGCAACGACTATGTCGGCAAGGGCCTCTCGGGCGGCTGCATCATCGTCAAGCCGCCGAAGATCTCCGGCATCGTGCCGGAAGAGTCGATCATCGTCGGCAACACCGTGATGTATGGCGCGATCGCGGGCGAGTGCTACTTCCGCGGCATCGCCGGCGAGCGCTTCGCGGTGCGCAACTCCGGCGCGGTCGCAGTCGTCGAAGGCGCCGGCGATCATTGCTGCGAATACATGACCGGCGGCATCGTGGTGGTGCTCGGCAAGACCGGCCGCAACTTCGCGGCCGGCATGTCCGGCGGCATCGCCTATGTGCTGGACGAGGCCGGCGACTTCGGCAAGCTCTGCAATCTTTCGATGGTCGAGCTCGAGCCGGTGCTGTCGGAGGAGATGATCAACGCCGGCACCTACCACCACTCCGGCGATCTCGAGGCGCATGGCCGGGTCGACGTGTTCCAGAACCTGCTCGACTCCGACGTCGAGCGGCTGCACGTCCTGATCACGCGTCACGCCAAGCTGACCGGCTCGGAGAAGGCGGCCGAGATCCTCGCCAACTGGAAGACCTGGCTGCCGAAATTCCGCAAGGTGATGCCGGTGGAGTACCGCCGCGCGCTGAAGGAAATGAAGGCGAACGCCGACGCCGAGCCGAAAATCGCGATCGGCGCGTAAGTTTCATCAAGCGTCGTTCCGGGGCGCGCGAAGCGCGAACCCGGAATCTCGCCAACCAACTTCGAGATTTTCGGGCGTGCGCCTTGAGGCGCATCCCGGAGTGGCCAACACGACGAACACATGATGCAGGGGCATCGGGTTTAAATGGGCAAGATCACAGGTTTCCTCGAGATCGACCGCAATGAGCGCAAGTATGAGCCGGTCGCCGAGCGGCTCAAGAGCTTCAAGGAATTCGTCGTTCCGCTGAGCGAGAAGGACACGCGCGACCAGGCCGCGCGCTGCATGAATTGCGGCATCCCCTATTGCCACGGCACCGGTTCGACCGCGCCGGGCACGCCGGGCTGTCCGGTCAACAACCAGATCCCCGATTTCAACGACCTCGTCTATCAGGGCAACTGGGAAGAGGCCTCGCGCAACCTGCACTCGACCAACAATTTCCCCGAGTTCACCGGCCGCATCTGCCCGGCGCCGTGCGAGGCGTCCTGCACGCTCAACATCGACGACAACCCGGTCACCATCAAGACCATCGAATGCGCGATCGTCGACCGCGCCTGGGACAATGGCTGGGTGAAGCCGGAGCTCGCCGCGCAGAAGACCGGCAAGAAGGTCGCCGTGATCGGCTCCGGGCCCGCCGGCATGGCCGCCGCGCAGCAGCTCGCGCGCGCCGGCCACGAGGTGCATGTCTACGAGAAGTTCGCCAGGGCCGGCGGCCTGCTGCGCTACGGCATTCCCGACTTCAAGATGGAAAAGCACATCATCGACCGCCGCGTGGCGCAGATGGAAGCCGAGGGCGTCACCTTCCACTACGGCAAGGCGGTGGGCGGAAGCACGCCCGGCGCGATCGACCCGCAGGAGCTCGCCAAGCAGTATGACGCTGTGGCGCTGACCGGCGGCGCGGAAGCCCCACGCGACCTGCCGATCCCCGGCCGCGACCTCGCCGGCATCCACTTCGCGATGGACTTCCTGCCGCAGCAGAACCGCCGCGTCTCCGGCGAGCCGCTGAACGGCGACGCCGACATCCTCGCCGGCGGCAAGCATGTCGTCGTGATCGGCGGCGGCGACACCGGATCGGACTGCATCGGCACCTCGTTCCGCCAAGGCGCCAAGTCAGTGACCCAGCTCGAGATCATGCCGGCGCCGCCCGAGCATGAGAACAAGGGCGTGACCTGGCCGAACTGGCCGCTGAAGATGCGGACCTCGTCGAGCCAGGCCGAAGGCGCGGTGCGCGAATACGCCGTGCTGACCACGAAGTTCGAAGGCAAGGACGGCAAGGTCACCAAGCTGCATTGCGTCAAGGTCGACGACAAGTTCAAGCCGCTGCCCGGCACCGAGTTCACGCTCGACGCCGAGCTGGTGCTGCTGGCGATGGGCTTTGTCCATCCGGTGCACGAGGGCCTGCTCAAGACGCTCGGCATCGAGCTCGACCAGCGCGGCAACGTCCGCGCCTCCTTGCAGGACTACCGGACCTCGCAAGCCAAGGTGTTCTCCGCCGGCGACATGCGCCGCGGCCAGTCGCTCGTGGTCTGGGCGATCCGCGAAGGCCGCCAGTGCGCGCGCTCAATCGACAGCTTCCTGATGGGCAAGACCGACCTGCCGGGGTAAGCGCCCCGGCCGTTGCGCTGGACTGCACATCACAAACTGAACTGTCATCGCCCGCGAAAGCGGGCGATCCAGTATTCCAGAGATGTTAGAGCTTGAACGGATGGGCCGCGGCGTACTGGATGCCCCGCCTTCGCGGGGCACGACACCTCATTTGGGATGCGACTTACGCATCCTCAGCAGCTAGTTCTGCACCCGCACACCCAGCATCACCACCGTCGATGCCGAGCTCTGTCCGGCCAGGTTCGAATCCAGCCAGTCGCGGCGGACGGTGCCCTTGATCCACAGGCTGCGAGTCATCTTGTAGATCAGGTCGGCGGACACCGAGTAGATCGTGTCGTTGCGGTTGTCGCCCTGGTAGTCGAGCGTGCCGTAGGTGAACTTGCCGATCGCAGTCAGCCAGCGGCGGAAGTCGTGGTCGACCTCGACGGTGTAGGTGCGCGACAGCACGCCCGAGGTGCCGGGCAGCGTGGTCTCGCCGATCTGGGTATCGGAATAGAATTTGGCCGTGGTCAGCGGCGTCGCGGTCCAGGTCAGCGAGGCGGTGGTGAGCAGGCCCTCCAGACGGTTGAGCCGCGTGTCGGCATAGTCGCGCATCGCGTAGCCGATCGAGACCTCGCCGAACAGCAGCCGCGTGAACTCGAAGGACGTGCCGACCTTGGCGTAACCGCCTGAGGAGTTGCGCGCGTAACCATTGCGATCGAGATAAAGGTCGTGGAAGCGGCTGTCGCCCTCCACCTCGACGAACGGCTTCACGGCCGGATTGAGCTCGTAGCTCACACGGCCGATACCGCCATATTGCGTGAAGTTGCGGTCGTCGTTCGACGACGAGGTGCCGTCGGTCAGCTTCGACCATTGGTAATCGGTGCGGTCGACGGTGGCGCCGAGCGAGACCTGCATGCGGTTGAAATTCTGGTCGATGCCGAAAGTGCCGCCGACGGTGGTGTAGATCGGATATTTGGCGAGGCCGGCCTGCACGTTCGGGCTGCCGGGATTGTCGGTCGAGACCAGCAGGCGGGCCTGCGCCGTGAGATGCGTGTATTTGGAGACGTCGAGGCGGCCGTCGATATGGCCGGTGAAACTCGGACGGTCGACGTCGAGCGGCGCCGACAGCGGCGTGCCGTCAATCGGCGTGAGCTGGGAGCCGTAGCCGGTGAAGGAGCCGCGCAAATCGGCGACGACGGCGTGCCGCTCCCAGTCCGACATCGCGACGAATTCCGGCGCCACCATGTAGAAGGCCTTGCCCTGCGGCGAATTCAAACGGCCCGGATTGGTGTCGTAGCCGGCCATCACTTCGACCGCCGTCTTGACCATGAACGAGCCGGCATAGTCGCCGACCGCGCCGAACGGATCGTCATCGATCCTGAGCCGCTTGCGCGGCGGCTGGCCGACGATGGTGCCCGCCATCGCCGGCGGCAGCGGCGTCTTGTTGGCGGTCTCCGATGGCGGGATCGACAGCCGCAACTGCCCGGCCGCGGTCGGCGGCGGCGTCGTGGGCACCGGCGAGCCGGGTCCCGGCCGCGGCTTCGGCCTGGCCTGACCGGGATAATATTTCGGCTTCAGGCGCTTGCGGTTGAGCGAGTCATAGCCCGATGTCGCGGCGCCGTTCGCGGCCGGGAGGCCGTAGGTCGGGATCTGCCCGATGCGCTGGGACGTGGACGTCGATGACGATGAACGTCGGTCGCGATCGGCGTCCGGCAGCTTTAATCCGTTGAGGGGATCGAAGGCATCGGCCGTGGTCCGGCGCAGCGGCGAATCCTGTGTGATCACCTGGCTCTGGCGGCTCGGGCTGAACAAATCCGGCGTCACGGTCTGAGCGCCGGCGAGCCCGGTGGTCGCGGTCAGCGCAAGAACAGTCGGCAGAAGGCATGGCAAAACCACGCGAACGAGGCGTCCGCGCCGATTTGGGCCGCTTGCTGGCCGCCGCCACACGATGGAAATACTCCAACGAATTCATATGCTTGACGCACGCATCCCGCCGGGCAGCGAAAAACGTCCTTAATGGAGTTAAAACAATTATGGTTAATGAGCCGTTGAGGATCGGCCGCCGCGCGTCGCATCGCGGAATCGAACGTGCTAAGGGAGACGCCCGGGTGCAAAACCCATCTCCTGGAATCCGAAATGGCCAAACCGAAACCGCTGATGACCAAATCATCCGGCCCCGATGACGGCGCCGTTCAATCGGCGCTCCGCACCCTCGATGCCGAAGCAAGCGGCGTCGCTGCGCTCTCCGCGGCACTCAAGTCCGACCTCGGCGCGCCGTTCACGGCAGCGTCTGAGCTGATCTGCAAGGCCAAGGGACGGCTGATCGTCACCGGGCTCGGCAAATCGGGCCATATCGGCCGCAAGATCGCCGCAACCTTCGCCTCGACCGGCACGCCGGCGTTCTTCGTGCACGCAGCCGAAGCGAGCCATGGCGATCTCGGCATGATCACCACTGAGGACGTGATTCTGGCGCTGTCATGGTCCGGCGAGCAGCCGGAGATGCGAAATTTGATTGCCTATGCCGCGCGCTTCGGCATTCCGCTGATCGCGATGACCGCCGACAAGGACTCGACGCTGAGCAAGGCCGCCGACGTGCAGCTGACGCTGCCGAAGGCCCGTGAGGCCTGCCCGCACAATCTCGCGCCGACCACCTCCTCGCTGATGATGTTGGCGCTCGGCGATGCGCTGGCGATCGCGCTGCTCGAAGGCCGCGGTTTCACCTCGACCGATTTCAGCGTGTTGCATCCGGGCGGCAAGCTCGGCGCGCTGCTGAAATATGCCCGCGACCTGATGCATAGCGGTGACGCGCTACCGCTGAAGCCGCTCGGCACCGGGATGTCGGATGCGCTGGTCGAGATGACCTCCAAGGGCTTTGGCTGCGTCGGCATCGTCGACCGCCACGGTCATCTCGTCGGTATCGTCACCGACGGCGATTTGCGCCGGCAGATGCGCCCCGACCTGCTGACGCTGTCGGTCGACGAGGTCATGACCAAGACGCCGAAGACGATCGGCCGAGACACCCTGGCCGGCGAAGCGCTGGAGCTGCTCAACGCGTCGAAGATCACGACGCTGATCGTCACGGATGCGAAGAAGCCGGTCGGCATCATCCATCTGCACGATTTGCTGCGCGCGGGCGTGGCGTAAGAGTCACGCTCCGTAGGGTGGGTTAGCCGAAGGCGTAACCCACCTCTTCTCCCGCCGCCGCGCAAATGGTGGGTTACGCTTCGCTAACCCACGCTACGCATCTCACTTCGGAAACTGCGCCGCGGTTGCTTCCAGCGGCAGGGCCAGCGCGTTGGCGAGGTAGGAGACCGTGCGGTAGAAGCCGCACAGCAGGATGATCTCCAGGATCTGATCCTCGTCATGATGCGCCGAGAGCGCGGCGAATTCCGCGTCGTCAAGCGTCGCGCGCGCGTGCAGCGCATCGACCGCCGCGATCATCGCCTGTTCGGCCGGCGACCAGCAGCCGGCATCGGCCTCGCCGCGCACGGTGGCGTGGACCTGCTGCTCCGACAGCCCGGCGGCCGCGCCGAACGCCGTGACATGCACGCCCCATTCATATTCGCAGGCATTGAGTGCGCAGGTCCGGTTGATCACGATCTCCCGCTCCCTGATCGAGAGCGGTCCGCGGTCCAGCAGGCTGCCGCCGCGAAATATCTCCCAGGCGCGTGGATGGCCGGCCATCACGCGGAACAGCAGCAGCGGCGGCTTGCCGCGCATGATGCGGTCGAAATGCTGTTGAACGTCCGCCGCGTAAGGCGGATCGAGCGGCGCGATGCGTGACAAGGCCTGACCTCACTGCTACATTTACTGTAGCCACACGCTACAATATCTGTAGCGATCGACGCAAGAGACATTCAAGGGGGGACTCGCGACATGCCGAAGCAGGCTCCGGCCACAAGACGCGGCGTCCGCGGTTCGCGGACCGGCCGCCCGGTCATGGCGCTGCTCGATTTGCTGGGCCGGCGCTGGACCTTGCGCATCATGTGGGAGCTGCGCGAGGGCGCGCTGACCTCGCGCGCGCTGCGTACCGCCTGCGACGAGGCCTCGCCTACGATCCTGCAGACGCGGTTGACCGAGCTGCGCGATGCCGGATTCGTCGAGTTGACGGACGATGGTTACCGCCTCACCGCGCTCGGCCGCGAGCTGTTCCAGACCTTCACGCCGCTCAATCGCTTCGCCGAGCGCTGGAGCAAGCAGGGTGGCAGCTAGACCGCGGCGACCGTCAGACTCGCGCCATCGGCGCGGACCACCTTCACCCGGCTGCCGGCCGGCGCATCGGGGCCGGCGACACGCCAGACTGTATCGTCGATCCGTACCGTGCCTGATCCGTCGATGATCGGCTTCTCCAGGGTAAATTCGCGGCCGACCAGGGCTTCGTTGCGGCGGTTGAGAAACGGATTGGTCTTGCTCGCCTCGGTCGCGCCCCGGGCGAAATGCCGCCACGCCGGCACCGCCAGCGCGGCGAACACCGCGAACATCAGGAGCTGCATCTGCCAGGACGGCGTGAACACGAACGACAGCAGTCCGACCACCAGCGCCGCGAGCCCGAGCCAGAACAGGAACACGCCGGGTGCGGCGAGCTCAAGCGCCATTAGGATGAAGCCGAAGATCAGCCAGTTCCAGGTACCCAATGTCGAAAACATCTCGGCCATGACTTGACCTCTCACATTGCGGGCCTGCTGCCGTCACGCCCTCACCGCTGCGGCGGCACCGGCGGTGGCGGCGTCGAGCCGGCCGGCGGCACCGAGCCGCGGCGCGCGGCGGCTGCGGCAGATGCGGCGCTCTCGCCGAAGGTGGCCTTGGCGATCTCGCCGATACCGGCGAGCGAACCGAGGATGCTGGTCGCCTCGATCGGCAACATCAGCACCTTTTGGTTGGGCGAATCAGCCAATTGCCCGAACGCCTTGATGTACTTGTCGGCGATGAAATAATTCAGCGCGGCGACGTCGCCCTTGGCGATGGCATCGCTGACCATCTGGGTTGCCCTCGCCTCGGCCTCGGCGGACCGCTCACGCGCCTCGGCGTCGCGGAACGCAGCCTCCTTGCGGCCTTCTGCCTGCAGGATCTGGCCCTGCTTGGCGCCCTCGGCGCGCAGGATCTCGGACTGCCGCTGGCCCTCGGCCTGCAGAATGTCGGCGCGCTTGACGCGCTCGGCCTTCATCTGCCGGCCCATCGCCTCGACGAGGTCGGCCGGCGGCACGATGTCCTTGATCTCGATGCGGTTGACCTTCAGGCCCCAGGGCGACACCGCAGCGTCGACCACGCGCAGCAGCCGCTCGTTGATCTCGTCGCGATGCGACAGCACCTGGTCGAGATCCATCGAGCCCATCACCGAGCGGATGTTGGTCATGGTCAGCACGATGATCGCCTGGTTGAGATTGGCAACCTCGTAGCTTGCCTTCGCGGCATCGAACACCTGGAAGAACGCGACGCCGTCCACCGTCACGGTGGCATTGTCCTTGGTGATCACCTCCTGCTCGGGGATGTTGATCACCTGCTCCATCATGTTCATCTTGCGCCCGATGCGATCGAAATAGGGCACGATCAGATTGAGGCCGGGCGACAGCGTGCGGGTGTATTTGCCGAACCGCTCGATGGTCCAGTCATAGCCCTGCGGGACGGTCTTGATCCCGGCGAACAGCGTGACGATGACGAGAAGAACAAGCGCGATCGCGAAAATATCGAAGCCAGTCATAAGTCCTCCCAGGCCCGCGAGACCGGCGAGACCGTCGCCGGGCACGGTCGTGCATTGGTCGGCAGGACCGCTCCGCCGGTTCAGCCGGCTGTTCTTATCCCTAGCACATAGGAAGCTGCCGTCGGACTACCAGATGCAAACGAACCGCCGTGTCCGCTGTCACGGATCGTTAACAATCAAATCCGGCCTTGCTAGATCCAGCCCTGAAGCTCGCGCAGTACGAGCTGGCGGATCACGTCCATACCGCCGGCGCTGTCGTTGAGGCACGGGATGGCCGCGAACTGCTCGCCGCCATTGTGCCGGAAGATTTCGGCATTCTCCTGCGCGATCTCCTCCAGCGTCTCCAGGCAATCGGCGGAGAAGCCGGGCATCACCACGGCAATTCGCCGTACGCCGTCCCTGGCGAGCTTCTCGACGGTCCTGTCGGTATAGGGCTGCAGCCACTCGGCATTGCCGAAGCGCGACTGGAAGGTGAGGATCAGCCTGTCGGCATCGAGCCCGAGCCGCTTGCGCAGCGCATTGGTCGTGGCAATGCACTGCGCCTGATAGGGATCGCCCTTGTCGACATATTCCTTCGGCATGCCGTGGAACGACGCGACCATGATCTCGGGCTCGAACGGCAGCGTCGCGAGATGGTCATTGATCGAGACGGCAAGCGCCTCGATGTAATCAGGGTCATCATAGTAAGGCGGCGTCACCCGCAGGATCGGCTGCGCGCGCATGGCGGCCAGCACGCGAAACGCCTCGTCGCAGACCGTCGCCGACGTCGCGGCGGAATATTGCGGATAGAGCGGCACCAGCAGCAGCCGGCCACAGCCTTGCGCGGCCAGCGCCTCGATGCGTTCCTTGATCGAGGGGTTGCCGTAGCGCATCGCCCAGTCGACCACGACGTGATCGTGATCGGCGATCGCCTCCGCCAGCTTGTCGGCCTGCGAGCGCGTGATGGTCTTCAGCGGCGACTCGTTCCGCTCGGTGTTCCAGATCTTCAGATAGTCGCGCGCCTTGCGGGCCGGCCGGACGCGCAGGATGATGCCGTTGAGGATCAGCTTCCAGAACAGGCCCTGATCCTCAATCACTCGCGGATCGGACAGGAATTCCCTTAGATAGACCCGGACGCCCGCGGCATCAGCCGTATCCGGCGTGCCGAGATTGACCAAGAGCACGCCGACCCGTTCCGGCTTCGGCGCCGCGGCAGGCTTCGCGCTCTCGAAGGGGATCACGGTGCTCATGATGGCCTTGCGCTTGGCGTCCTTCGCTTGGGGTCTTTGGGCTTCGCGCGTTGCTCCAACCTTGTCAAGCCGAGTGCGGGTTGGCTACGTTCCCGTCCCAAATATGGGGAGGAACCATGACGATCGCCGAATGGTGCGTCTTCGGGACGCTAATGCTCTCGCTCCTGACGATCGTATCGGTGAAATGGGCCGGCTTCCGCGGTTTCGACAATTCGAAGCCGCGCGATCCCGACTTCTACGACAATCCGATCCGCTCGCGCGCGCTCGGCGCGCACCAGAACGGCATCGAGGCCTTCCCGTTCTTTGCCTTCGCCGTGCTGCTCGCCGAATTCCGCGTCGGCCCGCTTCGGCTGATCGATGAGCTCGCGGTGCTGTTTCTGATCGTGCGGATCGCCTACGTCTTCACCTATGTCGGCAACCGCCCGACGCTGCGCTCGATCCTCTGGAGCATCGGTTTTGCGATCAACATCGCGATCTTCTTCCTGCCGGCGATCAGGGGCTATCTGACGAGTTGAGCTTTGGTCTGCTCCCTCTCCCCGTTCTTACTGGGAGAGGGTCGGGGTGAGGGGCTGCTCCCACGAGTCTCGGAAGCGGAGATACCTGTACCCCCTCACCCGGATCGCTTCTCGATCCGACCTCTCCCCGCAAGCAGGCGAGGTAACCTCAAAGGCACGTCGCCCGTTCGGCCGCGACGTAGCCGAACAGCAGCCCGAGCCCGAACAGCAGCACCAAGCCTGCGGCGGCGAACTCCAGGCCGCGCATGATGACCATGCCGCCACCGTCGCGCGCCGCGCTCAGTCGCTCGGCGATGCCGCGCGCCGACACCGCGACGAGTGCGATCGCCGCCACCGTGATGGCGGTGCCGAGCCCCATCACCAAGGTCGCGGCAATGCCGGCCCAGAACAGGCCCTGCGCCAGCGCGAACACCAGCACCAGGATCGCGCCCGAGCACGGCCGGATCCCGACCGTGAGGATCGCGCCGAGGCCGCGCCGCCAGCCGCCGGGACCGGCGAGCTCGGCCGGCGTCGGGCCGTGCGAATGGCCGCAGTGCTCATCATGGACGTGCTGCGCGTCATGACCGTGATCGTGGCCATGATCATGATCATGGCCGTGATCGTCATGCGCGTGACGATGATGGTGATCATGGCCATGATCGTGATGGCCATGATCATGGTGGTCGTGATCGTGATGCTGCGCGCCGGCCATCGCCAGCGCCGGGCGCGGCACCTGCAGTGCGCGGAAGAAGCCGCCGCCCTTGACCCAGACCAGCCGGGCGCCGAACGCCGCGATCAGCGCGTAGCTTGCGATCTCGATCGCCTTCTCCGCCCCGCACATGGTCTTCGCCGTCGCATTGAGCAGCCAGGCGCAGACGCCGACGATGAGAACGGCGACCAGCGACTGCATCAGGGCCGAGACGAACGACAGCACGATGCCGCGCCGCGCGGTCTCGCGATTGGCGACCATGTAGGACGAGATCACGGCCTTGCCGTGTCCGGGGCCGGCGGCATGGAAAATCCCGTAGGCAAAGGAGATCGCAAGCAGCGTCCAGACCGCCGATCCGTCGGATTTCGCGGCGCGGATCGTCGCCGAGATCTCGCGATAAAACTCCGACTGCCTGGCCAGCAGCCAGCCGACCAGCCCGCCCTGCGGCTCCGCTGCGCGCGGCGCGCCGAACGGATTTTGCGCCAGCAGCGCATGAGCCGCCCCGTCGAGCACCGCGAATGCCGCCAGCACGGCAGCAGAGACGGCGAGGCCGCGCAGCGCGCGGGAGACGATCGGCATCATGGGCAATCCACCGTGATCTTGTTGGCGAACATCATGCCGAAATTGCCGTTGCCGCCATCGAGAAAGTTCTGCTCGCCGAGTTTCTGCGCGGCGGCGGTGCCGTCATTCGGCCGTTCGAACTGCATCTTGCAGTCTACAGCAGCGCCGACCAGCTTGACCGGCTCCTTCTGCGCGAACTGGAAGTCGATGAAGTAGGTCGGGTCGAACACTTCGAGCGAGAGCTGCCTGGCCTTGAACGGCGTCTTCACCGGCAAGGTGAAGTGCAGCGTCAGGGACGAATCCTTGTATTCGAGGAAGTAGTCGACCGGCTCGGTGAACTTCTGCTTCTTGCCGTCGCCCTTGGCGAAGGTGAAGTAGGCGTATTCCTTCAGCGACTCGACATTGGTCTGCGCCAGCGGCGCCAGCTCCTCGCGGCTGTAGGCGCCCTTGACCTTGGTCTCGATGCCCTGCAACGCATAGGTCGAGAACATGTCGTCGAAGGTCCAGGCG
Organism: Bradyrhizobium sp. I1.14.4; assembly: GCF_050435825.1. Taxonomy (NCBI): domain Bacteria; kingdom Pseudomonadati; phylum Pseudomonadota; class Alphaproteobacteria; order Hyphomicrobiales; family Nitrobacteraceae; genus Bradyrhizobium; species Bradyrhizobium sp. I1.14.4. The sequence continues at coordinate 155,876 of NZ_JBNDLA010000005.1, read as the reverse complement.
TGGCGGACCCCGGTGATGGTGCCGTCGGGCGCGTAGATCAGCTCGCTTTTTGCCACGATCCAGACATGCGGATGGGCCTCGGCGGCCGCCGTGCCGAGCACGACTGACAACGCAAGCACGAGCCCGGCGATCAGGCGATTCACGGACGACCGCACCTTCAGGCCGCCTCAGGCGTGTCGAGCAGGCCGCGACGGCGCAGCAGCGCATCCGGCTCGGGCTCGCGGCCGCGGAACGCGACATAGGCCTCCTCCGGATCGCGCGAGCCGCCCGACGAATAGATGTCGTCATGCAGCCGCTTGGCGGTCGCCGGATCGAAGATGTCGCCGGCCTCCTCGAACGCGCCGAACGCGTCGGCGTCCATCACCTCCGACCACATGTAGCTGTAATATCCGGACGCATAGTGGTCGCCGGAGAAGATGTGGCCGAACTGGGTCGGCCGGTGCCGCAGCGAGATCTCGGCCGGCATGCCGATCTTCTCCAGCTCCTTCTGTTCGAAGGCGCGGACGTCCCAGCTCGCCGCCGCCGGCTGGGTGTGGAATTCGAGATCGACCAGCGCCGAGGAGACGAACTCCACGGTGGCAAAGCCCTGGTTGAACTTGCGCGCGGCGAGGAAGCGCTTGAGCAGGTCGTCCGGCAGCGCCTCCCCGGTCTGGTAGTGACGGGCGAAGCGCTGCAGCACCTCGGGCCGCTCCTGCCAGTGCTCGTAGAGCTGCGAGGGCAGCTCGACGAAGTCGGTGAACACTGATGTCCCCGACAGCGACGGATAGGTGACGTCAGAGAGCATGCCGTGCAGACCATGGCCGAACTCGTGGAACAGAGTCCGGGCGTCGTCGGGCGACAGCAGCGACGGCGCGCCGTCGGCGCCCTTGGCGAAGTTGCAGACGTTGATCACCAGCGGCGCGACGTCGCCGTCGAGCTTCTGCTGGTCGCGCAGCGAGGTCATCCAGGCGCCGGAGCGCTTCGAGGACCGCGCGAAGTAGTCGCCGTAGAACAGCGCCTTGTGCTGGCCGTCGCGGCCCTTGACCTCCCAGACCCGGACATCCGGGTGCCAGACCGGCACGTCCTTGCGCTCCTCGAAGGTGACGCCGAACAGGCGGGTGGCGCAGTCGAAGGCGGCCTCGATCATGTGGTCGAGCACCAGATAAGGCTTGATCGCGGAATCGTCAAAATTGGCGCGGCGCTGGCGCAGCTTCTCGGCGTAGTAGCGCCAGTCCCAGGACGCCAAAGTGAAATTGCCGCCCTCTTCAGCGATCAGCGCCTGCATCGAGTCGCGGTCGGCAAGCGCCCGCGCCCGCGCCGGCTTCCAGACCCGCTCCAGCAGGCCGCGCACCGCCTCCGGCGTCTTCGCCATGGAATCTTCGAGGCGGTAGGCGGCGTAGGTCGGGAAGCCCAGGATCTTCGCGGTCTCCTCGCGGAGCGTGAGGATCTCCACGATGGTCGCGTTGTTGTCGTTGGCGTTACCATTGTCGCCGCGGGCGACGAAGGCCTTGTAGATCTTCTCGCGCAGGTCGCGCCGCGACGAGCTCTGCAGGAACGGCTCGACCGAGGAGCGTGACAGCGTCACGATCGCCTTGCCACCCATGCCGCGCTCTTCCGCCGCAGCCTTGGCGGCCGCCACAAATGTGTCGGAGAGGCCAGCGCGATCGCCCTCGCCGAGCTCCATGAACCACTCCTGCTCGTCGCCGAGCAGATGATGGCTGAACGAGGTGCCGAGATGGGCGAGGCGCTCGTTGATCTCGGCCATGCGGGCCTTTGCCGCATCGTCGAGCCCGGCACCGGAGCGGCGGAAGCGGGTGTAGGTGCGCTCCAGCAGCCGCATCTGCTCGCCGGTGAGGCCGAGGGAAGCGCGCTTCTCGTGTAGCATGGCGATGCGGCCAAACAGCACGGCGTTCATCATGATCGGATTCCAGTGCCGCGCCATTCTCGGCGACACCTCCTTGTCGATCTCCAGGATCGCAGGATTGGAATGGGCCGAGACCAGGTCGTAGAACACCGCCGAGACCTTCGACAGCAGCTTGCCGGAGCGCTCCAGCGCCGTGATGGTGTTGTCGAAGTCGGGCAGTGCCGGATCGTGGGTGATCGCAGCCACTTCCGCCGAATGGTCGGCGAAGGCCTGCTCGAAGGCGGGGAGGAAATGCTCCGGCTTGATCTCGGCGAAGGGCGGCGTCTCGAGCGGCGTCTGCCATGCCTTCAGGAGGGGATTGGCCAAATTCCGAACCTCGGCCTCTGCGCTGGTTTCTGACATCGAATATCCCGTTTTCGCCTTGAAAATGCGGACCAATCTATATCACGCGATACAGCATTTTTGGGCCTTTTGCGCTTGATAGATGGGCACTTTTCGGAGAGATTGCGCCCCTGAACAGGACCTATTTCATGACCATGCAGCCCTCCACCTCAGGCAACCGCACCATCGTCTGGCCGAGCGTCATCACGGTGATCTCGGCGGCAATCCTGATCGGCGCGGAAGTGTTCGGCGCGGCGTTCGCCGGCGGCTGGGCGCTCGCGATCCTGCTCGGGCTCGACGATGTCGCCGCGCACATCCTGCAGGCCGTGCTGTTCGGCATCGGCGTCCTGATCATGATCGCCTTCATCCGCGCCGCGCAGCGCGTCGAGCCGTTCACGCGTCGTGCGTGAGACCCGCGATTCAAGAAAGCGCTGCGGCACAGGGCTAAAACGCACAGGCTTTCGTTAGTCATTCTTAACAGCCGTTCATCTTCAACACGTGCTGCGCGCGAGATCGCAAGCACGCGTTAGGGAAATTTGTCGCTATCGCAAAAAAATTCTTGCGCCACGAAGTCAAAAGATTTATTTCCTGCCTTGCCCAATTTCGCACGTGCCTGTGGTCGTGTGTCAGTCGGTAGGTATCCGGACAAGAGGCCGGACAGCCGCCAAGGGGTGGAAGAACCGAGGGTCGCTTACGTCCATCAGGACACGAGGCGGCCAGCATCTCTCTCCAGGGATGCCGTTGAAGGTCTCGCCACTCTTTGCAACCGTGACTGGCAGCCGGAGGCGAACCGGCGCACCCCGCTCTCCACGGGGGACGCGACTTAAAGCAACGACGGATCGGGCTTTTTTGGTCTCTACCGGCAGTCCAACGCCGGCCCGGGCTACTGAAAAGGCTTGTCCTTCATTGCCAGGTGATCGGGCGGGAAACTCTCCCAACCAATCCACGGCAGCACAGTCTGGTTTGAGTCTTTTGGCTTCGTTGCGCCTCCATCGCGCGATGTGGCCGGAGCGCTCTCACCCGACGTCATGTTGATGCGGTTCCCGTCGCTGGGGCCGTTGGAGAGTGCCATGACTGAACGTATTCAGGAATTCCTGCGCAACCGCCGCCAGGATGGTCTCGACACCGAGCCGTGCCTCGTCGTCGACCTCGAGGTCGTGCGCGACAACTACCAGACCTTCGCGAAGGTGCTGCCGGACAGCCGCGTGTTCTATGCGGTGAAGGCCAACCCGGCGCCCGAAGTGCTGTCGCTGCTCGCCGCGCTCGGCTCCTGCTTCGACACCGCGACCGTCGCGGAGATCGAAATGGCGCTGGCCGCCGGCGCGACGCCGGACCGCATCTCCTATGGCAACACGATCAAGAAGGAGCGCGACATCGCGCGTGCCTTCGCGCTCGGCATTCGCCTGTTCGCGGTCGATTGCACCGCCGAGGTCGAGAAGATCGCCCGCGCCGCTCCCGGCGCCAAGGTGTTCTGCCGCATCCTTTATGACTGCGCCGGCGCCGAGTGGCCGCTGTCGCGCAAGTTCGGCTGCGACCCGGAGATGGCGGTCGAGGTGCTCGACCTCGCCAAGCGCGTTGGGCTGGAGCCGTGCGGCATCTCGTTCCATGTCGGCTCGCAGCAGCGCAAGGTGAAGGCGTGGGACCGTGCGCTCGCGATGGCGTCGACCGTGTTCCGTGACTGCGCCGAGCGCGGGATCAACCTCTCCATGGTCAACATGGGCGGCGGCTTCCCGACCAAGTATCTCAAGGACGTTCCGCCGGTCCTGCAGTATGGCCGGTCGATCTTCCGTGCGCTGCGCAAGCATTTCGGCAACCAGATCCCGGAGACGATCATCGAGCCGGGCCGCGGCATGGTCGGCAATGCGGGCATCATCGAGACCGAAGTCGTTCTGATCTCGAAGAAGAGCGATGAGGACGAGGTGCGCTGGGTCTATCTCGACATCGGCAAGTTCGGCGGTCTCGCCGAGACGATGGACGAGTCGATCCGCTACGCGATCCGCACTCCGCATGACGGGGCGGACATGACGCCGTGCGTGCTCGCGGGTCCGACCTGCGATAGCGCCGACGTGCTGTACGAGAAGCTGCCGTATCCGCTCCCGGTGACGCTCGAGATCGGCGACAAGCTGCTGATCGAAGGCACCGGCGCCTATACGTCGACCTACTCGTCGGTGGCGTTCAACGGCATTCCTCCGCTGAGGACCTACCACATCTGACCCGCCTCCTGATCGAGGCCTGATAAACCGGGAGCCGGCCCCGCCGGCTCCCTCCCGATCATTTTTGATTTTTCTGAACGACGCTTGCCGCGGCGCACGACATGCCGTTGCAAGCGAGGACTGACGTGCCATGACTGCAAAACGGAACACCCCCGTTGCCCTCATCCGAAAGGCCGCCCCGTTCGCGATCCGTGCGGAGCGTGCCTCGGACGTCGTCGCGCGCGAAGCGCTGCTGGATGCCTGCTTTGGCGAGAACCGCCATGCCCGCATTTGCCAGCGCCTGCGCGACGGACGCGCGCCCGCCGAAGGCCTGAGCCTTGCGGCCGTGCGCCAGGACGGCCGGCTGGTTGGAACCGTGCGGTTGTGGCACGTCAGCGCGGGGGGCCGCAGCGCGCTGATGCTGGGGCCGCTGGCGGTCGATGACGACTGCCGCGGCCTCGGCGTCGGCGCTGCGCTCATGCTGCGCGCGCTCGCTGTTGCCAAGGCGCGTGGCCATGGCGCGGTGATCCTGCTTGGCGATGCGCCCTATTACACCCGGTTCGGCTTCACGGCCGCCACGACCGGCGAGCTGTCGCTGCCGGGTGCGTTCGAGCGCGAGCGGCTGCTCGGCCTCGAGCTTGTCGAAGGGGCGCTGGACGGCGCCTGGGGCATGATCACGCCGACCGGCGCGATGCCCAAGACGAAGGCATCCCGGACCCGGCGGAAGGCACCGCTGGCCATGCCGCACGCGGCGTAGGGCGGGCGCCATGTCGGAGAACCTTCCCGCAATCGACGGCGCGCGTCCGCGCTGGCGCGGCCTCGTCACCACGGTGATGCTGGTCCTGATCTCGGTCATGATCGTCAGGGACATCCTGATCCGGCGCTGGTCCGGCACGCCGCCGTCGCCGCCGGACACCACGCAGCAGTCCCACTAGCGCCGGCCGCAAGGCCCGAATCCCAGGTCAGACTCCAAGGGGTTGCGCGGGCGCCAAAAATGCCCGTAAACCCCGCACAAAGCCTTTTTCCACCGAGGTCCAACATGCCCCGCCGCCTGATTTCCACCGGCTCGCCCTTTGAGAAGACCGCCGGCTACAGCCGTGCCGTGATCGACGGCGACTTCGCGTTCGTCGCGGGAACGACCGGCTACGACTACACCACGATGACCATGCCGCCCGATGTCACGAACCAGTCACGGAACTGCTTCAAGACCATCGAGGCCGCCCTTAACGAGGGGGGCTTCACGATGGCCGACATCGTCCGCGCGACCTACTATCTCACCGACGCCCGTGACGTGGATGCCCATTTCGCGGTCTGCGGCGAGGTTCTCGGCGACATCCGCCCGGCCGCAACGATGCTGATCGTCGCGGGGCTCTACAAGCCCGAGATGAAGGTCGAGATCGAAGTCACCGCGAAACGACGCAATCCCTGATCCACCCTACCGCCGCTAGGCACTCTCCTGGAGAAAACGATGAGCCCCTCCTCGCAGATCCACGCGAAAATCACCGGCCCCATTGTCATGATCGGTTTCGGCTCGATCGGCAAAGGCACGTTGCCGATGATCGAGCGGCATCTCGATTACGACAAGTCGCGCATCACCGTGATCGATCCCAAGGACGAGGGCCGCAAGGCACATTGCGAGAAGCACAATGTGCGATTCATCCAGCAGGGCGTGACCAAGGACAATTATCGCGACTTGCTGACCCCGCTGCTCACTGAAGGCGGCGGCCAGGGTTTTTGCGTCAATCTCTCGGTCGATACCGGCTCTACCGACATCATGGAGCTCTGCAACGAACTTGGCGCTCTTTATGTCGACACCGTCAACGAGCCCTGGCTCGGCTTCTATTTCGATTCGTCGAAGGGCCCGGAAGCGCGCTCCAACTACGCCCTTCGCGAAGCGACGCTGGCCGCCAAGAAGGCGCGCCCCGCGGGCTCGACGACGGCCGTCTCCTGCTGTGGCGCCAATCCCGGCATGGTCTCCTTTTTCGTCAAGCAGGCGCTGCTCAATGTCGCCGCTGATCTGAAGCTCAATGCCCCCAAGCCGAAGACCAAGGCCGAATGGGCGGACTTGATGCGGCAGGCCGGCGTCAAGGGCATCCACATCGCCGAACGCGACACCCAGCGCTCCAAGTCGCCGAAAGAGCCGGACGTCTTCGTCAACACCTGGTCGGTGGAAGGTTTCCTGTCGGAAGGCGTGCAGCCGTCCGAACTCGGTTGGGGCACCCATGAAAAATGGATGCCCGAGAATGCGCGCACTCACGAAGCCGGCTGCGGCGCAGCCATCTATCTGATGCAGCCCGGCGCCAACACGCGCGTGCGCACCTGGTGCCCGACCCGCGGCGCGCAGTATGGCTTCCTCGTCACCCACAACGAGTCGATCTCGATCTCGGATTACTTCACGGTGCGTGACGCATCGGGCACGGCGATCTATCGGCCGACCTGCCACTATGCGTATCATCCGGCAGACGATGCCGTGCTGTCGCTGCATGAAATGTTCGGCCGCGCAGCGAAGATGCAGGAAAAGCACCACATCCTCGATGAGAACGAAATCGTCGATGGCATCGACGAACTCGGCGTGCTGCTGTTCGGCCATGACAACAATGCCTACTGGTACGGCTCGCAGCTCTCGATCGAAGAGACCCGCAAACTCGCGCCCTATCAGAACGCCACCGGCCTGCAAGTGACCTCCGCCGTGCTCGGCGGCATGGTGTGGGCGCTGGAGAACCCGAACGAAGGCATCGTCGAAGCCGACGAGATGGATTTCGATCGTCTGCTGGAAATCCAGCTGCCGTATCTCGGCCCGGTGAAGGGCTTCTACACCGGCTGGACCCCGCTGACGGATCGTCCGGGACTGTTTCCGGAAGATATCGATACGAGCGATCCGTGGCAGTTCCGGAATGTTCTGGTGCGCTGATCGCGCAGCGCAGTCGATCGATCAGAATGCCCGGCTTCGCGCCGGGCATTTTCTTTTCATGATCTATTTCGCCATGTAGTCGAACGCCACCGAGCCGAGGCCGAGCGTCAGGTCCGCCTTGTAGTGCAGCGCCGAGATCACCTCGCGCACCGGCAGGCGGGCGACGTCGCACAGCGCGTGCGGAAACAGGCCGAGCGCGGCCGGGCCGGTCCAGACCTCCTTCAACGTAATCTCCTCGAGATGAAACCGCACCAGCTCGCAGATCCGCGGGCTGCCGTCGACATGCGGGATGATCTTCAGGATGAAGTTCGGCGCCTTCATCGATTTCAGCACGGTGTCGTGGTCGACCTTGCGGTGCTTGTAGCCCATGGTGGCGGAGGCGCAGAGCACCGAGCCGTAATGCAGCGAGCCGACCAGCACGTCGCTCTCGACCGCGATCTTGGGCTTTGCGAGCTTCTTCGGAAATCCCCACAGCTCGCGGCCGCCGGCGATCGGGCCTTCATCGTCGAGGTACATCGCGTGGGTATAGGCGCCCTCCTCACCCTTGAAGCGAACCGGAATCACCTGCCCGGTCTCGGTGTAGTCGCCGAAGCCGGTCGAGTCGGGCATGCGGATGAATTCATACTTCACCACGGGCTCGGCGACCTCGAGCGGCTCCGGCACCACCGCCGCGAGCGCCTCCGGGTCGGTCTTGTAGGTGATGATGAAATATTCGCGGTCGAAGAACCGATACGGCCCCGGCGGGAACGACGGGTTGGTGAGCGGCATCGAATAGGCGGTGCGCCGGATATCCTCGATCTTCATGAAAGGCCCCATCTGTCGTTGGCAAGACGACAGATTATGGCGGGCACGAGCGGCGGAGGCGAGACCGTATAATCGGCAGCGTCCGTCAAATGCGCATCACACGGCGGCCGAACGCGGCTATTTCTTCTCGATCGGCGGCGCGGTCTTCTCGGCGGGCGCCGGCGGCAGCACCGGCTTGGCGCCGGCCTTCTGCGCCTCGTCGTCGGGACGCGCGGGCTGCGGCGCCGGCGTGGTCGGCCGCTCGCCGCCGGGCTTCGATTCGGCTGGCGGCGCCGTCTTCTGCGGTTCGGGCGAAGGTGTAGGTTGCAGCGGCTGGGTCGCCTGCGCCATCTCCTGCGGCGGGGCGACGTTGATCGCGTGCAGCGACAGCACCGCGATCGCGACGCCTGCCCCCACCAGCGTCGAGGCGATCAGCACGTCCTTCCGCAGCTTGCTCCGATCCACAGCCATCTCGTTCACCCGCGTAGCGTCCGCGAGGTCAACGATCGTGTCACGGCATGGTTCCTGAGCGCAGCCTGCGGGAACCTCGCCTCAGTCCGTGGTGCTGATTTCCCAGGTCGCGTGCCGCACGCCGGGCTGATGCTGCAGGTCGACCACCACGGCGTTCAGCTCGTTGGGGTCGACAGCCGTGGAGACCAGCGTGGCGACGATCTCCAGGAAGTCGTCACCGGCCTCGACCACGTCGACATCGGCGACTGGATAATTCGCGGCCTCGAGCTTCTCGACCAGGCGGTCGCGCATGTCGGGCAATGTCTCGGGGGTGACCGCGAGCTTGAAATAGTAGGTCACCTCCGAGGCCTTCTCGTTCAGCGGGATGCGATTGATGGCGTTGACCAGCGGCCGCAGCAGCGTGTTGCCGGCGATCACGAACACGGTCAGCGCCGCCGCCTGCGCCACCAGATCGGCACCGGCGCAGGAGCCGACCGCGGCCGAGGCCCACAGCGTCGCCGCGGTGTTGAGGCCGCGCACATCCATGCCCTGCTTCATAATGACGCCGGCGCCGAGGAAGCCGATCCCCGACACGACATAGGCGATCACCCGAACCGCGCCATCGGCCCCCGCCAGATGCATCGCGAGGTCGACGAAGGCGGCGGCACCGACCGCGACCAGGACATTGGTGCGCAGCCCCGCGGTGCGCTGCCGGTATTGCCGCTCCGCCCCGATCAGCGTGCCGAGCACGAACGCGGTCGTCAGGCTGACCAGCGTGTCGACGAAGTCGGCGAGCTGAAATGTGGTGAGAAATCGCATGACGCTGCCCCGGCGCGAGCTTCGTGTTTTGACGCGTTTTCTTCACGCGAACCGGTATCCACTTCGCTCGAAAACGCTTCCGATGCAGCGATCTCTTACATTTCCAGGATGCCCGCGTCACCATCTTCCGTGCCGAACGCGAGCAGCGTGCCCTTGGCATTCCATCCCAGCGCGGACACCGCCGTGCCGGCATTCCGGCGCACCAGGATCTCGGCGCCGTCCTCGAGCCGGACCATCAGCACGGTACCGTCGGCATAGCCGACCGCCATGATGTCGTTCTTCGGATGGCAGGCGACCACGGCGACCCGCGCCGGCATCGGCGCCAGCATCGCCGGCTCCTTGCCCATCGGGCCGTCCTTGCTGGTGAACGGCCAGACGATCACGGAATCGGCGCCGGAGGTCGCAAGCCCCTTGCCGCCGGCGCTCCATGACATCGAGCGCACGCGGCCGGGATAGCCGCTCATCCGCATGTGCCGGTTGTCGGCGAGCCGCCAGCCATGCATCGCGGCCTCATGCATTGCCGTAACGAGAAACTTGTTGTCCGGGCTGAACGAGACCGCAAGATGCGAGCCGGCCCATTCCAGGAATTCCGGATTGGCGGCCATGTTGGGAAACCACAGCGTCACGCCGTTGTAATGCGCGATCGCGAGCCGCAGGCCCTTCGGCGCGAACGCAAGCCCGCCGACGGTCGACGGCACCTCGAAGGTTTTCTCCTCGCCCTTGGGGTTGCGCACGAACGCGGTCTTGCCGGCCGACCACGCCAACGTGCCGTCACTGTGCAGGGCGACATTGTCGATCCAGCGCCGCTTGGCATCGGTCGCGATCGTCGAGGTCTCGCCGTTGGCATCGATCGCGATCAGCTTGCCGTCGTCACCGCCGGTGACGAGCCGCTTGCCGTCGGAGGCCGCGCACAGGATGGCGCCGAAATGCGTCGGCGTGCGCGTGATCTCGCCGTCGGCGGTGGCGATCGCGACACTCTCCTCTGCGCCGACGAAGAACGCGCGGTCGCCGAGGAAATGCACCGAACCGACCGCCGCGCCAAGCGCGAGCGGCTTGACGCGGTCGGTGATCGAAACGATGGAAGAAGGGGCCTCGCCCGGGTCGAACTCTTTCATCACGTGGTGATGCACTGCTCGAAGCCGTCGCGGATCGCCTGCTCCGGCAGTTCGCGACCGATGAACACGACCCGGCTCTCGCGCTTCTCGCCGTCCTTCCATTTCCGCTGGTGGTCGCCCTCCAGCATCATGTGGACGCCCTGGAACACGTAGCGGTCGTCATCGCCGGTGAAGGCGAGGATGCCCTTCGAACGCAGGATCTTCTGGCCCTCGGTGGCGACGAGCTGCTGCAGCCAGGGCATGAACCTGGTCGGGTCGAGCGGCTTCTCCGAGCGCAGCGACAGCGATTGCATGTCCTCGTCGTGATAATGCTTCAGCCCATGGCCGTGATCGTGGTGATGGTGATCATAGTCATGACCATGGTCGTGATGATCGTGGTCATGGTCGTGACCGTCGCCGGCCTCAAGGAAATCGGGCTCGATCTCCAGGATGCGGTCAAGATCGAACGCGCCGCGCTCCAGCACATCTGATAGCCCGACCTGACAACGCTCGGTGCGGTGCAGCTTGGCATAGGGATTGATGCCGCGGATGCGGGCCTCGACCTCGGCGAGCTCGGGCTTGGACACCAGGTCGGTCTTGTTCAGCACGATGACGTCGGCGAACGCGATCTGGTTCTTGGCTTCCGGCGCGTCCCTGAGACGATCGCTCAGCCACTTGGCGTCGGCGACGGTCACGACCGCATCGAGCCGGGCGTTCTTCTGCACGTCTTCGTCGACGAAGAAGGTCTGCGCGACTGGCGCCGGATCGGCAAGGCCGGTGGTCTCGACAATGATGGCGTCGAACTTGCCCTTGCGCTTCATCAGGCCGTCCATGATGCGGACGAGGTCGCCGCGCACCGTGCAGCAGATGCAGCCATTGTTCATCTCGAACACTTCCTCATCAGCGCCGATGATGAGGTCGTTGTCGATGCCGATCTCGCCGAATTCGTTGACGATGACGGCGTATTTCTTGCCGTGGTTTTCCGACAGGATGCGGTTCAAGAGCGTGGTCTTGCCGGCGCCGAGATAGCCCGTCAGCACGGTCACTGGAATTTTTTGCGAAGCTTCGGCCATAATAACTCCGGGAACTTGGGTTCGCGCTCAACCCCGGCAGGGAGGCCCCTGCCCTAGTCGGCGAGCGCGCTGGTCAGGGCCTTTATATTGTGCCTGACCATATCAATGTAAGTGGCTGCATCGCCCTTTTCGGCCGTCAAACTGTCCGAATACAGGGTCCCGCCGACCCTGGCGCCGGTCTCGGCCGCGATCCGCTCGATCAGGCGCGGATCGCTGATGTTTTCGAGAAAAACTGCTGGAATCTTCGCGACCTTGATCTGGGCGATGATGGCGGCGATATCGCGCGCGCTGGGCTCGGAATCCGTGGAGACGCTGAGCGGCGAGAAAAACGTAATTCCATAGGCGTCAGCGAAATAGCCGAAGGCGCGGTGGGCCGAGATCACCTTGCGCCGCGGCTCCGGTATTTTCGCCACCGCCTCGTGCACCTCGCGGTCGAGCGCCTCCAGCTTGGCCAGATAGGCGTCGGCATTGGCCTTGAAGATATCTGCACGGTCGGGGGCCACAGCGATCAGCCCGTCGCGAATATTGACGACGTAGATCTTCGCATTGGCTACCGATTGCCAGGCATGCGGGTCGTCATGGTCGCCCATCTTCCGTGGCATGATCCCCTTGGTTGCCACCGCGACCGGCGCCTTGCTGCCGGAGGCCTGCAGCAGCCGTGGCAGCCAGCCCTCGAAGCCGAGGCCGTTGATGACCAGGAGCTTGGCGTCGGCAACCTTCTTCGCGTCCGCCGGCGTCGGCGCATAGACATGCGCGTCGCCGTCGGGCCCGACGAGGGCCGTGACATCGACCTGATCACCGCCGACATTGCGCACCATGTCGGCGAGGATCGAGAAGCTCGCAACGACGTTGATGCGCTCCGCGGCGCGCGCCGGAACGTTCGCCAGCGCCAGCGCCAGACAGATCAGACCGAACAATCGCCGCATCATTACGCCTCGAGATGGCGGCCGGGAAACAGCTGCCGTACCAAACCACTGACACTGCCGAACAGCAGCGACACGATGTAGAGGCCCGCCGCGACCAGGATGATCGCGGGTCCGGATGGAATCCGGGTCTGGTACGACAGCACCAGCCCGGCATAGCCGGACAGCATGGCGCTCGCAACCGCGATGCAGATCATGGTGGTGATGTCGCGCGACCAGAACCGCGCGATGCCCGCGGGCAGGATCATCAGCCCAACACCGAGCAGCGTGCCGAGCGCGTGGAAGCCGTTGACGAGGTTGACCACGACCAGCGCAAGGAAGGCGAGATGCGCCGGCGCACCGGCCCGGCTCACGGTGCGCAGGAACACCGGATCGACGCATTCGATCACCAGCGGGCGATAGATCACCGCGAGCACCAGCAGCGTGATGGTGGCGTTGAACGCGATCACCAGCAGCGTCTGGTCGTCCATCGCCAGGATATTGCCGAACAGCACATGCAGCAGGTCGACGTTAGTGCCCTTGATGGACACGATGGTGACGCCGAGTGCGAGCGAGACCAGGTAGAAGGTCGCGAGCGAGGCGTCCTCCTTCAGCTCGGTGGTGCGGGCGACGAGGCCGGCCAACAGCGCCACGGTGAAACCCGCGATCAAGCCGCCGGTCGTCATCGCGAACAGGCTGAGCCCGGACAGCAGGAAGCCGATCGCAGCCCCCGGCAGGATCGCATGCGCCATGGCGTCGCCGACCAGGCTCATCCGGCGCAGCATCAGGAATACGCCGATCGGCGCACCGCCGAGCGACAGCGCGAACACGGCCGCGAGCGCGCGCCGCATGAATTCAAATTCGGTGAAGGGCGTGATCAGCGCATCAGTGAGCATTGGCGTCAGGCGGCCCGTGAACGCGGATCGGCCGCGCAGGCCGCGGCAGAGTCGTCGAAGGCTTCGCACATCCGCATCGCGACCGTCAGATTGTCCGGCGTCAGCGCCTCTGCGGTCGGCCCCCATTCCACCGGGCCGCGCGCCAGCAGCAGTGTTTCCGGGAAATTGTTGCGCACCATGTCGAGGTCGTGCAGCGCCGCCAGCACCGTGCGTCCCTCGCCGTTCCAGCGCTTCACCAGCGCCAGCAGGTCGGTGGTGGTCTTGGTATCGATGGCGTTGAACGGTTCGTCGAGCACGATCAGGCGGGCGTCCTGCAACAGCACGCGCGCGAATAGCATGCGCTGCATCTGGCCGCCGGACAGCGTGCCGATCGGGCGGTTCTCGAAGCCGTTGAGGCCGACCGCGGCCAGCGCCGCCAAAATCTTGTCGCGCGCGGCCTTGCCGATGCCGCCGAAGAAGCCGGTCGTGCGCCACAATCCGGTGCCGACGAAATCGAACACCGAGATCGGGAAGCTGCGGTCGATATCGGTGGACTGCGGCAGATAGGCGATGTCGCGGTGGTCGAGCCCGTCGAGATCGATCACGCCCGACAGCGGCTTGAGCACACCGGCGATGCCGCGGAGCAGCGTCGACTTGCCGGCGCCGTTGGGGCCGATCACGGCTAGCAGCGCGCCCGCCTCGACCGCGCCGTTGAGGTGATGCACGGCCGGATGGCGGTCATAGCCGAGGGTGACGTCGCGGAATGTGACAAGAGGAGCGCCCATCATTCACCTCATCGCCAGCCAGACGACGGCCCACAGGCAGGCGCTCACCGCGAGCGCGGCGAGCAACCGGGCCGGCACCGGCATGCGCAGGATCGACCAGGGCGCGGCCTGGGGCGGATGCGCCGACGGGCCATGGCGGTGCGCGTGCTGATGGGCGTGGCCGTGATGGTGGGTGTGGTCGTGAGAATGCGTGTCCGTCATGGAACGACTGTTATATTATAACATAACGCGAGTCTACAAACGAGGAACTCATGGCCGATACGCAAAACCGGGAGGGATTCGAGCTGCACCGGCAGGAGTGATGCCCTCGCTACCGCTTTGTCCGGAAAACCCGCCCCGGATGGAACCGTCGGCTACCATCGCCAGGATCAGGGCCAGGATTGGATCGAGCACCGCCCGGACTGGGGCTGGGTGGCCTGGGATCCCCTGAGCCAATTCTGCGCCGGCAGGCCCCGGAACGTGCTGCCGGCCGACCAGGGCGATCATCCGCCGGAAGGCGATCGGGTGAGCCGCAAGGGGCCGAAGTCGTATGTCTACAGCCTGGTCTATGTGAGGGTCATAGCGGCACGGTATCTCTCCGTTCGTCGTCCCTGCGAAAAGCCAGGACCCGTAACCACCGCGTTCAGTGAATAAATGGGATCGCGCCCCCAAAGTCGCGCAACAATCGAGATTTGGGGTAATGGGTCCTGGCCTGCGCCAGGACGACGACGAGGATGGGTTGCAACCCAAGACGTAAAACACCGCGGTGTCGTCACCCGTGCATCGGGTGATCCAGTATTCCAGAGACAGGGGTGCTGAACCGAGAGGCCGCGGCGTACTGGATCGCCCGGTCCCGTCGACGCCAAGGCTTCGACGAGGCCACGAATCCCTGGCACGCCGGAGCTTTAGCGAAGGCGGCAAGCCGGGCGACGACAGGTGTGTGTATGTGGACGCAATTTCGCGTTCTCGCGACATGATCTGTCCGAAGTTTTGCATTTCGTTTCGCCACTCTGGAGACAGAGGGCGCAGGGAAAGCCGGGTGCCGATCGCACCCATGGGTCCCGTGCAACAAAAAGCACGGGAGGTAGGACCACAGGTGTAACCGGAAACATCCCGGCTTTCCCTGCGCGATGGGCTACGGCTTATACGTGCTCTCCCCGGCGAGACTGGGCTTTTTTGTCACCGTCTTCACGAGGCGCATTCGCGCCTTGTAAAAAGACACCTACCACTAGGGCGTCAGGCCTGCACGACTTCGCCGTCCGCCTCATGCGCACTCGTCAGTCGCGCAATCGGCGTCCACCGCATCTCGACCCACGTTCGTGACGACCGCGAAGCGCCCCTCGATCGGGCGAGACGGCTGGTTCTATACCACTGAGTTGTGCTTCTGATAAAGCGAAATATTATGCGTTTGAGGATTGACAGGTTTTTCCTGAGTTGCCCGTCGGGTTGATTTGTCGCTCCCGCAGGGTGGGGGAGAGACGGGAGCTACTGGCACACCGGCGCGGTGAGTTTTGGGTCAGCTGGTCTTGCTGTCCAATACCCCCGCTGACTGAGTTCCGTCTCGTTTGTCGCGGGAGCACATACGTAGCTCGTTTTGCCAACGCACATCGGCGAGCCGATCGAGTAGATGAGGTTCTCGTAGATGCAATAATTGCCGATCCCGGACGGCAGATCGGTCGGCGGCGTTGTGGAGCCCCCAAAATAGGGCTGCGATGAGACGCCCGGCGCCCTGTCTTGTGCCTCGGCGGCATGAAGGGAAATCAAAAGCGTCAGCCAGGTGACGATGCGTAGCATGATCCCTCCGGTCAAGGAATGCCGGCGAAGCGTCGGGGCGGCTTCCCGTGCGGGAGCACACGGGCAAGCCGCAGCGGAATCGCTAGCAGGCCAATATGACACTTGCTTTGCAAGTTCTCTGAAGAACGGACGCGGTCTCGGCTTGAGCCGAGGTCCCTTGGGTCCATCGCGTCATCTGCAGCGCCACCGCGACCTCGAACAGCAGCGGCGGCCTGCGCCGATCCGGCTTCACTGCGCCTTCGTAGCCGCATCGGTGTCGTAGACCACGCCGCAGACCCTGTGAGCGTAGCAGGAGCGCAGGTGACACCGCTCATCCAGCGCGCAGCCGCCGTAGATCAGGGCGAAATAGCCGACGACGGCAACGAACGTCGTGCCAAGCAGGCATCTGGTCCAGAGATCCATCGACGACGACCCCACCCGCTTGCGAGCCGCACCACCACGCGCACGTTACCCTTGGTATGATTGAAGCGCAAACAGGTTCGCCGCCGCGTCACGCCTCGCGCGCGTAGCTCTTCAACCTTGCTTCCAGCACGGCGATCACCTGGTCGCGGACCGGATCGCGGGAGCCTTTCAGCCAGGCGGCGGCGAGCGGCAGGCGGCCGGCGCTGCTGCCGCGCTTGAGCCTGAGGGGAACGAAACGCACTCCCGGGATCGCCATCCGTGCAGTCCAGCGCGGCACGATGGCGACGCCGAGCCGCGCCGCGACCATGTTGACGATGGTCTGCTTCTCGTCGGCGATCTCCTGGATGCGGGGCGTCAGCCCGGCCTCGTCGAACAGTTTTGTCGTGAGATCGTGGCTGTGTGGCCGCGAGCGGCGTTCCGGCACGATCAATGGCTGATCGGCGATATCGGGCAGGACGATCTGCTTGCGCCGCGCCAGAGCGTGCTTGTGCGACAACGCCACCACTGCGGTTTCCTGCAGCAGCGGGAAGAACTCGATGCGCCGATCGGGCCGCTGCGGCGGGCGCACGAAAGCGAGATCGAGCGCGCCCGACAGAAGTTTTGGCAACAACCGGATGGTCTTCTCCTCGAGCAACTGCACGGCAACATCAGGATAGGCGGCGCGGACGTCGCGCAGCAACGGTGGCAGCAGGCCGGCGGCGGCGCTGTCGATCGCGCCGATCCGGAAACGCCGCGCCTGTGGCTTGCGCAGCCGGCGGCGAAAGCCGTCCTCGATCGCCTCGGCGCGGCCGAGCAGCGCGCGTCCCTCGCGCAGCAGCGTCGCGCCGTCCTCGGTCAACGACACCGCGCGCGTGGTGCGCGCGAACAGCCGCACCCCGAGATCCTCTTCCAGCAACTTGATGTGGCGGCCCAGCGCCGACGGCATCATCTGCAGGCGCTGCGCGGCGCGGCCGAAATGCAGTTCCTCGGCAGCCGCCACGAAGCAGCGAAGCTGGTGCAGTTCCAAGGCCCGGGGTCTCCTTCCGACCGTTCTGTCGCCGTCATGGCCGGGCTTGTCCCGGCCATCCACGTCTTTCTTCGCACAGCCAAGACGTGGATGCCCGGCACGAGGCCGGGCATGACGCTAGGTGAGGCGGGACCACTCCCGGCGATTATATCATTTTTTTGTATAAACCCACGTGGATTGAATCGGAAGGGCGCGACCTCCTAGGGTTCCCGGTGGCGCGGCAACATGCGCCGTCCCAACAAACAAGACGAACCCCCGGGGAAGCCCATGGAAAGCGAGCTTGGCAGGCGCGTATTGCGCAAGATCTCACTGCGCATCGTGCCGTTCATCATGCTGCTGTACTTCGTGGCCTTCATCGATCGCGTCAATATCGGCTTCGCGTCGCTGACCATGAACAAGGACATCGGCCTGTCGCCGACCGTCTATGGCTTCGGCGCCGGTATCTTCTTCTGGGGCTACTTCCTGTTCGAAGTGCCCTCCAACATCATCCTGCACAAGATCGGCGCGCGGATCTGGATCGCGCGGGTCATGATCACCTGGGGCCTGGTCTCGGCGGCGATGGCGCTGGTGCAGGGCGCGACCAGCTTCTACGTGCTGCGCTTCCTGCTCGGCGCCGCCGAAGCCGGCTTCTTCCCCGGCATCATCCTCTATCTTTCCTACTGGTTCCCGGCGCGGCAGCGCGCCGCCGTCACCGCGCTGTTCATGGCCGCAGCGCCGCTCTCGACCGTGCTCGGCTCGCCGGTGTCCGGCGCGCTGCTGGAGATGGACGGCCTCTACGGCTTCAAGGGCTGGCAATGGCTGTTCGTGCTGGAGGCGGTGCCCGCCGTGCTGCTCGGCTTCGTCGTGCTGGGCTTTCTGACAGACCGGCCGGAGCAGGCCAGATGGCTCGCCGACGACGAGCGCGCCTGGCTGGTCAAGACCATGAAGGCCGAGAACGACGGCAAGGCCGCGACTGCGAGTCACAGCATCTGGCGCGGCCTCGCCGACCCGCGCGTGCTGGCGCTGGCGCTGGTCTACTTCGGCACCTCCGCCGGGCTCTATACGCTCGGTGTGTGGGCGCCGCAGATCATCAAGGCGTTCGGCCTGTCGTCGATCCAGGTCGGCTTCCTCAACGCGGTGCCGGCGACCGTCGCCGTGATCGCCATGGTGTTGTGGGCGCGGCACTCCGACCGCACCGGCGAGCGTACCTGGCACGTGGTGCTGGCCTGCCTGATGGCGGCGGCGGGCCTCGCACTCGCCGGACTGTGGACCGGCCTTGCCGCCGTCATCGCGGCGCTGACGCTGGTCAATATCGGCATCTCCTCGTCGAAGCCGCCGCTGTGGAGTATGCCGACCATGTTCCTGTCCGGCTCGGCCGCCGCCGCCGGCATCGCCACCATCAACTCGATCGGCAATCTCGGCGGCTTCGTCGGCCCGGCGATGATCGGCTGGATCAAGGAGCGCACCGGCAGTTTCGAGGGCGGTCTCTATTTCGTCGCCGGCCTCCTGGTGCTCTCGGCCGTGCTCACCCTGCTGCTGTCACGCGCACAAGGCGCGCCGGCGCCAGCCGAACCACAACCCAACCCCATGCGAACCAGCTAACCATCGATCCGGAGAGACCCATGCGCACTCATTCCATCGCCGCCATCCCCGCCGATGGCATCGGCCCCGAAGTGATCTCCGCAGGCGTTCGCGTGCTGGAGGCACTGGCAAAGCGCAGCGGCGACATCAGCTTCAACGTCAAAACCTTCGACTGGGGCTCGGACTACTACAAGAAGCACGGCGTGATGATGCCGGCCGACGGCCTCGCCGATCTGAAGAAGTTCGACGCGATCTATTTCGGCGCGGTCGGCGCGCCCGACGTGCCCGACCACATCACGCTGTGGGGCCTGCGGCTGCCGATCTGCCAGGGCTTTGACCAGTACGCCAATGTGCGGCCGACAAAAATCCTGCCCGGCGTCGCCTCGCCGCTGCGCAATGTCGGCGTCGGCGATCTCGACTGGGTGATCGTGCGCGAGAATTCGGAAGGCGAATATGCAGGGATGGGCGGCCGCGCGCACAGGGGCCTGCCGGAAGAGGTCGGCACCGAGGTCGCAGTGTTCACCCGGGTCGGCGTGACACGGATCATGCGCTATGCGTTCCAGCTCGCGCAGTCGCGGCCGCGCAAATTCCTCACCGTGGTGACGAAGTCGAACGCGCAGCGCCATGGCATGGTGATGTGGGACGAGATCGCGGCCGAGGTGGCGAAGGAATTCCCCGACGTCACCTGGGATAAGATGCTGGTCGACGCGATGACGGTGCGGATGACGCTCAATCCGAAGAGCCTCGACACCATCGTCGCGACCAATCTCCACGCCGACATATTGTCCGATCTCGCCGGCGCCCTGGCCGGCAGCCTCGGCGTCGCGCCGACCGGCAACATCGACCCGCAGCGCCGCTTCCCCTCGATGTTCGAGCCGATCCACGGCTCGGCCTTCGACATCACCGGCAAGGGCATCGCCAACCCGGTCGCGACCTTCTGGACCGGCGCGCAGATGCTGGAGCATCTCGGCGAAAACGACGCCGCGGCGCGCCTGATGGCCGCGGTCGAGAAGGTGTGCGCGGCCGGCGTGCTGACGCCCGATGTCGGCGGCACGGCGACGACCAAGGAAGTGACCGACGCCGTGATCGACGCGATCCATGGATCGAATGTGTGAGGGACGTTGGCTCTCTCCCTTCGCCTCTCCCGCTTGCGGGGGAGGGAGCCTGAGAAGGTACTCACCTCACGAAAGCGCCCCCGCCTCCGCACAATTGGTCAGCCGCGCGGGCACGCCGATGGCAGTGCAGCCGGCGGGCACGTCCGACGTCACCAACGCGCCGGCGCCGATCTTGGCGAAATCGCCGACAGAAAGATTTCCGATCACCGTTGCGCCGGCGCTGAGCAGCACGCCGCGGCCGATCTTCGGGGCGTTGCGTGGGTCATCCTGATGCCGCGCGATGGTGACGTTATGCAGGATCGTGACCTCGTCGCCGACCGAGGCCAGCGCGCCGATGATGATGCCGGTGCCGTGATCGAGGAACACCGCCGTCCCGATCCGGGCCGAGGGGTGAATGCTGATTTGCAACGCGTCCGCCGCTGCACCCTGTATCAGCCGCGCAAGATCTGGACGCTCCTGGCGCCACAGCCAGTTCGACACGCGCCAGGCTTGCAGCCCGACGTAACCCTTGAAGTTCAATAGCGGCGACAGCAAGCCTGATATCGCCGGATCGCGGCGCAGGATGGCGACCAGATCACAGGCCGCGGCATCGACCAGCGCGCGATCGGCGGCGAACGCCTCGCGGGCGGTTCGCATGAACTGCGCGCGATCGGCCTCGGCGCGGCCGATGCGCCGGCCGATCAGGAAGGCGAGCGCGCCGCCGAGGTCGCCCTGATCGAGGATGAAGGCGGCCGACGCCTCAAGAAAAGGATCGGCCGCGATCGCAGCTTCCGCTTCGCGCCGGATCGAACGCCACAGATCATCGTAGGTCGCAGGTGCCGCCATGATCCTCGCCCCGCCGCCCAAATTGCCGAAGATGCCGCCCAAATTGCCGAAGATAGAGTGGGCGTGACCAGGCCAAAATGCAAACCGCCCGCTTGCTTGTCGCAAACGGGCGGCTCGGAGCCATCAGGTGTTATGGGGGCACATCGCCTGAAGGCTAGCTACTGCCTCGCGGCTCGCCTTGCGCAATCAGCCTTGTGCGATCAGCCTTGCGGCGGCTGGTCGTTCGGCGGGGTCGGACGGGTCTTGTGCTGGGCCATGAAGGCGTCGAACTCTTCCTTGTCCTTGGCGTGGCGCAGACGGTCGAGGAAGTTCTTGAACTCGACCTGCTCTTCCTCGAGCCGGCGCAGCGTGTCCGTGCGGTACTCGTCGAAGGCGCGGTTGCCGCTCGATGGCGGACCGAAGCCAAAGCCGAAGCCGCGGCGCTCCATGCGGCCCTTCATGCGCTCCATCTTGTCCTGCATCCGCTCCATCTTGTTCTGCCAGCGATCCATGTCGTTGTGACTCCAACAGGCCATCTTTCTGCTCCCGAGTGTGAAAAAGAGAAGGGCGAGACCGATCGGCCACCAGATCATGAATCCGAGGATGATCCCGGCGATCTTCAGGGGATGCCACGGCGTCGCGTAGAAGTAGGGGCGGTAGGGCTCTTCGACGGGGCCGCGCCAGCGATTGACATCAGCGGTGTAGGCCATTTCCTTCTCCATCACGGCATCACGCCGTTGTGAATGTAAATAACATTTACATAGGTAGCCGATCCCTTGGGAAAGTCAAGCAGCGCGGATGACGCACCCTCGCAATTTTTTCTGCAATTATTTTTGAAATTTTATTTCGGTTTGCCCCAGGGACCAGCCTTGTCGCCGGCCGGTTTTTCATCCGCGGACGCAGCTCCCGGTTTCTGGTCGGTCCGGAAGCCGAGCCCGCGCAGATAAATCAGCACCTCGGCCTCGAGCAGATCCTCCGGCGACATCGGCAGCTTGCGCCGCGCGGCGTCGCCGCGGCCGAACAGCGAGGCGACGCCATGCGACATCGCCCAGATGTGCAGCGCCATCATCATCGCCGGCGGGCGCGGCTGGCCTGGCGGCGCCAGCGCCGCGAGCCGTTCGGCGGCGGCGCGGATGATCGCGAACGCACGTTCGCTTGCGGCCATCAAGGTCGGATTGGAATCGACCGGCAGGCCGGATTCGAACATCGCGGAGTAGAACGCAGGCTCCTCGCGGGCGAAGGCGAGGTAGGCCTTGCCGACCCGCTCGAACGCCGTGACGGTATCGGGGCGGCCATCGTCCCACGCTTGCGTCAAGAGCGATTCGAATTGCTCGAAGCCGCGCTGCGCGATACTGGCGATCAGTTCGTCGCGGTCGCGGAAGTGGCGGTACGGTGCGGCGGGGCTGACGCCGGCCATGCGCGCGGCATCGGCGAAGGTGAAGCCGGCCGGCCCTTTCTTCGAGATCAAGTCGAGCGCGGCCTGCAGCAAGGCCTCTTTGAGATTGCCGTGATGATAGCCGCGCTCGGCGCGGCCTTGGTCCTTGCGCCAGCTCATGTGAACGGCTTTTACATGAGCTGGCGGTAAAGGTCACTAGCGGCGGGTCAGCCGCCAATCAAGATTAACGGATGATTTCGTCGCGCAATCGGGCTTAGCGTCCCGCGAGACTACCGCCCAGGGATCGGCAGCACCGGCATGATCTCCACGGCTTCGCCCGGGAAGATCGCAAAGTGCGGGTGGTTCTCGAACAGCTTTGCCGCCGCCTCATGCGAGGGTGCGCGCACCACGGTGAAGCCGGTCATCAGATTGGCGATGTCGGCGGTGCCGTCGGCCCTGACCTTCTTGGTCTTGCCGAGCGGTCCGCCCATCTCGACGATCACGTCGTGGTGCTTCTCGACCCAGGCGCCCCACGCGGCCATGCCCTGCTGCTCCTTGGCGCGCCGTTCGGCCTCCGGCAGCGCATTCCATGCTGCCATCCGGGCGCCGGTTTTGCCGCCGCCGAGATAGACGGCGAGAAAGGTGTTGGTGCTCATCTTGCGTCTCCGTTGTGGTCGTTGGTGGTTGACGATCGGTTGGTGGCGCGGTGACGCCATGCGGCGGCATCGCTGGTCGTTCGAGCTTCAGCGGAGCGCCTTGCCCCAGCCGCCCTGCGGATGCTCGAAGGTGGCGGCCGCCTGCTGCACCTCCTCGGAGAAATCGGCCATCTCCTGCACCTGGCGGATCTCGATCATCTCGTTCGCGGTGGCCGGGCACTTGCTGGCCCATTCGATCGCCTCCGCGCGCGAGGCGACGTCGATCATCCAGAAGCCGCCGATCACTTCCTTGGCCTCGGTGAACGGACCGTCGATCACGACGGGGGCGCCGGTGTCGAACCTGACCCGCGCGCCTGACGCCGGCGGATGCAGGCCTTCCAGCGTGATCAGCACGCCGGCGTCCTTCAGCGCCTGATTGTATCGCATCATCGCGGCGACCCGTTCGGGGTCGAGCTCGAGCTTGGCCGGCGCGGACTCATAGCCGAGCGGGATCATCAGCATCATGAAACGCATTGGTCGGATTTCCTTGCTTGTTGAATCACGCGAGAATTCTCACTCTCGTCATTCCGGGCTGATCGCTTAGGCGATGCCCGGAATGACGGCAACATCACTTCCTGCCCGCCTGCGCACGCAGGCGTTCTCCCTGCTCGCGCAGCTCGGGCGTCAGCGCTTCGCCGAAATCCTCCGCCGCAAACACCTGGCGGATTTCGATCTCGGAGCCGCCGTCGAACGGCGCGCGCTTCATCCAGCCGATCGCCTCGTCGAGCGATTTGGTCTCGATCAGCCAGAAGCCGGCGACGAGGTCGCTCGTCGGGCTGAACGGGCCGTGCGACACGATGCTCTGCCCGCCGGCATATTTGACCCGGGCGCCCTTGTTGGTCGGATGCAGCCCCTCGCCGGCCTGCATCACGCCGGCCTTGACCATCTCCTCGTTGAACTTGCCCATCGCGGCGAGCAGCTCGGTGCTCGGCATCACACCGGCCTCGGTATCCCTGTTCGCCTTCACGATCACCATGAATTTCATTGTCCTGCTCCGTTGTGTCGGACCGGCGTCGCCGGTACTCGTTTCAAGGACGACGCCGGCCTTGCCACACCGACAGGCGCAGCGAAATTAGTTCGCAGGTCATTGCATCGCGCATGACATCGCCCTCAGCGCTCCTGCCTGACGAGTTCGCCGTCCTGATGCGACGGGCCGAAATACACATCGATGCGCGACACCTTGTCGCCGTCGAACACGAAGAACTCGGTGTTGCGGAAGCTCTTGCCGTCGCGGGCCACGCAGCGATAGGTGACGAAGGCTTCGGCTCCGTCGACCATGATACGCTCGATCTCGTGGCGGCCGATCCAGCCGCTGTCGCGCCAGCACTCGACGAAATAGCGCGGCTTGTCGATGTTCTCGCCATCGGGCGTCGAGAAGCGGAAATCCTCCGCGAACGCCGCCTCGACGCTCGCGCGGTCATTGGCGAGATAGGCGGCGAAGAGCCCGCGGATGATCTCCGCCCTGTTGCCAGCTGCAGCCATGTCGTCTCCACATGCTTCGCCCGGGCCCCCGGAGCGACCAGCGCTCCAGAACCCGGGCCTCAGGGAGATGACGAACGGGACGGCGCGAAAACGACATCGCGCCGCATTTATTTTCGGAACCCGGATCGGACGTCGTTTTCAGGTTTCGCTCGGGAACATGCCGAAATAGGGCTCGGCCTGCTTGAGGACCCGTGCGAAAGACGGACGCGCCTTCAGCCGCTCGAGATAGGCGGCCAGATGCCGGTGGCCCGCTGCGATCGGCTCGACCTTGTTGCCGTAGAACAGCGCCGGCGCGGCTGCGCAATCGGCCAGCGAGACATGCTCGCCCATCATCCAGCCGCCATGCGCCAGTTGCTGATCCAGGATCGCATAGGAGGTGCAGAGCTGCGCCCGCGCCTCGGCGACGCCATACGGATCCTTGCTGTCCGCAGATCGCAGCCGGTCGCCGACGATCTTCTGCATCGGCAGATGAACATAGAGATCGAGGAAGCGATCGCGCAGCCGGGTCTGCAACGCGAGCTCCGGGTCCTCGGGGATCAACCTGACGGTGCCGGGATAATGCCGGTCGAGATATTCGATGACGATGCTCGATTCAGGCACCGTCTCGCCGCGCGTTTCGTCGCGGAGCACGGGAAAGCGGCCGATCGGCGATAGCGCGAGCAGCGCCGCACGCTGTGCGGGATCGCCGAGGTTGACCATATTCGGCGTGAACGGCGCGCCGTTCTCGTAAAGCGCGACCAGCGCCTTCCAGCAGAACGAGGACAGCGGGTGGTAATGCAGGGTGAGCGACATCGGAACTCCATGATTGGACCAGTGCCCGCAGGACGAAGCCGGAGCGGCCCGGCCGACATTCTGTGCGGGGATATTTTGCCGGCATGCAAGCCGGTTGACACGCCTCGGCGAAGATCGCAGACGAACTGGCTCGCCCAACCGAACCGATGGACCGCCCAATGACTTCCTCTGCACAAAAAGTCGCGCTCGTGACCGGCGCCGCGCGCGGCATCGGGCTCGCCGCAGCGAAGCGCTTTCTCGCTGACGGCTGGCGCGTTGCGCTGCTTGATATCGAGGGCGAGTTGCAGGAGAGCGCCGTCGCGGCGCTGAAGCAGCCCGACAATACGCTGGCGCTGACCTGCGACGTGTCGGATGCCGATGGCGTGACCAAAGCGATCGCCGCGATCGCAGGCCGCTTCGGCCGGCTCGATGCGCTCGTCAACAACGCCGGCGTTGCCGTGTTCACGCCGGTGCTAGAGACCTCGGACGCCGACTGGAGCCGGATCATGGCCGTCAACCTCACCGGTCCGTTCCTGTGCACCAAGGCGGCCGCGCCATTGATGCGCGAGCATGGCGGCGGCGCGATCGTCAACATCACCTCGATCTCGGCGGTGCGCGCCTCGACGCTGCGCTCGGCCTACGGCACCAGCAAGGCCGGCCTCGCGCATCTCACCAAGCAGCTCGCGGTCGAGCTCGCCTCGCTCGGCATCCGCGTCAACGGCGTAGCGCCCGGACCGGTCGAGACCGCGATGGCGAAAGCGGTGCACACGCCGGAGATCCGCGCCGACTATCACGACGCGATCCCGCTCAACCGCTACGGGCTGGAGGAGGAGCTGGCGGAAGCGATCTTCTTCCTGTGCTCGGATCGCGCCAGCTACATCACCGGACAGATCCTCGCCGTCGACGGCGGCTTCGACGCCGCCGGCATCGGCCTGCCGACCCTGCGCGGCCAGCGGCGGAATGGGTGACGGCTGATCGAACGACCGAACAGCCGCGATGGGACTGCGCTCCCTCGCCCCGTTCTTACGGGCTCGAGACAAGCGACGCTTGCTCTTGGAGGGTTGGGGTGAGGGGCTGCTTCCGCGAGTACCGAACGCGGTGAGACCCGTACCCCCTCACCCGGATCGCATCTCGTGGCGGGGCGAGGTGAAGTGGAGCTCGCTCCACTATTCGCACCCGTTCACCGCGACGACGCGCCACGCGTCTGCCAGCCTATCGATCCGCGTCAGCGACAGCGGATCGATGACAAAGCGCAGCGCGAGCTCCGGCGCCAGTTCGAGCGCGATCGCGAGGATCGCGCGGGTGGTGCCGGAATGCACGACCAGCACGACGTCGCCCGCCGGCAAGCGCGCCAGCCCTGCCCGCGCCCGCGCGATCTGATCGGCGAAGCTTTCACCGCCCGGCGGCCGGTTGGTCCCCGGCGAATTCCAGAACGCACGATAGGCCGCGCCGAGCTCGGCCTCGATCTCGCTATGGCGACGGCCGGTCCAGTCGCCGAAATCCTGCTCGCGAAAGGCATCATCTTCCGTCGCCGTGAGGCCGAGCCGCGCGGCGGTCTCGCGGGTGCGGCGCGCCGGACTGCAAATCGCGACGGCGTGAGGCGGCAGCCGCGCCTGCAACGCGGCGAACGCCGCTGCATCGCTGAGATCCGCGGGCGCATCCGGCGCATGGATCACGCCGCGCGGACCGTCGACCGGCGCGTGGCGGATGAGCCAGAGATGAGTTTCGCCCATCTTCCGCTTCGGCTTTCCATTTTGACGCGTTTTCTTCACGCGAACCGGCACCCACTTCGCTTGAAAACGCCCTACCCCAACCGCGCCGCGAGCAGCACCAGGACGGCAGTCTCCGCGACCTGCTCGGCGCCACCAAGCACATCGCCGGTCTGGCCGCCGATCTGCCGTTTTGCCAGCTGCGCCATGATCAGTGCGCTCGCGCCGGCCGCGATCGCCGCCAGCAGCGCATTGCTGAAGGGCAGCGCGAGGATTGCGATCACCAGCGCGATACCTGCGGCGACCGCGGCAATCGTGCCGTCGGGCCGGCCGGCATTGGCTACGAGCCCGTCCGTGCGCGCATAAGGCAGACTGATCGTGATCCACGGCAGCACACCACGGCCGAGCGCATGCGCCGCGATCAGGCTCTGCACCACAAGACCGTTCTGAAGGGCAGCCAGCGCCGCGAGCTTGGCGGTAAAGCTCACCACCAACGCGAGCGCGCCATAAGTGCCGAGCCGGCTGTCGCGCATGATCTCGAGCTTGGCCGCAGGATCGCGGCCGCCGCCGAACCCGTCGGCAACGTCGGCAAGCCCGTCTTCATGCAGCGCGCCGGTCAAGAGCGCACCGACGCCGAGCGCGAGCGCCGCCGCGGCGAGGTCCGGCACGCCGATCACCCGCAACAGCAGACAGAACAGGCCTATCGCCGCGCCGATGCCGGCCCCGATCAGGGGAAACAGCCGCTGCGCCCGCGCAAAACTCTCCGGCCGCGCGCCGTCCGGATGCGGCATCGGCAGGCGGGTCAGAAAGGCAGTGGCGGTCCTGAGATCGTGGAGCCACTCACGCATGGTCTTAGCCTTCAAAGTCTTGGCCTTCAAAGTCTTGGCCTTCAAATTGCACTAAATCGCGATGAGATCAGGTCCGATCGCCAGCCCGCTTTAGCTCCTCGTTTGAGCATGATCCCTCCTGAAAAGCGCTTCACAGCGTTCCGGATCATGCATTAGCTTGCGGCCCGCTCGACGAGGGAATCGCATGCAATTCAGTACTCTAGACGACATCCGCAGCTTTTGTCGCGACCTGCCCGCAGGCGACGAGGCGAGCGCTGCGGCAGCAAGCCTGCGCCAGCAGAACCTGACCAAGCCGCCGGGCAGCCTCGGCCGGCTGGAAGAAGTTGCGATCTGGCTGGCGCGCTGGCAGCGGCGCGAGATTCCCCGGCTCGATAAGGTGACGATCGCCGTGTTCGCCGGCAATCACGGCATCGCCGAGCGCGGCGTCTCCGCCTATCCGGCCGAGGTCACCGCGCAGATGGTGGCGAACTTCGCAGCGGGCGGCGCTGCGATCAACCAGATCGCAAAACTTGCCGGCGCCGAGCTGCGCGTCGAGCCGCTCGAACTCGCACGGCCGACGCGCGACTTCACGATGGCGCCGGCGATGGATGGCGCCGATTTCCTGGTCGCCCTCGACACCGGCTGGCGCGCAGTGCCCGAGCAATGCGACCTGCTGGTGGTCGGCGAGATGGGCATCGCCAACACCACCGTGGCTGCGACGCTGTGCGCGGCATTGATGGGCGGGCGCGGCGCACGCTGGGCCGGCCGCGGCACCGGCGTCGACGATGCCGGCCTGCTGCGCAAGCGCGCCACGATCGACACCGCGCTGAAACTGCACCGCAACCTGCTCGACGATCCCCTGGCTGTCGCAGTCGCGCTCGGCGGGCGCGAGTTCGCAGCCATCGCGGGCGCCGTGCTGGCAGCGCGTGCACGATCCATTCCGGTGCTGCTCGACGGCTTCGTCGCGACGTCGGCGGTGCTGCCGCTGGCGCGGCTTGCTCCCAATGGCCTCGCGCATTGCCGCGCCGGGCATGTGTCGGCCGAGCTCGGCCACCGCGAATTGCTGCGTGAACTTGCGCTCGCCCCCCTGCTCGATCTCGAGATGCGGCTCGGCGAAGCCTCCGGTGCTGGAATTGCGATCCTGCTGCTGCGCGCCGCCCTCGCCTGTCACGCCGGCATGGCGACCTTTGCCGAGGCCGGCGTCTCCGGCGGGGGCTGAGGCCCCGGAACCACCGAACAGCGCCCAAGAACCCGGTGCATATCGTGCATGCAGGCCGGCAATCTTCGCGTGCGCAGCATGACCTATGCGCGCTGGAGGCCTAACCTCTGCCCCGGTGGGGCGCCGTCAGCGTCTCGGCCATGTTGAACCGGATACCGGGGAGAAATCACGTCATGTCGGGCGTCCTCATCAATCTGATCATTCAAGTCATCAGCGGAGCCGTCGGCGGCAATGTCGCCGCGGGAGCGGCCAAGAACATCGATCTCGGCACGCTCGGAAACACCATCGCAGGTGCCATCGGCGGCGGCGCGGGCGGACAGCTTCTGGGCATGCTGATCCCGCTGCTCGCCAATTCCGGTGCGACGCCTGACATCGGCAGCATTATCGGACAGGTGGCCGGCGGCGGCGTTGCCGGCGCGGTGCTTACCGCGATCGTGGGTGCGCTCAAGAACCGGGCAGCCTGAGCCAGTCTGTGCGGAAGGGGGATCGGTCTTGACGATGCCCCATTCCGGCGCAAGCCTTGCAGCTTCAGATGCGGCGGGACCTCGATCGCATCGCGGGCATGGATTGCGCTGATGAAGATAGTTGTCGCGGCGGCAGCCCTCTGCGCAACGGTTTGCTGCGCGCAGGCCGACGTTCGTATCCTCGCCAGCCCCGGCGGGGAGGTCGGCCCGTTCATCGAACTGTTCGACAAGGTGCGTGCGTCGGGTGAGCGCGTGGTGATCGACGGGCCGTGCCTGTCGGCCTGCACGCTGGTGCTCTCGATGGTGCCGGGCGACCGCATCTGCGTGACGCGGCGCGCTGTGCTCGGCTTCCACGCCGCGCGTTCGATCGACCGACGCGGCCGAACCTATGCGGAGCCGGAAGCATCCGAGGCGGTGCTCGAAGCCTACCCGGCGCCGGTGCGCGGCTGGATCGTGCGCCGCGGCGGCCTGAGCTCGCGCCTGCTGCTGCTGCGTGGCCGCGATCTCGCCGCGATCTATCCGCGGTGCAGGTAGGTGCGGTTAACACAGTCGCCATTGCGAGCCGCGACAGCGACGAAGCAATCCATATTACTATTACTACTTGTGGTGCGATGGATTGCTTCGCTCCGCTCGCAATGACGTAGGTGCAGCAGTGCGCACCGTGACTGTCCCTGCCCGGATGCTTGCCGAGGTTCCGCCTACATCCCTTGCGGGCAGTTCACCATCCAGGGGATGCCGAACTGATCGACGCACATGCCGAAGCCGTTGGAGAAGAAGGTCTTGCCGAACGGCATGGTGACCGTGCCGCCCTCGGACAGCGCCTTGAAGCGGCGTTCGGCTTCGGTGGGGTCCTCGACCTGCAGCGCGACGTGAAAACCCTGCGGCTTCTGGAAGTGGCCGGGCGGGGCGTCGGAGGCCATGATGATCTCGCCGTCGATCGAGACCCTGGCGTGCATGATCTTGTCCTTCCAGCCGGGCGGCGTCTGCATCTCCGCATTGCCCTCGCCGTAGGGATGGGTTTCCTCAATCCGCGCACCGAGAACCTTCTGGTAGAAATTCAGCGCGGCGCCGCAATTGCCGTCGTAGGAGAGATAGGGGTTGACCTGCATGACATGCTCCCTGGGGTAACCAGAGCCTCGTTCCGATATAATCGAAACGAGGCTCCGGATTCTTGTTTGACGCGTTTTCTTCACGCGAACCGGTAACCACTTCGCTCGAAAACGCTCTATTTTTCAGTCAGCTTCTTCAGATTGGCGAGACCGGGACCGTACATGGCCCATGTGACACTGGTCGCATTTCCCTGCGGCAGCATTGTGGATGAATCGAACAATCCCTCAACGGTGAAACGGAAGCAGCGCGCGCAGATTGCCGTCGCGCAGATAGAGACCACCCCACACCATCAGGCCGAGATAGAGCCCGAACAGCGTGTGGGTGAACATCGGGCTACCGATCCGCACATGCGATGCGATCGCGCCGCCGAGATAGCCTGTGAGCAGGATGGCACCGAGGATCGAGGTCGGCGGCACCGAGTAGAGCAGCGTGCAGACGATGGTGATGATGCCCAGGCTGCGCGCCAGCGCATCGCTCGCGCCAAAGCCCATCTTGTCCATGGTCTCGGTGACCACCGACAACGGCACCAGCTTGATCGCGCCGTCGAACAGCAGGAAGAGGACAACAACGCCGCTCATGACGCGGCCGGTGATGCGGGCAGGCTTTGAGACTTCGGCGTCGACGATCGTCGGCATGACAGGCTCCGTAACGCTTGGTGATGCTCTGCCTTCATGACGAACGGCGGGGTGCGGGGCCGACAAGGACGGTGAAGAATTTTTCGGAAGCCACGACCGGAGTTGCGAGAGCAACGCACACATTGATCAGTTCGCCCGGGGCTTACCCCTCTTCCCACCCTCCCCCACAAGGGGGGAGGGAGCCTGACTATTGTGCCCACCTCACGCAATTGGCTGGCGATGTTCTTGCTCTCACGTCAGGGAAGCACCGGCGGAGGGGTTCCCTCTCCCCTTGCGGGAGAGGGTTAGGGAGAGGGGTGCCACACGGGAAGGTTCTCAACTTGCACTCGGACGAGGTGCGACCAAGTGAGAGCTACTTCGCCTTCACATTGCGCGGCTGGCTGTCGCGCATCAGGCGGTCGATGTGCATGCGGATGTGCGCAGCTTCGGCGGTGGTGTTGGCGAGCGCGATGGCGCGGTCGAACGTGACGCGGGCTTCCTCGTTGCGGCCGAGTTGCATCAGGAATGCGCCGCGCACGCCGAAATAATGGAAATAATTGGAGAGCCGCGGCGCCAGCGGCTCGATCATCTCGAGCGCGGCTTCCGGCCCCTTCACCTTGGAGACCGCAACGGCACGATTGAGCGTCACCACCGGCGACGGCTGCATGATCTCGAGCGCGCCATAAAGCAGGTCGATCTGGGTCCAGTCGGTATCCTCGGGCTTTTCCGCACGGGCGTGAAGGGCCGCGATCGCCGCCTGCACCTGATAGGGCCCGCTCCTGCGGTGGCGCATCGCCTTGTCGATCAGCGCGAGACCCTCGGCGATCAGCTTCTGGTTCCACAGGCTGCGGTCCTGGTCGTCGAGCAGGATCACTTGGCCATCAGCGTCGAAGCGCGCGGCGGCGCGGGCATGCTGCAACAGCAATAGCGCCGTCAGCCCCATGATCTCCGGCTCGCTCTGGAACAGCCGCAGCAGCAGGCGGGCCAGCCGGATCGCCTCCTCGCACAGCGGCGAGCGGATTTCGGCGGTGTCGCCGCTCGCCGAATAGCCCTCGTTGAAGATCAGGTAGATCATCGCCGCGACCGAGACGAGGCGCTCGCTGCGCTCGACCGCGCCCGGCGTCTCGAACGGCACGTTGGCATCGGCGACGCGCGTCTTGGCCCGCGTGATGCGCTGCTCCATCGCGGCTTCCGAGACCAGGAAGGCGCGCGCGATCTGCTTCACCGACAGGCCGGAAACGATGCGCAGCGCGAGTGCGATCTGCTGGGTCGCCGGCAGGTCCTTGTGACAGCAGATGAACAGGAGCCGCAGGATGTCGTCGCGGTAATGCGAGCCGTCGAGCCGCTCGGCAAGCTCGTCCTCGGTGTCGTCGAGGTCGGAGATCGCCTGGTCATCGTCGGGCAACGGCTCCTGCTTCTTGCTGCGCCTGATGTCGTCGATCGCGACATTGCGGCCGACCATGATCAGCCACGCCGCAGGATCGCGCGGCGGGCCGTTCTGCGGCCAGCTCTTGAGCGCCCGCAGGCAGGCGTTCTGGAAGGCTTCCTCGGCGGTGTCGAGATTGCGGAAGTAGCGCAGCAACGCGCCAACCGCCTGGGGACGCGCCGATGTCAGCGCGGAATCGATCCAGGCGGTGTCGGTCACGCTCACGCCTTCGCTCTCCCCTCTACAGTCTCCTTGGCACTTCCCTGACTGAAGTAGCCGACCGGCCGGATCTCATAGGTGCCGCCGGGATTGGCCTCGCCGAGGTCGCGCGCGATGTCGAGCACCTCGTCGAGGTTCCTGCCCTCGACCAGATAGAAGCCGAGCAGCTGCTCCTTGGTTTCGGCGAACGGGCCGTCCAGCACCAGCGGCGGGTTTTCCTTGCGCAGCGTGGTCGCCGCCGTGGTCGGCAGCAGCCGCGCCACCGGGCCGAGCTTGCCCTGCTTGGCGAGCTTGTCCTGCACGACGGACAGTTTCTGCATGACCGAGGCGTCGTGCTCCTTGCTCCAGGAACCGACCATGTCTTCGTCGTGATAGCAGAGGATGGCGTACAGCATCGAAAAGGCATCTCCGTTCATTGCAAGAACGAACGATTATGCCCGCTGCCGACATGGGGCGCGAAAGAAATTTGGGTTCCGAATGCAGGTGATGGATCTGATCGAAGCTTCATCGCGAGCCTCGACCGACCGGACCTCGGCAATCGCGCATCAGGCCGTCACC
Source organism: Bradyrhizobium sp. I1.14.4 (assembly GCF_050435825.1). Classification (NCBI taxonomy): domain Bacteria; kingdom Pseudomonadati; phylum Pseudomonadota; class Alphaproteobacteria; order Hyphomicrobiales; family Nitrobacteraceae; genus Bradyrhizobium; species Bradyrhizobium sp. I1.14.4. The sequence continues at coordinate 122,639 of NZ_JBNDLA010000005.1, read as the reverse complement.
GCAACGATCATGACGCGGTTATCAACAGACGGCGTAGCGGGCGGCGATCCGGGGCGCCTTGGCCTCGTCTCTCTCCGGCGGCCGACGTGGCTCCTCTGCACCGGACGGGACGCCTGGTGCCTCGGAGACTCCGTTGGTTGCGCCTGCGACGGGGCCGGCTGGGACTCGGCCTGCGCCGGCGCAACGGCCGGTTGTGTTTGAGCGGGCGTGTAGGCGGCTGCGAGCACGAGGCCGCGGCTCTGACCGGCGTGGGCGGTGGCGGCGCAGGCGACGATCAAAGCCGAGGTCAGGACCAGTTTGCGCATGGAAGTTCTCCCCTGTTGATGGCAGGAGACTAGGGGGCGGGCAGGACCCACTCTGTGACACGCATCACACTGGCGTTGGAGGTATCCGAATGAGTAAAGGCGCGCTCGCGCTGCTGATCAATGGCGGCGCGGAAAACTGGTCGTCGGCGCGCTGGAAGGCGCGGTTCGATACGGTCTGCCCGGACCGCGGCGTGGTGCTGCTGCCGGACCCGGCGCTCGATCCCGCCGAGGTGCACTATGCCGCGGTGTGGAAGCCGAAGCCGGGCGAGCTCGCGGCGTTCGGCAATCTGCGCGTCATCTTCAATCTCGGCGCCGGTGTCGATGCGCTGATGATCGACCGCTCGCTGCCCGACGTGCCGCTGGTGCGGGTCGCCGTCTCTGATCTCACCGACCGCATGACCGAATATGTCGTGCTGCATGTGCTGATGCATCACCGCCAGGAGCTCTATCTGCGGGAGTCGCAGCGGGCCAAGCGCTGGGCGCCGAAATATCAATGGGCGGCGGGCGCGATCACCGTCGGAATCATGGGGCTCGGCACGCTCGGCGCGGCCTCGGCGCACGCGCTCCGCGCGCTCGGCTTCCGGGTCGTCGGCTGGAGCCGCAACGAGAAGCGGATCGACGGCATCAGTTGCACCCACGGCGCCGACGGGCTGGAGGCGTTCCTGCGCGAGACCAACATCCTGGTCTGCCTGCTGCCGCTGACGCCTGATACAAGGCACGTGCTGAATCGCGAATTGTTCGCGAAGCTGAACCGCAACAGCCCGCTCGGCGCGCCCGTGATCGTCAATGCCGGCCGCGGCGCCTTGCAGAACGAGGCCGACATCCTGCGCGCGCTCGACGACGGCACGCTGGGTGCCGCCTCGCTCGACGTCTACGAGACCGAGCCGCTGCCCGAGGTGAGCCCGTTCTGGAGCCATCCGAAGGTGGTGCTGACGCCGCACAACGCCGCTGACACCGACGCCGACGAGATCTCGAAATATGTCGCGCAGCAGATCGCGCGCTTCGAGGCCGGCGGCGCGCTGGAAAACCTCGTTGACCGCAAGCGGGGGTACTAAGGCGGTGTCGTCCCGGGCAAGCCAACGGGTCGGCGCAAAGCGCCGCCCGATGACAGGCTCCGCGCGACCCGGGACCCATAATCACGACACACTGTTGTTGAGCAGAATGTCCCCGCGCGTGCCCCAAAGAGAGGCCGCGAGGTATGGGTCCCGGCCTTCGCCGGGGACGACCACGGATCTGTGGATCACGGCAAGGCGGCCCAGAGCCTTTGCGTCAGCCCATCCCGGCAACGATCTCCGCGAGCCGGTCGTAGGCCGGCTCGACGCCCTTCTCGATGCCGGAATTGAGGTGGCCGTCGCGAGCCTCCTTGGTGGGATGCTTGATCGTGGTGGTCAGCGTGGTCGTGCCGCCTTCCTCGACGAAGGTCGAGGTGACCAGATATTCGTCGCTGGTGAAGCCCGGCATCGCAAAGGTCTCGCCGAGTGCGATGCGGTCCGGGCGCGCGACCTCGCGGTAGGTGCCGGTGAGGACGTGCTCGATCCCCTCCGGCGAACGGAATACGTAGCGATAGCGGCCACCGACGCGCAGGTCGATCTCGCAAACCGGCATCGCCATTGCGTCGCAGCCGAGCCAGCGAACGAGATATTCCGGCTTGGTCATCGCATCGAACACCAGGTGCCGCGGCGCGTCGAACTGGCGCGTCATGGCGAACTCGAGATCCGACGGGGTCGTGATCCTCAGTGTCTTATCCACGCGAGCGTCCACGTTGCTTCTCCTTCTTTATTCTGACTTTGCGGGTGGTGCGCGGCGAGGCCTTTGCGACCTGCTCCGCCTTCATCTCCTTGAGCAGGCCGTCGAGGCGGTTGAAGCTCTCGTCCCAGAAGCGGCGGAAATTCCCGAGCCAGCCGTCGACCTTTTTGAACGAGGCGGGCGCGATCCGGCACGGCCGCCACTGCGCCTCGCGCCCGCGCGAGATCAACCCGGCATGTTCCAGCACCTTCAGGTGCTTGGAGATCGCCGGCAGGCTCATGTCGAACGGCTTTGCCAGCTCCATCACCGATGTCTCGCCGAGCGCGAGCCGCGCCAGGATCGCGCGCCGGGTTGGATCGGCCAGCGCCGCGAAGGTCGAACTGAGGGGGTCGAGCGGCATTTATTTAGCTCATCGGTTAAATAACCTTTGGGTTAAATAAAACCAAACCGCGCCGGCGTCAACGGCGGATTCTTGCCGCTGACGCAGACGTGAGCGGTTTAGGACTTGCGCGCGAAGATGACGTGCGTGGCGTACGGGCTCGCGACGTGCGAGACGACGCCATAGCCGAGAGCAGGCAGGTCGAGGCCCGCGAACAGGCTCTCGCCGGCGCCGAGCACGACCGGCGGCAACACCAGCTGCAGCTCATCGAGGAGGCGCGCTTGCAGGAATTGCCGCACCACCGACACACCGCCGCCGACGCGGATGTCCTTGTCCCCCGCAACCGCGCGCGCGCGCTCCAGTGCGGCAAGCATGCCATCGGTCACGAAATGGAACGTGGTGCCGCCTTGCATCGGCAGGTCGGGCCGTGCGTGATGGGTCAGCACGTACACCGGCGTGTGGTACGGCGGATTGTCGCCCCACCAGCCTTTCCAGGCATGATCCGGCCAAGGCCCGCGGATCGGGCCGAACATGTTCCGTCCGAGGATCCAGGCGCCGATGTTTTCCATCGACTTGCGGGCGATCTCGTCGTCGAGCCCGGTCGTCCCGCCGTCCTGGCCGATCATTGCGCGAAAGGCGCGCGTCTCGAAGAACCACGCGGCGGGCAGGGCCAGGCCGCCCTCGCCGAATGGATGTTCGAGGCTCTGGCGCGGCGCGGCGCCAAATCCGTCGATCGAAACCGTGAACGCAGAAGTCCTGACTTTTCCCATGATATTCCGCTTCCGTGAGTTGAGGGACCTTACGGAAGACGAGCCGGAAAAACAGCGGCCGACATTTGCTGCGGCAGAAATTTCGCCCGTGGCTATTTCGGCCCGCACAGCACGTCGAGGGCGCCCTTCACGATCGCCTCGAGCTCCTTGCGCGGCACCCGGGCGCGGGCACGGATCGCGATGGTATGGATGGTGGCGGAGGCGAGATGCGCCAGCGACGCCGGATCGGGGCCGTCAGGCAGCTCGCCGCGCTCCTTGGCATGGCGGAAGCAGGTGGCGAACGCCTTGTCGAGCCCGGTCAGCCCCTCCAGCACCATGGTACGGATGCCGGGATCGGATACCGCCTCCGACGCCGCGGTCATCACCGTGAAGCAGCCGCGTGGGCCGGACTCGCCGGAGAGATAGATGTCGAGCGCGATCCGATAGATGCGCTCGAGCCGCTCCCGCAGCGGCGCATCGGCGCGGAAGATGTCGGCCATCGCGGCGCGCGCGTCATCGCGGTAGCGCTGGTAGCTCTTGATGTAGAGCTCGCGCTTGTCGCCGAACGCGCCATAAAGGCTCGGCCGGTTCATGCCGGTTGCGGCGCTGAGATCATCGAGCGAGGTCGCGGCAAAGCCGTCGCGCCGGAACAGGTCGAGCGCCTTGCCGAGCGCGACATCAGGCTCATAGGCGCGCGGCCGCCCGCGCCGCTTCGGTGCGACCGGCGCCTCGATTTTGGCAGCAGATGGCGGCTTCTTGCTCTTTTGTACCATTTCGCATTTAATTCCTTGACGCCATTAATATTATCCAAGACAGTACAAAAATCAACAACGGCCGGACAGCCGTGCCAGACACTCCAAGGAGGCACAAATGGACCTTTATTTCTCGCCGCTTGCCTGCTCGATGGCGACCCGCGTCGCGCTCTATGAAGCGGGCCAGCCGGCCAACTATCTCGAGGTCGATCCGAAGACCAAGCAGGTGCGCAACGACGGCACCGACTTCAACAAGGTCAACCCGCTCGGGCTGGTGCCGACGCTGCGCACCGACGACGGCGTGGTGCTGACCGAGAACGCCGCGATCCTGCAATATGTCGCCGACCAGTTCCCGCGCGCCGGCCTCGGCACCGCGTCGAACGCCGAGCGTTCACGGTTGCACCAGTGGCTGTGCTTCATCGGCACCGAGCTGCACAAGGGCCTGTTCCTGCCGCTGCTCGACAAGAAGGCGCCGCCCGACGCCAAGACTTACGCGCTGGAGAAGTACGTGTCGCGGCTCGATTATCTCGAAAACCATCTGAAGGGCCGCGACTACCTGCTCGATCATTTCAGCGTCGCCGACGCCTATCTCGTCACGGTGATCAACTGGACCATGGCAACGCCACCGATCGAGCTCGCGAAATGGCCGGCGCTGAAGGCCTACTACGAGCGCCTGCGCACGAGGCCGTCGGTTGCGAAGGCGGTCGCGGAAGAGTTCGAGCTCTACAAGGCCGAGATGGCGCGGCATAAGGCTGCGGCGTAAGGCTTGACGCACGAGGTGTACCGGCTCCCGAACGGGGGCCGTTCATCCTTCGAGGCTCGCTCCGCTCGCACCTCAGGATGACGGAGCTGGCTTTCTTTGCGCGCTGAGTGCTAGCCGGTCACTCAACCTTATCCCGTCATGCTGAGGAGCGCGGAACGCGCGTCTCGAAGCACGACGGCCCGGCGCGCTGCCGCACGATCAGAACGGACTTTCCCCCAATCCGGGCACGTCGGCCGGACGCGGGCCCGGGGCGGGCCAGTGGAAGCGGCGGTCTTTCTCTGCAATCGCGATGTCGTTGATCGAGGCCTCGCGGCGGCGCATCAGGCCGTGCCCATCGAACTCCCACTGCTCGTTGCCGTAGGAGCGAAACCAGTTGCCGCCGGCGTCGTGCCATTCGTACTGGAAGCGCACCGCGATGCGGTTGCCGTCGAACGCCCAGAGATCCTTGATCAGGCGATACTCCATCTCCTTTTCCCACTTGCGGGTCAGGAAGGCCTCGATCGCGGCACGGCCCTGAAACACCTCGGCGCGATTGCGCCAGCGGCTGTCCTCGGTATAGGCGAGCGCAACCCGCGCCGGGTCGCGCGAATTCCATGCATCTTCCGCCATGCGCGCCTTCTGCGCGGCGGTCTCGCGGGTGAAAGGCGGCAGCGGCGGACGTGACATCGGCGATCCCTCGCGGTTGTTTTGTCACACGCAAATCTAGCGCCCTGCGGCACAGAGTCGATGGGCCGTTTCCTATCGCCCGATAGCTAGGCCAAATCGGCCTTCATCAGCGCCCGGATGGCCTTCGGTATCGGCTGCGCGCGGCCGCCGCTGATGAAGGCGACGCGGACCTCGGCCTTCACAAGCACGTCATCGCCGCGCCGAACCTCCTGCGCAAGCATGATGGACGCGCCCTTCACCGCGATCGGCCAGGTCACCACGTCGAGCACGTCGTCCATCCGCGCGGGCTTGAGGAAATCGAGCGTCATCGAGCGCACGACAAAGGCGAAGCCACCGGTCTCCTCTTGCGCCTCGTCGAACAGCGCCTGCTGCTCGGCGCCCATCAGGCGGAGATGATTGGTGCGACCGCGCTCCATGAAGCGCAAATAATTGGCGTGGTAGACGATGCCGGAGAAGTCGGTGTCCTCGTAATAGACGCGGACCTGCATATGGTGGCGGCCGTCGCGGATCTGGCCGTCGAGAATGGGTGAAGTCATTGGCTATTCCGCAATCCCGGCGGCGAGGGACAAGGCTTGGGCTGCCGCCAGCGCACGCTTGTCGCGCGTCCAAAGCAACGTCTCCGGCGTGAGTGCCGTGGCGGCAAGAAGATGAGCATCGACGTAACCGATCCCCGATCCGGGCAACTTTCGATCCGATATGAATTGCAGGACCTCATCGGTGGTTGCGACGATCGCTTTTGGAAGCGTATTCAGGTCGCCCATCATGTCGGCGATCTTCGGCACGTGCCCGAGCATCAATTCGCCGATGACAAAAGGATGCATAACGACGTCCCCGTGGTCTAGAAATCCGGCTAGTTGGCGGTCGCCGCGGCGAAAGTGATCGATCCAAATCGACGTATCAACAAGCACCCTCATTTGGGGCGCCGGCGCGGCGGTGCCTTGGCGTCCGGCTGCGTACCACCCATCCGGGCGAGACGGCGGGCGGCTTCACGTTCGACGAACGCCTTCAACGCCTCCCGTATGACGGCAGACTTCTCTGTGACACCGGCAAACTCCTGCGCCTTGGCAAACAATTCATCGTCAATGGCAATGGTTGTTCTCATGATGGCGGTCCTCGGCATCAAATATAACATCAATTGATGCCGATTTCCATGCCCGCAAGCGCGGTCAGGACACCACCGGTCCCTTTGCGCCGAGCGTGACCTGCACGATCTCGGGCGGCACGCCGAGACGGAACGGCATGATGCTGCAGCCGAGGCCGCCGGAGACGACGACGTCGCATTTCAGCTTCATGTGGCCATAGGCGAGCCGCATGCCGTGCTTGACCGGCACCGCGGGCGACCATCCGAGCAGCCGGACCTGGCCGCCATGAGTGTGGCCGGACAGTTGCAGTGCGACGCGCGGGGGCACGCGGAGCGCAACGTCGGGCTCGTGCGCGAGCAGGATCACCGGCGCGTCGTCGGTGACCTTGGCGAGCGTGGCGTTGAGATCGTCGACGCCGATGCGCCGGACCTCGCGATAGCGCCGCGCCGGCAGATAGGCGAGCTGGTCGCCGAGACCCGCGAGCCAGAACGCACGGCCACCCTTGACCAGCCGCACTGCGTCGTTCTCGTAGACCGGGATGCCGGTGCGCTCCAGCGCACGGCGCGCGACGGGTGTGCCCTGCCCTTGCCGCTGTACCGTCTTGTCGTCCCAATAATCGTGATTGCCGAGCACGGCATGCACGCCGAGCGGCGCCTTCAGGCCCTTCAGCACCGCAGCCCATTCGGAGGCCGGAATGAACCGCGTGACGTGGCGCAGCCCCGCGACATAGTCGCCGAGCAGCACGATGATGTCGGCATTCAGCGCATTGGTCCGCTCGACGATCTCAGTGATGCGGTCGAGCGACATCCAGGGATCGCAGGCGTGAATGTCGGCGAGCGCAGCGATCCTGAGCGGAAAGTCCGCCGGCCATTGCCGGGGCGACAGATCGTAACGCGTGAGCGCGAGGCGGACGACCGGCTCGCTGACGCCGTAGGCCGCGGTCGAGGCGGTGGCGGCGGTCAATCCGCCGGCGGTGCGTAGAAAGCTTCGACGTGAAATCATGGACGTGTGATCGGTGATGCCTGGCGCTTCCTGGAAGCGCTCCAAGCGATCATAGGCCCTTTGATTGGAGCGAAATTGGGCCGCGTTTGTGCAGACGGCCTGCAGGGACGTCGCAATGGTTAGCGGGCAAGGTTACCGGCAGCGCGATACGCTGCATCAACACGTCTTTTCACGTCTTCGGGAGCGCGGACTCAGTCCTCGTCGCCATTGCCGCCGAACAGGCCGAATTGCGAGGGATCGCGGTTCGGCTCGGCGAGACCGAGATGGCGGAAGGCATGCGAGGTCAGGAGCCGGCCGCGCGGGGTGCGTTGCAGATAGCCACACTGGATCAGATAGGGCTCGATGATGTCCTCGATCGCATCGCGCGGCTCCGACAGCGCCGCCGCCATGGTCTCGACGCCGACGGGTCCGCCGCCATAGTTCAAGGCAATGGTGGTGAGATAACGCCGGTCCATCGCGTCGAGCCCGGCGCTGTCGACCTCGAGCGCGCTCAGCGCCCGGTCGGCGATGCCGCGGTCGATGGCGTCGGCATCAGCGGCCGACGCGAAATCGCGCACGCGGCGCAGCAGGCGGCCGGCGATGCGCGGCGTGCCGCGGGCACGGCGCGCGATCTCATTGGCGCCGTCCGGGCTCATGCCGATGTTGAGCACGCGGGCGCCGCGGGTGACGATCTTCTCGAGCTCTTCCTCGGTATAGAAATTGAGCCTGATCGGAATGCCGAAGCGGTCGCGTAGCGGGTTGGTGAGCAGGCCTGCGCGCGTCGTCGCGCCGACCAGCGTGAATTTCGACAGCTCGATCTTCACCGAGCGCGCCGCGGGACCTTCGCCGATGATCAGGTCGAGCTGAAAATCCTCCATCGCGGGATAGAGCACTTCCTCGACCGCCGGGCTCAGGCGATGGATCTCGTCGATGAACAGCACATCGCGCTCTTCCAGATTGGTGAGCAGCGCCGCGAGATCGCCGGCCTTCGCGATGACCGGGCCGGAGGTGGCACGGAAGCCGACACCGAGCTCGCGCGCGACGATCTGCGCCAGCGTGGTCTTGCCGAGGCCGGGGGGGCCGACGAACAGCACGTGATCGAGCGCCTCGCCGCGTTTCTTCGCGGCCTCGATGAAGATCGAGAGATTCTTGCGCGCCTGGGCCTGGCCGACGAACTCGGTCAGCGACTGCGGACGCATCGCGGTGTCGCCGACATCGTCGGAGCGGCGTTCGGGCGTGACCATGCGCGAGGGCGTGTTCATGATGCGAGACTAACACGGGGCTGGTAGTTCCCCCTCGCCCCGCGCTTGCGGGGAGAGGGTCGGGGTGAGGGGCTCTCTCGGCCCGGCGATGCGCATGGAGAGACCTGTACCCCCTCACCCGGATCGCTGCGCGATCCCACCTCTCCCCGCAAGCGGGGCGAGGTGAAGAACGGCTCACGCGAGTATCGACTATTCACTTCGACAATTCCTTCAGGCCGAGCCGGATCAGCTGCGCGGTCTCGGCCTTCTCACCGGCGCTGCGCGAGGCGGCGGCGATGGCGGCGGAGGCCTGCGGCTGGCCGTAGCCGAGATTGACCAACGCGGAGATCGCGTCTGTGACCGGGCGTGGCGCGCGGTTGTTGTCGATTGCGCCTGACAACTGCACCACGGCGGGATCGACGTCGGCAAAGCCCGGCGCCTTGTCCCTCAACTCGCTGACGATGCGCTCGGCGACCTTCGGCCCGACCCCCGGCGTGCGCGCCACCGCTGCCTTGTCACGCAGCGCGATCGCGTTGGCGAGATCGGTCGGCGGCAGCGTGCCGAGCACCGCGAGCGCGACCTTGGCGCCGACGCCCTGCACGGTCTGCAGCAGGCGAAACCATTCGCGCTCGAGATCCGAGCGAAAGCCGAACAGCTTGATCTGGTCTTCGCGGACATAGGTCTCGATCGAGAGCACGGCGGCGCCGCCCGGCGACGGCAGCGCCTGCAACGTGCGACTGGCGCAATGCACCTGATAGCCGACGCCGCCGACGTCGAGGATCACGTAATCCTCGCCATAGGAATCGATCAGGCCCTTGAGCTTGCCAATCATGAGGACCACCCGGATTGGATGCTCGCTTCGACACGTGTGAGGGAGGCACCAGCGGAAGGGTTCCCTCCCCCCTTGCGGGGGAGGGTTAGGGAGAGGGGTGCCGCTTGTTCGATCGCCGCACGCATGACGCGATAAGCACTCGCACCGCGCTCGATTGTATCGCGCGCTTCGTTGACGCCATGTCGTTGCATTTCATAGGCCGTCGCCTGGGGCTTACCCCTCTCCCCAGCCCTCCCCCGCAAGGGGGGAGGGAGCTTGACGAGCGTGCGCCCCTCACGTCGCGCGAAGTCGCAATCGTCAATCATAGGCTCGCCACCCTGAGGCGCAGCGCGATGCTCTGGCGGTGATGCGCATGCGTAATCGCGACCGCGAGCGCGTCGGCGGCGTCGGCGGATGGCGGCTCGGCCTTCGGCAGCAGGATCTTCAGCATCACCTGGATCTGGTTCTTCTCGGCATGACCGGCGCCGACCACGGTTTTCTTGACCTGGTTCGGCGCGTATTCGGCGACCGAGATACCGAACATTGCGGGCGCCAGCATGGCGACGCCGCGGGCCTGACCGAGCTTCAGCGTGGCAACGCCGTCCTTGTTGACGAAGGTCTGCTCGACCGCCGCCTCCGCCGGCCTGTAGTCGCCGAGCACGGCGGCCAGCCCTTCATGGATCGCGAGCAGCCGGTTCGCCAGCGGCAGATCGTCCGGCGGCTCGACCGAACCGCAGGCGACATAGACCAGACGGTTGCCTTCGGTCTCGATCACGCCCCAGCCGGTGCGGCGGAGACCCGGATCGATACCGATGATACGGACGGGAGAGCGAATCGGCTGCGATGTCATGGGCTAGTGATACCGCCTGCGCCGGGAGAACGAAACACAAACGGAGCGCCGTCCCCTGCTCCGCGTATCATCGCACCGTGCTCGTCATCCAGCCCTACTCGTCATCCCCGAAAGCGGCGAGCCAGTACGCCGCGGCTTCTCGGATCAAACGCAGGCCTCTCGAATACTGGATCGCCCGGTCCCGTCTACGCCAAGGCTTCGATGGGGGTCACGGATTCAGGCACGCCGAAGCTTCAGCGGAGGCGGCAAGCCGGGCGATGACAGTGGAGCAACGCGCGTCAGCCGCCCATCTTAGCGATCAGCGCGTCGGACACCTCGAAATTGGCGAACACGTTCTGCACGTCGTCGTGCTCGTTGAGCAGGTCGATCAGCTTCAACAGCTTTTCGCCGGTCTCGTCGTCGACCGAGACGGTGTTCTGCGGCTTCCAGGTCAGCGCCGCCTTGCGCGGCTCGCCGAACTTCGCCTCCAGCGCTTTTGCTACTTCGCGGAAGGTGTCCTGCGCGGCGTAGACCTCGTGGCCGGCCTCGCTGGAGACCACGTCGTCGGCGCCGGCCTCGATCGCGGCGTCCAGCATGGCATCGTCGGAGGCGACCTTGGCGTCGTATTCGATGATGCCGGTATGGTCGAACATGAAGGCGACCGAGCCGGTTTCGCCGAGATTGCCGCCCGATTTCGTGAAGAACGAGCGGATGTCGGAGGCGGCGCGGTTGCGGTTGTCGGTCAGCGCCTCGACGATCACCGCGACGCCGCCCGGACCATAGCCCTCGTAGCGGATCTCGTCATAGTTCTCGCCCTCACCGCCGATCGCCTTCTTGATGGCACGATCGATATTGTCCTTCGGCATGTTCTCGGCGCGGGCCGCAACCACGGCGGCGCGCAGCCGCGGGTTCATCGCAGGATCCGGGGTGCCGAGCTTGGCCGCCACGGTGATTTCGCGGGCCAGCTTGCCGAAAAGCTTCGACTTCTGGGCATCCTGCCGGCCCTTGCGGTGCATGATGTTCTTGAATTGGGAATGGCCGGCCATGCGACGTCTCTTCGGAGCTTAGTGTCTGATCAGGGTGGAAAACGCGGCCTTATAGGCCCCTATCGGTCAAAATCAAAGGATCGGCGGGGCCCTCCGGCAGAGGAATACTACCGCATGCCGGAATATGAGGCACTTGTTAACCATGACTTCACGACCGGATGCGAGGATCGCCCCGTCCCGCTGCAACTTTCCAAGGCAACTCCCAGAAGCCCCAAAGAGCCCCCATGGCGTTCGGTTTGTTTCGAAAGCAAGTGCCGGAGCCGGCTGCGCCGGCCGTCGCGCCGCAGGTTCCAAATGCTGCGCCTGAAGTCTCGACCGAGACTGATTCGTCCGGTGATTCGGCCAAGGAAATCCTGGAACTGCTGGAACTCGAGCTCGGCGCGATGATCCGCCAGCTCGAACGTGCCGCGGGCTCGGTTGCCGACGGTGCCGAAGCGACGGCAGCCAAGCTTGCGACCATCCGCGCGCGCACCGATGCGCTCACCGGCCGCAGCAGCGATGCGCAGAGCACCGCGACGACGTTCTCTGAAGCGGCCAACCGTTTCACCCATTCCGCCGAGGGCATCGGCGCGCAGGTGCGCAGCGCCGGCCAACTCGCCGACGACGCCGCGGCCGCGGCGCGCGAGGCCACCGCCAATGTCGATCGGCTGCGCGAATCCTCGGCGGCGATCGGCAACGTCGTCAACCTGATCGCGCAGATCGCGCGGCAGACCACGCTGCTGGCACTCAACTCGACGATCGAGGCCGCACGCGCCGGCGCCGCGGGCAAGGGCTTTGCGGTGGTCGCCACCGAGGTTAAGGCGCTCGCCGTGCAGACCCAGAGCGCGACCGAGGAGATCACGCGGAAGATCGAGGCGCTGCAGAAGGACGCCACCGGATCGGCGGACGCCGTCCACCGCATCTCGCAGGCGATCGAAAGGATCCGCCCCGTGTTCGACAACGTCAACGGCGCGGTCGCCGAGCAGAACCAGATCACCGGCGAGATGGGCCAGAACGCGGCCTCCGCCTCGCATTTCATCGTCTCGGTCGGCACCAGCGCCGGCGAGATCGACAGTGCGACACGCGAAGCCGCCGCGCATGGTGACAATGTCGCGAAGGCCGGCAAGGCGGTAACTGCGTTCGCCCAGAAGCTGAAGGCACGCTGCGCGGTGCTGCTGCGCCAGGACGAGCGCGGCGATCCGCGCAAGAACGAGCGCCTGCCCTGCAACCTCAAGATCGAGATCACGACCGCGCGCGGCATCGTCACCGCGCCGGTCTACGAGATCGCGATGGACGGCATCCTGATCGGCGGGCCCGATGCCGAGAAGCTGCCGGCCGATGAGAGTATGAGCGCCACCCTGCAGGATATCGGCGCATGCCGGATCAGGATCGGCGACCGCTCCAAGGCCGGTGCGCAGGCCCGCTTCGAGGCGGCGACCGCCGAACTGCGGGAAAAGGTCGAAGACCGGATGTGGGCGATCCACGAGGAGAACGCCGAACTCGTCACCCGCGCGATGGAAGCAGGCAGCGCGCTGAGCAGGATTTTCGAGAACGGACTGGCGAGCGGCGCCATCACGCTCGAGGACATGCTCGACACCGACTATGTCGAGATACCCGGTACCAACCCGGTGCAGTACCGCACCAAGATGCTGGATTGGGCGGATCGCGCGCTGCCCGCCTTGCTAGAAGCGTTCCTCGCCAAGGACCAGCGGATGGCGTTCTGCGCGACGGTCGACCGAAACGGCTATTTGCCGGTTCACAACAAGATCTACTCGCATCCGCAGCGGCCGGGCGATGTCGCCTACAACACCGCCAACTGCCGCAACCGCCGCATCTTCAACGATCCGGCCGGGCTTGCCGCCGCCCGCAACCAGCGCGCCTATCTGATCCAGAGCTACGCACGCGACATGGGCAACGGCACCACCGTGATGATGCGCGAGATCGACGTGCCGATCCGCGTTCGCGGCCGGCACTGGGGCGCCTTCCGCACCGCCTACAAGCTCTGAGCGGGCGCGAGTGCACGCTCAGGCAAGACCGGCGGCGCGAATCACGCTTTAGGATTGGGATGGGGAATGATGCGGCGGCTCTACGGGCCGCTGTGACCGGAGGAAGTGCTGATATGTCGGCTGCGCAGCTTGCAGTGCTGGATACGTCATCGAACCGGACGCTGGCCGAACGGCTCGTCGACCAGCTCGCCGACCGTATCGGCGGCCTTGGGGTGGAGCTTGCCGATATCGCCGGCAACGTCCAGGAGGTCGCGAACCGCGTCAGCAGCCAGTCGGAGCGGTTCCATCATTTGCAGGAGACAGCCGAGACGATGGTCTCCGCCAATCACGACATCGCTAATGCGTCGCAGGCGGTACAAACGACCGCATCCGCCGCGGTCGGCCAGATCGCGCAGTCGCGCAACGTGGTCGAGACGGCGGTCAGCCACATCGCAGAGCTCGTCGCGGCGGTCGGACGGATCGAGACCCGGCTGAGCGCGGTCGGCTCCGCGCTGAGCCAGGTTGCCAAGGTCTCGGGTTCGATCGAGGCGATCGCGAAGCAGACCAATCTGCTGGCGCTCAACGCCACCATTGAGGCGGTGCGCGCCGGCGCCGCCGGCCGCGGCTTTGCCGTGGTCGCGAGCGAGGTGAAGAACCTCGCCGAGGCGACGCGTCAGGCGACGCATCAGATTTCCGACACCGTGCGCGACCTCGACGGCCAGATCGGCAGCCTGATCGGCGAGAGCAGCGATGCCTCGCTGCGCGCCAAGAGCGCCGGCGAAGGCGCCCAGCAGATCTCGGGCATCATCATGCGCGTGCAGGAGGGCTTTTCATCGGTTGGCGCCGAGATCGGCAGCGTCGCGCGCGCCGCAACCTCCAATCTCGGTCATTGCGACACCGTGATCGCGGAGCTGAACGAGCTTGCCAAGGGCGTCGATCTTTCCTCGCGCGACCTCAAGCACGCCGACGGACGCGTCGCGAAACTGCTCGAGCTCTCCGAGAGCTTGATTGTCATGATCGCCGACAGCGGCGTGGAGACCAGCGATGCGCCGCTGATCCGCGTCGTGATCGAGACCGCGAAACAGATTTCCGAGCTGTTCGAGAATGCCATAGCAAGCGGCGAGATCACGCTCGCGCAACTGATGGACGAGAATTATCGCGAGATCGCGGGCACCAACCCGAAGCAGTATCTGACCGACTACGTCAGCTTCACCGACCGCCTGCTGCCCGCGATTCAGGATCCGATCCAGAAGACCGATCCGCGCATCGTGTTCTGCGTCGCCTGGGCGCGGGGTGGCTATCTGCCGACCCATAATCCGAACTACCGGCTGCCGCAGGGGCCGGACCCGGTCTGGAATAACGCCAATTGCCGCAACCGCCGCCTGTTCAACGACCGCGCGGTGAGCAAGGTCGCGGCGAATACAAAACCGTTCCTGCTACAGACCTACCGCCGCGACATGGGCGGCGGCAATTTCGTGCTGATGAAGGACCTGTCATCGCCGATATTCGTGAACGGCCGCCACTGGGGTGCGTTCCGGGTGGGTTTTCGGCAGAGCTAGAACGAATCCGGGCTACAGGCACTACGTCCAGAACCCCGGCACCGCAGGCTCGAGCCGCCCGCCGGCGCGCACCGGCGCGACTTTCACGGCAAGGCCCGTCGCATCATCGGTCTCGACGGCCACGCCGCTGAGCGTCGCGACGCCCGCGGCCGGCTCGAAGCGGCCGGAGGGAATGCCGGTGAGGAAACGCTGCAGCGGCTCCTCCTTCTGCATGCCGATCACCGAATCATAATCGCCGGTCATGCCGGCATCGCTCATATAGGCGGTGCCGCCGGGCAGCACCTGATGATCGGCGGTCGGCACATGCGTGTGGGTCCCGACCACGAGGCTGACGCGGCCGTCGCAGAAGAAGCCGATGCCCTGCTTCTCGCTAGTGGCCTCGGCGTGGAAATCGAGCACAATGGCGTCGGCGCCCTCGCGCAACGGGCAGGCCTCGAGCTCGCGCTCGATCGCGCTGAACGGATCGTTCGAGGACGGCTCCATGAAGACGCGGCCGATCGCGTTGATGACCAGCGCGCGCTTGCCGGTCTTGGTATCGACCAGCGTGGCGCCGCGGCCCGGCGAATGGCGCGGGAAATTCAGCGGGCGGATCAGGCGCGGCGCGCGCTCGATGAAGACCAGCGCCTCCTTCTGGTTCCAGGCGTGATTGCCGAGCGTGATCGCATCGGCGCCGGCGTCGAGCAGCTCCTGGTAGATCGCCTCGGTGATGCCGAAGCCGCCGGCGGAATTCTCGCCATTGACGACCACGAGATCGAGCGACCAGTCCCTGATCATGCCGGGAAGGTGGTCGGCGATGGCGGTGCGGCCGGTCCTGCCGACGACGTCACCAACGAAGAGAATACGCAAGGCTAGCTACTCCGGAAATCGAACGTCTTGCGCTCCGTTAGCACATAATCGAGCGGGACGTCGTGCGACAGCGCCGGAATCGCCTTGGTTTCCTGTGCAGCAAAGGCAATCCCGACCCCGATCACGTGCTTGGCCTTGCGTAGATGCGCAAAGGTATAGTCGTAATAGCCGGCGCCATAGCCGATGCGGTGGCCGAGCCGGTCGAATGCCGCGAGCGGCACCAGCATCACGTCGGGATGCACCTCGGCCGCGGCCGGCGACGGCTCCGGAATGCCGAGCGGCCCGAGCATCAGCCGGTCCTGCGGCGACCAGCTTCGGAAGGTCAGCGACTGGCCGCGCGCATTGATGCAGGGCAGCGCGAGCCGCGCGCCCTTGTCGGCAAGCTTCTTCATCAGCGGCACCGGATCGAGCTCGCTGCGGATCGGGGCATAGCCGGAGACGATCATGCCTTGCGCGATCTCGAACGGCGCGCCGCGCTTGGCGAGCGCCTCGGCCGCGGCCGCGCGCTGCTCGTCGCTCAGCGCGTCGCGCTTGGCGAGGGCAAGTGCCCGAAGCTCGGCCTTCGATGGAGATGCGTGCATGATCCATCTTCCGCTGTCGTCGTCCGCGACAACGGACGATCCATCATTCAGAGACGCTCACATTCGTTAGGGCCAGGCCGCAGCGCACCGGACGCCCCGCGTCGCGGGGCACAACACTGCACCACAATCGAGCCGCCGCAGCGCGACGACAAGGCAACAGCAAAAAATCAGTGCGAAGCCGCAGAGGCCGTTGGAGCGCTCGATCCCGGAGTTCCCTACGAAAGTAGGTGGGCACCATATGTCCGGGTCCACGGACCCGGCCAGGGACAGTTCCCTAAAGGATCGATAAGGCCCCGGGGATATATGGCTCCTGACGCACGACGCAGCTTCGCGAGGGTCAATGTAGCGACGAAGTGCCTGTTCCGCCAGCGGCACCTATTCGTCCCGGCGAAGGCCGGACCCATAACCACTACTTTTGATTGCTTCGGGGGGTGTCGACCCACAACGCCCAAAAACGTCAGGCCGCAGCGTATGGATCCCGGCCTTCGTCGGGAGGACTCACCCGATCGCGATGCCGCCGCCGATGGTGCGGTTGAGCACCTGCGTGGTGCGCTCGATCCGCTCGGCGGCGGCGTTGAGCGCATTGGAGACGGCGGTCTGGGTCGCACGGGCGCGGTCGGTGGCAGCGACCCGGGCATTGCGCAACTGCTCGACCTCTTCCTCGAGGCTGCGAATGCGCGCGCCCGCATCGACCAGCTCGTCGCAGGCGGTGAGCGCCGCCATCACGGTCAGCCGCGCATCGCCGATCTCGCCGAACTTGCCGCGCAAGGATTCGACACGCTGCTCGAGGTTTTCCGCGAGCTTCAAGAGCCGCACCTCCTGGCCCTCCTCGCAGGCCATCCGGTATTGCCGGCCATTGATGGTGACGTTGATATGGCTCATCTGCCTTCTCCGCCCTCGAGCACGGCGCGAATGGTGCCGATCGCCGCGTCGAGTTTCTCCGCAATGTCGCGATTGACGCGCTCGAGCTTGCGCGTCTTCACCAGCGATCCGTCGAGTTCGTCGGCAAGCCGGGAGCGATCGGCGCCGAGCGCCTGGATCCGGCTCGCCAATTCGTTCTCGTCGCGATCGGCCTCGCGGCGCCGCTCCACGGAGCTTTCCAGCGCATCGAGCGCTGCCATCAGCCGCTTGGTCGCAGCGTCGATATCGGCAAGCGGTGCCTCGGTATTGCCAGACCCGTTGGCGAGACGATCACTCATGACACGCGGCGTGGACCCCTAAGGTAGGCCTGCTGGAGATAGGCCTGCCGCACGGCAAAACTGGCGGTTCGGCAAGCGTTTACGGGACGAAATTTACGTGGCAAGCGAGCCCAGCGCAACGGCGGCGCAGAACTATGCACCGTTCAATGAAACTGGGCGATTTCGGGCAACTTTTCCCCGTTTTGGGGCGTTTCATCGCCTTGGACTTGCGGAATTGAGGTGCTAATCCACCCTCCAACCCGTAAGGCCCTTCCACGCGCGTATCGCGGCTGCCCGCCCCGATGCGTTCAGAATCAGCTCCTCATTCCAGGCGGACTTTTCATCATGACGCAGGTCGATCACACCCGTATGGCCAATGCGATCCGTGGCCTTGCCATGGACGCCGTCGAGAAGGCGAATTCCGGCCATCCGGGCCTGCCGATGGGCGCCGCCGACATCGCGACCGTCCTGTTCACCCAGTTCCTGAAATTCGATGCCGCCGACACGGCGTGGCCCGATCGTGACCGCTTCGTGCTCTCGGCCGGCCACGGCTCGATGCTGCTCTATTCGTTGCTGTACCTCACCGGCAACACGGACATGACGCTCGACCAGCTCAAGCATTTCCGCCAGCTCGGATCGCGGACGCCGGGACATCCCGAGAATTTCCACACCAAGGGCATCGAGACCACCACCGGTCCGCTCGGCCAGGGCATTGCGACCGCGGTCGGCATGGCGCTCGCCGAGAAGATGCTCGCCGCCGAGTTCGGCAAGAAGATCGTCAACCACCACACCTATGTGCTCGCCTCCGACGGTGACCTGATGGAAGGCATCTCGCAGGAAGCGATCGCGCTCGCCGGCCACTGGCGGCTCAACAAGATGATCGTGCTGTACGATGACAACGGCATCTCGATCGATGGCCCGACCTCGATCTCCGATTCGGTGGATCAAGTGAAGCGCTTCAAGTCCGCAGGCTGGGCCGCCGAATTGATCGACGGCCAGGATCCGCAGGCGATCGCCGCCGCGATCACCCGCGCGCAGAAATCCAGCAAGCCTTCGATGATCGCCTGCAAGACCACGATCGGCTTCGGCGCGCCGCACAAGGCCGGCACCGCCAAGGCGCATGGCGAGGCGCTCGGCGCCGACGAACTCAAGGCCGCCAAGGAGAAGCTCGGCATTTCGCTCGAGCCGTTCTCGGTACCCGACGACGTGCTGAAGGCCTGGCGTGAGGCCGGTGCCCGCGGCGCCGCCGATCACAAGGCATGGGACGAGCAGTTCGCGCAGCTCGGCAACCGCAAGCGCGCCGAGTTCGAGCGCCGCATCCGTCACGAGCGGCCGCAATCGCTCGCCAAGGGGCTGCGCGCCTTCAAGAAGGGCCTGTTGGAAAATCCGCTCAACGTCGCGACCCGCAAATCGTCGGAAGCCGCGATCGAAGTGATCGCCGCCGCGATGCCGATGGAATTCGTGGCCGGCTCCGCCGACCTCACCGGCTCCAACAACAACAAGGCGAAGTCGGCGACAGCGTTTGCCGCCAAGACCCCGAAGGGCCGCTTCATCCATTACGGCATCCGCGAGCACGGCATGGCAGCGTGCCTCAACGGCATCTTCCTGCACGGCGGCTTCGCACCGAACGGCGCCACCTTCCTGGTGTTCACCGACTATGCGCGCGGCGCAATGCGGCTGTCGGCGCTGATGGGCACCGGCGTCGTCTATGTCATGACCCATGACTCGATCGGCCTTGGCGAGGACGGCCCGACGCACCAGCCGGTCGAGCATCTCTCCGCGCTGCGCGCCATGCCCAACATGCGCGTGTTCCGTCCCTGCGATGCGGTCGAGACCGCCGAGTGCTGGGAACTCGCGCTCAACCGCATCGACGGACCGACGGTGCTGGCACTGACCCGCCAGAACCTGCCGCAACTCCGCACCACGGTGCCGAACGACAATCCGTGCAGCCACGGCGCCTACGAGCTGGTCGCGGCGCAGGGTGACGCAAAAGTGTCATTGTTCGCCTCCGGTTCCGAGGTCCAGATCGCGGTCGAGGCGCAGAAGCAGCTTGCCGGGCGCGGCATCGCGACGCGGGTGGTCTCGGTCCCGTCGCTGGAATTGCTGCTGACGCAGCCCGCCGAGCGGCAAAATGCGGTCATCGGCAACGCCCCGGTCAAGATCGCGATCGAGGCTGCGGTGCGCTGGGGCTGGGATGCCGTGATCGGCCATGACGGCGAATTCATCGGCATGCACGGTTTCGGCGCCAGCGCTCCGGCGAAGGACCTTTTCCCGCATTTCGGCATTACTGCGGAGGCCGTCGTTAACGCTGCCCTGAAGCGCGTCTGACGCTGGCCTGACACCGCCGGTCGAAGGTTGAGCTTGCCGCAAAAAAGGATTACGAAAGCTCCATCTTTTCCGCTCGCGCCCGGCTGAACCGGGCGTTCCGCCGTAAAACCCTCGTGGGACACCTCCCGCGGGGCCGGCAGCAGCTTTTAGAGGAGACACAGCATGGCAATCCGCGTCGCGATCAACGGGTTTGGGCGTATCGGCCGCAATGTGTTGCGCGCCATCGCCGAGTCCGGCCGCAAGGACATCGAGGTGGTCGGCATCAACGACCTCGGCCCGGTCGAGACCAACGCACACCTGCTGCGCTTCGATTCCGTACACGGCCGCTTTCCGGGCACCGTGACCGTCGATGGCGACTCGATCAGCGTCGGCGACAACAAGATCAAGGTCTCGGCCGAGCGCGATCCCTCCAAGCTGCCGTGGAAGGCCCTCGGCGTCGACATCGCGCTGGAATGCACCGGCATCTTCACCTCGAAGGACAAGGCCTCGGCGCACCTCACGGCCGGCGCCAAGCGCGTGCTGGTCTCGGCGCCGGCCGACGGGGCCGACGCTACCATCGTCTACGGCGTCAACCACGACACGCTGAACAAGGATCAGCTGGTCATCTCCAACGGCTCCTGCACGACCAACTGCCTCGCGCCGGTTGCCAAGGTGCTGAACGAGACGGTCGGCATCGAGACCGGATTCATGACCACGATCCACGCCTATACCGGTGACCAGCCGACGCTCGATACTCTGCACAAGGACCTCTATCGCGGCCGCGCCGCGGCGATGTCAATGATCCCGACCTCGACCGGTGCGGCAAAAGCGATCGGCCTGGTGCTGCCGGAGCTGAAGGGCAAGCTCGACGGCGTCTCGATCCGCGTGCCGACCCCGAATGTCTCGGTGATCGATCTCAAGATCGTCGCCAAGCGTGCCACCGACGCCAAGGAAATCAACGAAGCGATGAAGCGCGCCTCCGAGCAGCAGCTCAAGGGCATTTTGGGCTTCACCACCGCGCCCAACGTCTCGATCGACTTCAACCACGATCCGCACTCGGCCACCTTCCACATGGACCAGACCAAGGTGCAGAACGGCACGCTGGTGCGGGTGATGGCCTGGTACGACAATGAGTGGGGCTTCTCGAACCGCATGGCCGACACCGCCGTCGCGATCGGCAAGCTGGTTTAAGTTCGACTGTTGGCGATGCCCGGCCCCGTGCCGGGCATCTGCGTCTTTGCCCCCGCATTCGCGACCTGAACGGCCGCGACATCGGCAAGCGACAGCGACGCCGTCCTCTCTGGACGGCTGTGTCGGGCCGCACAGGAAACGCTCATGACAAAATCGTTCCGCACCCTCGACGACGTCAACGTGAAGGGCAAGCGCGTGCTGCTGCGCGTCGACCTCAACGTCCCCATGGAGGGCGGCCGCGTCACCGACGCCACACGGCTCGAGCGCGTTGCCCCCACCATCACCGAAATTTCCGACAAGGGCGGCAAGGTGATCCTGCTCGCCCATTTCGGCCGCCCCAAGGGGCGCGATCCCAAGGAGTCGCTGAAGCCGGTGGCTGAAGCGCTCTCGAAGGTGATCAAGCGTCCGGTCGCTTTCGCCGAGGATTGCATCGGTGAGCCTGCGGCCACGGCGGTCGCGGCGCTCAACGACGGCGACATCCTCTGCCTCGAGAACACGCGCTTCCATAAGGAAGAAGAGAAGAACGACGCCGGCTTCGTCGCGGAGCTTGTCAAGCTCGGCGACATCTGGGTCAACGACGCCTTCTCCGCGGCGCATCGCGCCCACGCCTCGACCGAAGGCCTCGGCCACAAGCTGCCGGCTTATGCCGGCCGCACCATGCAGGCCGAGCTCGACGCGCTCGGCAAGGCGCTGGAAGCACCGACCAAACCTGTGATCGCGATCATCGGCGGCGCCAAGGTCTCGACCAAGATCGATCTTCTGGAAAACCTCGTGAACAAGGTCGACGCGCTGGTGATCGGCGGCGGCATGGCCAATACCTTCCTGCACGCGCAGGGCGTCGCCGTCGGCAAGTCGCTCGCCGAGAAGGACCTCGCCGCGACCGCGCTGCGGATCATGGAGAAGGCTAACTCGGCCAATTGCGCGATCATCCTCCCGGTCGACGCCGTCGTCGCCAACCAGTTTGCCGCCAATGCGCCCTCGCATGCCTATGGCCTCGATGCGATCCCGGCCGACGGCATGATCCTCGACGTCGGCCCGCAATCGATCGCGCGGATCCATGCCGCGATCGACGATGCGGCGACGCTGGTCTGGAACGGGCCGCTCGGCGCCTTCGAGCTGACGCCGTTCGACCGCGGCACCGTGGTGTCGGCCAAGCGCGCCGCCGAGCGCACCAGAGCCAGGAAGCTGATCTCGGTCGCCGGCGGCGGCGATACCGTCGCGGCACTGAACCAGGCGGGCGTGGCCGGTGATTTTTCCTACGTCTCGACCGCGGGCGGCGCGTTTCTTGAATGGATGGAAGGCAAGCCGCTGCCGGGCGTCGAAGTTCTGAAAAACGGTTGATTTAGGGCATGATCCGGAAAAGCGTGAAGCGTTTTCCGAAAAGATCATGCTCAAACAAAGAGTTAAAGCGCGATGACGATCTAGTCCAATCGCATCGCGCCTTAGGTCAAATCCGCGAACGCGCACTACAGGGAGAAATGGAATGGCTCGCATAACGTTGCGGCAACTGCTCGATCACGCGGCCGAGCACGATTACGGCGTACCCGCCTTCAACATCAACAACATGGAGCAGGCGCTGGCGATCATGGCCGCGGCCTCCGAGGTCGACGCGCCCGTGATCATCCAGGCCTCGCGCGGTGCGCGGTCCTACGCCAACGACGTCATGCTCAAGCACATGATGGACGCCGTCACCGAGATCTACCCGCAGATCCCGGTCTGCGTGCATCTCGACCACGGCAACGAGCCCGCCACCTGCATGACCGCGATCCAGGCTGGTTTCACCTCGGTCATGATGGACGGTTCGCTGAAGGCCGACGGCAAGACCCCCGGCGATTGGGACTACAATGTCGGCGTCACCAGGACCGTGACCGGCATGGCCCATCTCGGCGGCATCTCGGTGGAAGGCGAGCTCGGCGTGCTCGGCTCGCTCGAGACCGGCATGGGCGACAAGGAAGACGGCCATGGCGCCGAGGGCAAACTGTCGCATGACCAGCTTCTGACCAATCCCGACGAAGCCGTGAAGTTCGTCCGGGAGACCAAGGTCGACGCGCTGGCGATCGCGATGGGCACCTCGCACGGCGCCTACAAGTTCACCCGCAAGCCCGACGGCGACATTCTCGCCATGAACGTGATCGAGGAAATCCACCGCAAGCTGCCGAACACGCATCTGGTGATGCACGGCTCCTCGTCGGTGCCGCAGGAGTTGCAGGAGATCATCAACGCCAATGGCGGCAAGATGAAGCCGACCTGGGGCGTGCCGGTCGCCGAGATCCAGCGCGGCATCAAGAACGGCGTGCGCAAGATCAACATCGACACCGACAACCGCATGGCGATGACCGGCCAGATCCGGAAGGTGCTGAAGGACAATCCGGAAGAATTTGATCCGCGCAAGTACCTGAAGCCCGCCATGGACGCGATGACCAGGCTGTGCAAGCAGCGGCTGCAGGAGTTCAACACCGCGGGCCAGGCCAGCAAGATCAAGAAGGTGCTGACCACGGCGGAGATGGCCAAGCGCTACGCCAACGGCCAGCTCGACCCGAAGGTCGCCTGACGACATATCGCCTCAATCATTAAGGCGGGACACCGGCTCTGACGCAGTTGGAAACGGTGTCCCAGGCTGTGATTGCCGGCGGCGACAAACACCGGCCGCGACGAACGTTTTCTAGGCAATTGCCCGAGAACCGCCTATTTTGGCTCGCAAAGGCAATGGCTCTGGAGGACGCCCCCATGAACCTCTCCGACCTCAACAAAATTGCGCTTGCCATGGTCACCCCGGGCAAGGGTATCCTCGCCGCGGACGAATCCTCCGGCACCATCAAGAAGCGTTTCGACGCCATCAAGGTCGACTCGACCGAAGATAATCGCCGCGACTATCGCGAGATGCTGTTCCGCTCGCAGGACGCGATGCACAAGTACATCTCCGGCGTCATCCTCTACGACGAGACGATCTGGCAGAATGCCAGGGACGGCACGCCGCTGGTCAAGCTGATCGAGCAGGCCGGCAGCATTCCCGGCATCAAGGTCGACGAAGGCACGCAGGCCTTGCCGAACTGCCCCGGCGAACTCGTTACCGTCGGCCTCGACAAGCTCGCCGAGCGGCTGAAGAAATATTACGAGCGCGGTGCGCGCTTTGCGAAATGGCGCGCCGTGATCGATATCGGGCCGCGAATCCCGACCCAGACCGCGATCCGCGTCAATGCCCATGCGCTGGCGCGCTACGCTGCGTTGTGCCAGGCCGCGCAGATCGTCCCGATCGTCGAGCCCGAGGTGCTGATGGACGGTGATCACGACATCGACCGCTGCTACGAGGTGACGCAGCGCGTGCTGAACCGCACCTTCCAGGAATTGCGGGTGCAGCGCGTCGCGCTCGAAGGCATGATCCTCAAGCCGAACATGGCGATCTCGGGCAAGAAGTGCCCCAAGCAGGCATCGGTCCAGGAAGTCGCCGAAAAGACCATCCGCCTGCTCAAGAGCTGCGTTCCGGCCGCGGTGCCCGGCATCGCCTTCCTCTCCGGAGGACAGAACGACGAGGAAGCGACGGCGCATCTCGACGCCATGAACAAGATCGGCCATCTGCCCTGGCGGCTGACCTTCTCCTATGGCCGCGCGCTGCAGGCGGCGCCGCAGAAGGCGTGGTCCGGCAAGCCCGACAACGTCCCCGCCGGCCAGCGCGCCTTCTCGCATCGCGCCCGGATGAACGGGCTGGCGAGCACCGGCAACTGGGAAGCCGGCCTCGAAAAACAGGCGGCATAGTTGGCCACCAAGCCCGTTCCGCCACGGCCAGCGCCGCGCCTCTATCTGGCAACACCGCCGGTCGACGAGCCCGCGCAGCTTGCGGCCGAGCTTCCGGACCTGCTTGCCGCGGCCGACGTCGCGGCAGTGTTGGTGCGGCTGCGCGAGACCGACCCGCGCAGCATGATCTCGTACGTCAAGGCGCTGGCGCCCGCCATCCAGACAGCACGTGCTGCGCTGCTGATCGACGGCCATCCCGATATCGTGGCCCGCGCCGGCGCCGACGGCGCGCACCTGACCGGGATCGCCGCGTTGGAAGACGCGGTGCCCTCGCTGAAACCCGACCGCATCGTCGGTGTCGGCGGTCTCGCGACGCGCCACGATTCCATGGCCGCGGGCGAGGCCGGCGCCGACTATGTGCTGTTCGGCGAGCCCGACGCCAAGGGACAGCGGCCCTCGACCGAGGCGATCGCCGAGCGGCTGGAATGGTGGGATGAATTGTTCGAGCCGCCCTGCGTCGGCTTTGCGATCTCGCGCGAGGAGGCCGAGGCATTCGCGGCGGCCGGCGCGGATTTCGTGCTGGTCGGAGACGTCATCTGGTCCGATCCGCGCGGCGCAAAGGCGGCTCTCGTCGAGATTGGCGATGCGATAGCGCAGGCGCATGCCGGCACGTTCGGCCAGGCCAAGGCCGAGGGATGACGCCGGAATGAAATGCCTGCGTCCGATAGGTCTTGCGCTCGGCTGCACGATGCTGGCGAGCGGCGCGATGGCGCAGCTCTCGATCACGCCGCCGGCGCAGACGCCGCCTTCTGCAAAAAAGGAGGCTCCGAAGCCGAAGGTGCATGCGCCGGTCGCGAAGAAGCCGACGCCGAAGCCTGCCGCCTCCGCGACGCCGAAGCCTGGCGCATCAGCGACGCCCACCCCGACGCCATCGCCAACCCCGACACCGGACGATCCCAATGTCGACCTCGTCTACGGCGCCTATCAGCGCGGCATGTACAAGACGGCATTCGATCTCGCGACAGTGCGCGCGCAGAACAACAACGATGCCAAGGCAATGACGATGCTGGGCGAGCTCTATGCCAATGGGCTCGGCGTCAAGCGCGACTACGCCAAGGCCGACGACTGGTACAAGCGCGCGTCCGATGCCGGCGACCGCGAGGCGATGTTCGCGCTCGCCATGATGAAGATCGCAGGCCGCGGCGTCACGGTGGACAAGGATGCCGCGGTCAAGCTGCTGGCGTCGTCGGCCAAGCTTGGCGAACCGAAGGCGGCCTATAATCTCGCGCTGCTCTATCTCGACGGCCAGACCCTGCCGCAGGACCTCCGCCGCTCCGCGGAGCTGTTGCGCATGGCGGCGGACGCCGGCAGCCCCGAGGCGCAATACGCGCTGGCGACCTTCTACAAGGAAGGCACCGGCGTGCCGAAGGACCTCGAAAAGGCGGCGCGGCTGCTACAGGCCGCCTCGCTGGCCGACAATGTCGACGCCGAGGTCGAATATGCCATTGCGCTCTACAACGGCTCCGGCACGCCGCGGAACGTGCCGGCGGCGGTGGCAATGCTGCGCAAGGCGGCCCGGCAGAACAGCGCGATCGCGCAAAACCGCCTCGCCCACGTGTTGGCGACCGGCGCGGGCGCCCCGGTGGACAAGGTCGAGGCATTGAAATGGCACATGGTCGCCAAGACCGCCGGCAAGGGTGACCCCGATCTCGACGACATTCTCGCCGATATGAGCCCGGAAGACCGCGCCAAAGGCGAGGCAGCGGCGCGAAAATGGATCGGAAACAACGTCAAATGACGCCTTGACGGCGCCACTTCCAGAGGGCACCCAGTCCAGCAACCGAAGGCGCCGCAGGCCGTTTCCCGTCATCCTGAGGTGCGAGCCTTGCGGCGCAATTGCGCCGCTGGGCGAGCCTCGAAGGATGCACGGCCGGTTGGCGGCCGTCGATCCTTCGAAACGCGCGTTCCGCGCTCCTCAGGATGACAGGACCACGTTCGGGCCGGTCCTCCAGCACAATCGCAAAGAAACCGTTCACTATGCTCTACTCCGCCCTCATCAATGTCATGGTCAAGGCTGCGCGCCGCGCCGGCCGCAGCCTCAAGCGCGACCTCGGCGAGATCGAACATCTCCAGGTGTCGCTGAAGGGGCCGGCGAACTTCGTCTCGCTCGCCGACAAGCGAGCCGAGGAGATGCTCTACACCGATCTTGAGAAGGCCCGGCCCGGCTACGGGTTTCTCGGTGAGGAAGGCGGCAAGCGTGAAGGCTCGGACAAGAGCCACACCTGGATCGTCGATCCGCTCGACGGCACCACCAACTTCCTGCACGGCATCCCGCAATTCGCGATCTCGATCGGGCTCAAGCGCGAGGACACCGTGATCGCGGGCGTGATCTACAATCCCGCCAATGACGAGCTCTACATCGCCGAGCGCGGCAAGGGTGCGTTCCTCAACGACCAGCGGCTGCGCGTCGCCGGCCGCCGCCAGCTCAACGAATGCGTGGTCGCCTGCGGCCTGCCGCATATCGGTCGCGGCAATCACCAGCTGGCGCTGCAGGAGATGGCCGCGCTGCAGACCAAGGTCGCGGGCTTCCGCCGCTTCGGCGCCGCCTCGCTCGACCTCGCCTTCGTCGCCGCCGGCCGTCTCGACGGCTATTGGGAACGCAATCTGCAGGCCTGGGACGTCGCGGCCGGCCTGCTGATGATCCGGGAAGCCGGCGGCACGGTCTCGGGCATCCAGGGCAATGACGATCCGCTGCAGACCGGCCACATCGTCTGCGGCAATGAGTTCGTGCACGGCGAGCTGATCAAGATCCTCAAACCGCTCGGGCAATAGCGCGACGGCCCGATCTAATCGTCATCGTTGTCATCATCGTTATCGTCGTCTTCCCGGTCACGAAATTCACCGCCGGCGGTCAGGCCCTCAATCGTCGTGGCGCCATTCGCCTTGATCACCCGGCGCAGCGGGACCGAACTCTCGCTTCGCAATGCCTCCATCAGATGTTCCGAATGGGTGACGATCCAGATGTCGGCGCGGCGGGACGCTTTGGCGATCAGCCTGGCCAACGGCGCCAGCAGCGATGGATGCAGGCTGGTCTCGGGTTCGTTCAGCGCGATGAACGGCGGCAGCCGATAGCCCATGAACACGGCGAGCAGGCAGATGTATTTCAGCGTCCCGTCGGACAATTCGTGAGCCTTGAACGGACGCGGCATATCCTGCTGCCGTAACTCGAATTCACACCGCCCATTCTCCTCCCATGCCCGGAGTTCAGCGCCCGGGAATGCGTCTTCGATCGCATCCTGCAGATCACCGGCACCTTCCCTAATAGCGAAGAGTGTTGCCAGCACGGCAGCCAGATCGTGGCCATCGGCGCTCAGCGACGGCGTCGTGATCGCCAGACAAGGCTTGCGGATCGGCGACGCCGGATCGGTACGAAAGTCGTGATAGAATCGCCAGCTCTGCAACGCGTTTCGGATCAGATCGATTTCGGGGCACACTTTGCTGTCGAGGAAATCCGCGAGCGCGGTTTCCGACGGCAGCACCGCATCCTTGTGCTCGCTCCAGGCGCCGCTCTCGCCGCGGACGCTGACATGTGAATTGGCCCGCTCCATCATCAGCACTTTTCGCTTGCCGTGAGTCGCTTCGATTCGTTCGGACTTGATCATCGGCTCACCAGGAAATGCCGCCTCGGCCGGGGCAGGAAACCCGAGCTCGATGGCATATCTGATGTGCTCGAACCTGACCTCCAGCCGCAGTCGTCCGTCCTCGCCCCGCCTGCGGACGCCGGACCAGTAGACGGAGTTCAATCCACCTTCGTCGGCGATCGTGCGCGTGATCCGACCCGTCGCCGCGTCACGCAACAGCGACAGGGACTTGTAGAGATTGGATTTGCCGACACCGTTCTGGCCGACGAAGACGGACAGCGGCTGAATGGGCATGATGAGCCGGCGAATGGAGCGATAGTTCGAGATCGCAATATCGCTCGGCCGCATCACATGCCCTCGATCCCCGGGTTGCTTGCACGTTCCCCGTTCAATCCAGAGATGCAATCTGAATTGAACGGCTTGCGAAAGCAAGCCGCCGATCTGATCGGCACCCGTCTTGAACATCAGTGACCGATCCTTGCCGGCGCGGGCGGGCCGTAGACTTCGGCCTTTGCCGGCGCCTTCTCGCGATCCCCCGCCAGCACGCGCTGCACGCTGACGAAGAACACCGGCACCAGCAGCAGCGCGAGGATCACGACGGCGATCATGCCGCCCATCACCGAGGTGCCGAGCGCCTGCTGGCTGGCACCGCCGGCGCCGGTCGCGATCGCCATCGGCAGCACGCCGCAGACGAAGGCGAGACCAGTCATCAGGATCGGGCGGAATCTGAGACTGCACGCCTCGATGGTCGCCTCGACCAGCGGCTTGCCCTGCGCGCGCAGATCCTTGGCGAACTCGATGATCAGGATCGCGTCCTTGGCGGCAAGGCCGATGATGGTGATCAGGCCGACGGTAAAATAGACGTCGTTGGATAGCCCGCGCAGCGTCGCCGCCACCACGGCGCCGAGAATGCCTAGCGGAATGGTGAGCAGCACCGCGAGCGGAATGGTCCAGCTCTCATAGAGCGCCGCGAGCAAGAGGAACACCACCAGCACCGACAGCGCGAGCAGGAACGGCGCCTGCGAGCCCGACAGCTTCTCCTGCAACGACTGGCCGGTCCATTCATAGCCGAAGCCGCGCGGCAGCTTGTCGGCGAGCCGCTCCATCTCTGAGATCGCATCGCCCGAGGTGAAGCCCGGCTTCGCCTCGCCGGAAATGCGCACCGCCGGATAATAGTTGAAGCCCGCAATTTGAGTGGGTCCCTTCGACCACTCGATGGTGGCGAAGGCCGAGAACGGCACCAATTGCCCACGGCTGTTCTTGACGTTGTAATTGAGGATGTCGTCCGCGTTCATGCGGCTGGTCTTGTCGGCCTGCACGATGACGCGCTGCATGCGCCCGCGGTTCGGGAAGTCATTGATGTAGTTCGAGCCGAGATTGGTCGAGATCGTGTTGTTGATGTCCTCGAAGGTGAGCCCGAACGCGCCCGCCTTCTCGCGGTCGATCATCAGATTGACCTGCGGCGCCGGCGGCAGGCCCTCGACATAGACCTTCTGCAGGATCGGGCTGGCATTGGCCTCCGCGATCAGGCGGTCGGACGCTGCGATCAGCGCCGTATAGCCCTTCTGGCCGCGGTCCTGCAGGCGGAACGAAAAGCCCGAGGAGTTGCCGAGGTTGTCGATCGGCGGCGGCTGCAGCGCCGAGATCCTGGCGTCGCGGATCGACGACAGCTCGCGGTTGATGTCGGCAACGATGGCGGCGGCGGAATCCTTCGGTCCGCGCTCCGACCAGTCTTTCAGCGTGATGAACGCCTGCGCGGTGTTCATGCCCTGGCCGAGGAAGCTGAAGCCGGTAAGGAACGTCACGTTCTCGATGCCGGCGCGATCCTTCAGGTACTTCTCGACCTGCTCGACCGCAGCTTCGGTGCGCGCATAGGACGACTCCGACGGCGTCTGCACGTCGGTCGTGATGAAGCCCTGATCGTCGACCGGCAGGAAGCCGCCGGGCAGCCGCACGAACCCGTAGGCGACGCCTGCGAACAGCACGAGATAGATCAGCATCAGGCGGCCGGTGCGCTTCAGCCCGGCCTGCACCGTACGGACATAGCCAGCACGGCTGGTGTCGAGCACGCGGTTGAAGGCTCCGAACACGCCCTTGCGGGCATGGCCGTGGCCCTTCTCGACCGGCTTGAGCAGCGTCGCGCACAGCGCCGGCGTCAGCGATAGCGCGAGCAGCGCGGAGAACGCGATCGCCGCCACCATGGTGACCGAGAACTGGCGGTAGATGATACCGACCGAGCCAGGGAAGAACGCCATCGGCACGAACACCGCCATCAGCACCAGCGTGATGCCGATGATGGCGCCTGATATCTGCGACATCGCCTTCCTGGTGGCTTCCTTCGGCGGCAGGCCCTCCTCGGCCATGATGCGCTCGACGTTCTCGACCACGACGATGGCGTCGTCGACGAGGATGCCGACCGCCAGCACCATGCCGAACATGGTCAGCATGTTGATCGAGAAGCCCGCGATCATCAGCGTGGCGCAGGCGCCGAGCAGCGCCACCGGAACCACGATGGTCGGAATGATGGTGTAGCGGATGTTCTGCAGGAACAGGAACATCACGATGAACACCAGCACCACCGCCTCGACCAGCGTCATCAGCACCTTCTTGATCGATGCCTCGACCACCGGCGTGATGTTGTAGGGGATCTCGTAAGAGATATTGGCCGGGAAGAAGCGCGACAGCTCCTTCATCTTGGCTTCGACGGCGCTCGCGGTCGCCAGCGCGTTGCCCTTCGGCGACAGCAGCACCGAGAGACCGGCAGTCGGCTTGCCGTCGAGGCGCGTATTGAACTGATAGCTGAGACCGCCGATCTCGATCCGCGCGACGTCGCGCAGGCGGACCGTCGAGCCGTCGGCATTGGCACGCAGGATGATGGCGCCGAACTCGTCGGGCGAGGAGAGCTGGCCCTTCACCAGCACCAGCGCGGAAATCTTCTGCGTGTCGGTGCTCGGCTCGGCGCCGATGCTGCCGGAGGCGACCTGGGCGTTCTGCGCCGTGATCGCCTTGTTGACGTCGTCGACGGACAGGCCGTAGCCGACCAGCTTGGCCGGATCGATCCAGATGCGCAGGCTGCGCTCGGTCGAATAGAGCGTGGCGCGGCCGACGCCGGGAATACGGCGCACCTCGCCCAGCACGTTGCGGATCATGAAGTCGCCGAGGCCGACCTCGTCGAGGCTGCCGTCGGTCGAATTCAACGTGATGATCTGCAGCACCGCGGATGACGCTTCCTCGACCAGGATGCCCTGCTGGATCACGGCGCGTGGCAGCCGCGCCTCGACGCGCTTGAGACGGTTCTGCACCTCGACCGAGGCCTGGCTGGTGTCGGTGCCCGGCTTGAAGTTGGCGATGATCTCGACCTGGCCGAGCGAGTCGGAGGTCGATTCGAAGTTCAGGATGTTGGCGGCGCCGTTGAGCTCCTCCTCGATCAGCCGCGTCACGCTGTTGTACAGGTTCTCCGGCGACGCGCCGGGATAGCTGGTCGAGATCGAGATCGAGGGCGGCGCGATGATCGGGTATTGCGCCACCGCGAGTAGCGGAATCGAGATCGCGCCGATCAGACAGATGAACAGCGCGACCACCCAGGCGAAGATCGGCCTGTCGATGAAGAAGGCGGGCATGTCGGATCACCGCACCGCGTGCGCGGTCTGCTGCGAATCCGATGCCGCTGCAGCGTCGATCTCACGCCAGGCCAGCGGCCGCACCTTGTCGCCGGCGGCGAATTTCTGGAAGCCCTCGACGACGACCTTGTCGCCGGCCTTGAGGCCTTCGGTCACGAACCAGGAACCGCCCTGCAACGAGCCGGTGCGCACCGGCTGCACCGCGACGTGATTGTCGTCCTTGACGACGAACACCTCGCTGCCGCCGCCGCCATTGCGCTGGATCGCCTGCTGCGGCACGGCGATCGCGTCGCTGTCGATGCCCTGCTCGATCAGCACGCGGACATACATGCCCGGCAGCAGGATGCGATGCGGATTCGGAAACTCGCCGCGCAGGGTCACCTGCCCGGTATAGGCATCGACCTTGGCGTCGGAGAACAATAGCTTGCCCGGCACCGGATAGATCGAGCCGTCGTCGAGCACGAGACGCACTTTCAGCGCGTCGGGCGCGATACGGTCGAGGTCGCCGCTCTCGAAGGCGCGGCGGAGCTGGTTCATCTCGGTCACCGACTGCTGGAAGTCGGCATAGATCGGATCGAGCTGCTGGATGGTCGCAAGGCTCGCGGCGTCGTTCTGCACCACAAGCGCGCCCTCGCTGACGAGCGCAGCACCGATGGTGCCATCGATCGGCGCGCGGATCGTGGCATAATCGAGATTGAGTTTCGCACGCGCGACCTCTGCCTCGCGGCCCTGTACGTCGGCCTCTGCCTGCTTCAGCGTTGCGATCGCCTTTTCGTTCTCGGCTTCCGGCGCCGCGCGCTGGCTGGTCAAGGTGGCGATACGGCGGGCCTGCAGCGCGGCTTGCTCCTGCACTGCCTTGGCGCGCGCCAGCGCGGCCTCGGTCGACTGCAATTCGACTTCGAACGGGCGCGGATCGATCTGGTACAAGGGATCGCCGACCTTCACCTCGCTGCCCTGATGGAACATGCGATTGACGATGATACCCGAGACGCGCGGGCGCACCTCGGAGACACGGGTCGGCGCGATGCGGCCCGGCAGCTCGCGCACCATCGCGCGCGCTTGCGGCTTCACGGTGACGACACTGACGTCCGGCTCGGGTGCTTGCACGGCGGCGGTTGCGGTGTTCGGCTCGTCGCAGCTGGCAAGCAATGGCGCCGTCACGGCCAGCATCAGAGCAATGCATGCCGATTGCGCGCGAAGTCCAGACATTGAGATGATCGCCCCCGAAAGGTTCGAACAAACGAACGGCGGTGTCACGGCGACAGCGCTCGCGTTGCTGCGGTGAAAATAAAATCTGCTTGCTGCAACGCAATGCGTTTTTCGGCGGCTCATTGTCACAGAACGCTATCGCCCTGATTTCGCGGCATCTTTTATCGACTCACTGCATTGTGAGCGGGTTCCATCGCAGGCTATGGGAATGCATTAAGGACTGCGTGAGCGGGAACGCGCCATTTTGCCTGCGCAGGAATGCCGCAGCTCGCAACATCATGCGGCGATCCGGCCGAATCACCGCGCGGCGCGCGCCGCCCCAGCGATGCATGCAGCCCGGTCTCGTCACCCGATCTACGCGTGCGACCGGGCACCTGCGCAAACGTTGGCCATAAAGCTGCGCAAAGCGGCAACAGTCTGCCCGGTCTCAACCCAAGGTTCTGCCATCCGCCCTTGGATTCGGCTTTCCTCACTCCGCCGCTGTGCCATATTGCTGGCAGATGCGGCCTTCGCGAACGGATGATCCGGCAATGCCCCCTTCCCGCTCCGACATGGAGATCGAACTGAGCAAGCTGTCCTCGCCCAGGATCTTCCTGGTGCGGATGCTGGTGTTCCTGGTGCTCTGCGGCCTGGTCGGGGTCGTGCTGTACAAGCAGATCGTCACCGCTTTCTTCGCCAATCCCGGGCTGAACGCCCTGATCGGCGCGGTGCTGCTGATCGGCGTCATCCTCGCGTTCCGCCAGGTGATCCGGCTCTATCCCGAGGTCGCCTGGGTCAATAACTTCCGCATCGCCGATCCCGGCCTTGCGATCGAGCGCCGTCCGACGCTGCTTGCGCCGATGGCCGCGATTCTCGGCGGCGAGCGCACCGGGCGGATGTCGATCTCGCAGCAGACCATGCGGCATCTGCTCGATTCGATCGCAACCCGGCTGGATGAAGCCCGCGACATCTCGCGTTACATGACCGGCCTCCTGGTGTTCCTCGGCCTGCTCGGCACCTTCTGGGGCCTGATCGAGACGGTGGGCTCGGTCGGCAAGGTGATCGACGGGCTCAAGGTCGGCGGCGACGCCGGCGCGCTGTTCGACACGCTGAAGGAGGGCCTCGCCGCCCCGCTCGGCGGCATGGGCATCTCGTTCTCGTCCTCGCTGTTCGGCCTCGCCGGCTCGCTGATCCTCGGCTTCCTCGACCTGCAATCGAGCCAGGCCCAGAACCGCTTCTACACCGATCTCGAGGACTGGCTCGCCACCACCGTGCGCGGCATTTCCGGCGAGGGTGTCGGCACCGGCGGCGCCGACCTGCAGGGCGCGATCGAGCGGTTGCGCGCCACGGTCGAGGAAGGCGGGGGCGGCCGCAGCACCACAGCCGCGATGGCCAATCTTGCCGAGGCGATCCAGGGGCTGGTCGCGCACATGCGCACCGAGCAGCAGATGATCCGCGAATGGGCCGATGGCCAGGGCGAGCAGAACCGCGAAATCAAGCGGCTGCTCGAGCGCCTCGCTCGCCAGCCCGAAAAGAACTAACCGGGGAGCAAGCCCAAGGAGAAAACCATGGCCCTCGCCCGCTCGCGCCGCAGCGAATCCGGCTTCAACTACTGGCCCGGCTTTGTCGACGCGTTGTCGACGCTGGTGCTGTCGATCGTGTTCCTGCTGTCGGTGTTCCTCGTCGTGCAGTTCTTCCTGTCGCAGGAGGTCACCGGCAAGGACAAGGCACTGGAGCAGCTCACCGCCAAGATCGCGCAGCTCAACGACCTCCTGTCGCTGGAGAAGCTCTCTAAGCTGACGCTCGACGACCAGGTGTCGCAGCTGCGCGCCGGCCTCGCCTCCGCGGAAGGCGAGCGCGATCGCATGAAAGGGCTCTATGAGGGGCTCGCCAATTCCGGCAATGACGCGCAGGGCCGCGCCAACGAGCTCAACAAGGCGCTGGAGTCCGAGAAGAGCGTGTCGTCGCGCGCGCTGGCGCAGATCGAGGTGCTGAACCAGCAGATCAGCGCGCTGCGCCGCCAGCTCGCCGCGCTCGAGGAGGCGCTCGACGCCTCCGAGAAGCGCGACAAGGAATCGCAGAGCCGGATCGCCGATCTCGGCCAGCGCCTCAACGTCGCGCTGGCGCAGCGGGTGCAGGAACTGTCGAAATACCGCTCGGAATTCTTCGGCCGGCTGCGCGCGATCCTCGGCAACCGCCCCGATATCCGCATCGTCGGCGACCGCTTCGTGTTCCAATCCGAAGTGTTCTTCGACACCGGCCAGGCGACGCTGCTGCCGGAAGGCAAGACCGAGCTCGAGACGGTGGCGAGCGCCTTGATCGATCTGGACAAGCAGATCCCGGCCGAGATCGCCTGGGTGCTGCGCGTCGACGGCCACACCGACGTGCGGCCGATCAACAGCCCGCTGTTCAAGTCGAACTGGGAATTGTCCTCCGCGCGCGCGATCTCGGTGGTGCAATACCTGGTCTCGCTCGGCGTGCCGGCGCAGCGCCTG
Organism: Bradyrhizobium sp. I1.14.4; assembly: GCF_050435825.1. Classification (NCBI taxonomy): domain Bacteria; kingdom Pseudomonadati; phylum Pseudomonadota; class Alphaproteobacteria; order Hyphomicrobiales; family Nitrobacteraceae; genus Bradyrhizobium; species Bradyrhizobium sp. I1.14.4. The sequence goes on along the minus strand of NZ_JBNDLA010000005.1, from coordinate 86,987 downwards.
GTCGCCGCCGGCTTCGCCGAATTCCAGCCGCTCGACACCGCGCAGACCGAAGAGGCCTACAAGCGCAACCGCCGCATCGAGCTGAAGCTGACGGAGCGCTAGGACAATGGCGCCTGGCCAACCAGTCGTCATGCCCGGGCTTGACCCGGCAATCCATCTGAGAGGAGTCGTTCGAAGTAGATGGATGCCTGGGTCAAGCCCGGGCATGACTGCCTTTGCATGACAAACATCTTCCAACTCCGTCCCTACCGTGCCGCGGATGAGGACGCCGCCATCGAGTTGTGGCGGCTGACCTGGCAGCAGGCCTATCCGTCGATCGATTTCAACGCGCGGGTGGAATGGTGGCGCGAGCGGTGGCGCAACGAACTGGTAGCGAATGCCGCGATCGTCGTCGCGGAACAGGAAGGCTCCCTGGCCGGCTTCGTCACCATCGACGAGACCGGTTATCTCGACCAGCTCGTGGTCGATCCCGCTCGCTGGGGCTCGCCGCTGGCAAGCGCGCTGGCCGATGAAGCCAAGCGCCTGTCGCCCGATGGCGTCACGCTGCTGGTCAACAAGGACAACGCCCGCGCCATCCGCTTCTACGAACGCAACGGCTTTGTGCATGCAGGCGAAGACGTCAACCCGACCTCGGGACGGCAGGTGCTGAAGATGGCGTGGGCGCCGTGAGGCAGGTTGCGAGGCACCAACCACCCGTCGTCCCTGCGGAAGCAGGGACCCATACTCCGCGGCGGATATCGTGAACGGGACTCGTCATTGCCACGCCGCCCAACAATAGCCATTCGTGGTTGTGGGTCCCTGCTTCCGCAGGGACGACACCGAATTTGTTGCGGCATCGAGAGTCATACATTCGCATTCTCGCGACATGATCTGTCCGAAGTTTTGCATCGCGTTCCGCCGCTCTTGAACAGAGGGCGCAGGGAAAGCCGGGTGCCGATCGCACCCATGGGCCCCGAGCAAAGGGTAGAAAGCTCGGGGGTAGGACCACAGGTGTAACCGGAGCAACCCGGCTTTCCCTGCGCGATGGGTTACGGCTTACTTCGCGCTCTCCCCGGCGAGACTGGGCTTGTTTGTCACCGCCTTCGCAACGCGCATCGCGCAATGCGAAAAGACACCTACCACTAGGGCGTCAGGACCACACGACTTCACCGTCCGCCTCAGTCACGCTTCGTCGGTCGTGACATCAGCGTCCACCGCATCTCACACCGCGTTCGTGACGACCGCGAAGCGCCCCTCGATCGGGTGAGACGGGCAGACCATACGCTGAGTTGCACTTCTGATAAAGCGAAATATTTTCGCCGTGGTGGCTTGCCACGTCGGGCAACTCAGTAGCACGCGCGCGAGGGAACCACCGGCGGGGAGGGTTCTGAACCGAGTGCTCACCTTACCGTCATTCTCGACGACGCCTCAGCGGCCAACCATCCCGAGCAATTGCTCCGGATAGCGCGCGCCCTGGACCTCGATCGCGGCAATGGCCTTACCGATGTCAGCCAGATCGGCAGCGGTGAGTTCGACACGCGCGGCGCCGATGTTTTCCTTGAGCCGATTGAGCTTCGTGGTGCCCGGGATCGGCACGATCCACGGCTTCTGCGCCAGCAGCCAGGCCAGCGCGATCTGGGCCGGCGTCGCGCCCTTGCCGACCGCGATCCTGCCGAGCTGATCGACCAGTGCCTGATTGGCGCGGCGGGCTTCCGGCGAAAAACGCGGCACGAGGTTGCGGAAGTCGTCGCTCGCGAACGTCGTAGACGCATTGATCGTGCCGGTGAGAAAACCTCGGCCGAGCGGGCTATACGGCACGAAGCCGATGCCGAGTTCTTCCAGCACCGGCAGGATCTCTGCTTCCGGCCCGCGTTCCCACAATGAATATTCGCTCTGCAATGCCGTGACCTTCTGCACCGCATGGGCGCGGCGGATGGTCTGCACGCCCGCCTCCGACAGGCCGAAATGACGGACCTTGCCCGCGGCAATCAGGTCCTTCACGGTACCGGCGACGTCCTCGATCGGCACGTCCGGATCGACGCGATGCTGATAGAACAGGTCGATGACGTCGATGTTGAGCCGTTTCAGCGAGGCATCCGCCACCGCCCTGATGTGCTCGGGCCGGCTGTTCAGCGACCGGTGCCGCTCGGCCATGGAGCCGATATCGAAGCCGAACTTGGTCGCGATCACGACCTCGTTGCGGACCGGCGCCAGCGCCTCGCCGACCAGTTCCTCGTTGACGAAGGGGCCATAAACCTCGGCGGTGTCGAAGAAGGTGATGCCGCGCTCGACCGCGCCGCGAAGCACCGCGATGCCCTGCGCCTTCTCGAGCGCCGGGCCATAGGCGAAGCTCAGGCCCATGCAGCCCAGGCCGATCGCCGATACTTCCAGATTGCTGTTACCGAGTTTGCGTTTCTGCATGCTGTCTCTCCGCATCGATGACTGGAATTCGTCGCAGCGGGATTTAGGGCGTGCACCGGCGCGCCATTAGACGTAAAAATCGGAATGGACTTATGAGCAGGATTCATGAATGCCACGGCATGACGTCAATGACCTGATCGCCTTCCTCGCCGTCGCGCGCGAGCGCAGCTTCACCCGCGCCGCCGCGCGGCTCGGTGTGTCGCAATCGGCACTCAGCCACACCATGCGCGCGCTGGAGGAACGGCTCGGCGTGCGGCTCTTGACCCGCACCACGCGCAGCGTCGCGCCCACCGCAGCCGGCGAACGGCTGCTGCAGGGCATCGGCCCGCGCTTCGAGGAGATCGAGGCCGAGCTCGCCGCGTTGAGCGCCTTGCGCGAGAAACCTGCCGGCACCATCCGTATCAATGCCGGCGAGCACGCGGCCGAGACGATCCTGTGGCCGGCGTTGGCCGAGTTCCTGCCGTGCTATCCCGACATCAAGGTGGAGTTGAGCGTCGACAACGGGCTCGCGAACATCGTCGCGGAGCGCTTCGACGCCGGCGTTCGCCTCGGCGAACAGCTCGCAAAGGACATGATCGCTGTACGGATCGGGCCGGATTTCCGCATGGTCGTGGTCGGCGCACCGTCCTATTTCAAGCAGCGGGAGCGCCCGAAACGGCCGCAGGATCTGACGCAGCATGCCTGCATCAACATCCGCTTGCCGACCCATGGCGGCATCTATGCCTGGGAGTTCGAGCGGCGCGGCCGCCCGCTCAAGGTCCGCGTCGACGGACAATTGGTGTTCAACAGCACCCCACTGCGGATCAAGGCGGCGCTGGCCGGACTGGGGCTTGCCTATATCGCCGAGGATCAGGTGCGCGCACAGCTCGCCAAGGGACAGCTGGTCCAGGTGCTCGACGATTGGTGCGCGCCGTTTCCCGGCTATCACCTCTACTACCCGAGCCGGCGGCAGTCCTCTCCGGCCTTCGCGTTGCTGATCGAGGCACTGCGCTATCGCCGCTGACCGTGACCGGCCGCGTAGCTTCCTCCGGCGGTGTTGGCGGTCTTGCGCTTCCGGCGCAGCCGGGCCGGCGCCTCGCACCATCCTCCTGCGACGGTCGTGCGGCGCGAGTTCCATACGGGCGTCGGGCAGCCATCGAATTGCTCGGCCGACATTAACTCTACTTTAGCGGGCGTGTCCTAAAGCGATTGTTTGCTAGGCAAACACAAAGCATGCAGGGCCCGCTGGCGGCTCGCCTTGATCGTGGGGTCTCATTCATGGACGCGCTGGCGGCTTGGAACGGCACCAAGCCTGATCGAGAGCCAAGAACGATCAAGCTTGAGAAGTTCGGAATCTATATCTTCCTGATCGCATTCGCATGTGTGTACTACCTGTCAAACGGGCCGATCCTGCTTGGCCACCTTGATCTGGGATGGCACCTGGCCGCCGGAGACCTGATAAGAGACCGTGGCAGTATCCCCTTCCAGGATCCATGGTCGTTCACCCTCGGAAACAGGCAATGGTATAACCTTTCCTGGCTCTGGGACGTGATCGCCAGCGTGGTGTTTCAATACACGGGATTTGCCGGTCTCACATTGTCGGTCGTTGCATGTGGTGCCGTCATCGCCGGATATCTTACATCTTTCTCCCTGAGCAGCGGCGCCTCAACACTTGCGGTTTGTATTTCCGTTTTCCCCGCGTGCCTGCTTTACCCCGCTTTTGCGACCGCCCCGAATTCCTATCTCACCGCTTCGCCAAACATCGCCACCATGTTGTTCTGCGTCATTTTCTACGCAGAATGCTTGAAGAGAACGAGATGGTTTTTGCTGCCCGTGACGATGGTTCTTTGGGTCAATCTGCATGGCGGGTTTATGCTCGGGCTTCCCATCATTGGCATTTTTGGCGCCGCATCCGTGCTCAGGCGCGACTGGGCAGGTCTTAGGATCTACAGTTTCGCGACAGCCGGCTGCCTCGTCGCAGTACTCGTCAATCCTCTTGGCTGGCATATCTACGAAGGCGTCGCGACCACGCTGGGCCACTTTGCGCAGGCGCACATCACCGAATGGTGGTCTTATTCAGCGAACTTCACCATGCCAGGAAGCATTGCCGGCATCGTCTATATCGCCATGTTTGCTGCATTTGAGCTCCGCCACCCAACTTCTTCGCCGGCTGCTCTGGAGTCGCGGCTGCTGTCCTGGCTGTTCTTGCTTCTGGGATTTTATCAATACAGGTACATGTCGTTCTTCTTCATGTTCGCAACGGTACCGCTGGCGCTTCACATAGATCGGCTGCTGCCCAAGCACCTGAATGATCTCAAGGTCCAAAGCTCGTTGTTGGTTGCGGGCATCATTGGAATGTGCGCTCTGCCGCTGACGCTGATGTACGTCAAACCGGCTCTCGCACTTCCGCAGCTGCTGTCAAAGCAGGATGCGCGCTATCTTGAAACACATTTTCCGCACGCACGGCTTCTGAACCACTGGAACGTCGGTGGACTTTTGATCTTCTACACACGTGGTGCGGTCCCCGTGTTCATCGATGGTCGGTCAGCCACCGCCTATCCCGACGAGCTGCTGCGCGACTATTTCAGTCTGATCAAATGGGAGATCGATGAGGCCGCTTGGGACGCCGTCCTCGACAAATACAAGATCGATACGGTGCTCTGGGTGAAGGTGCACGAACCTCTCAGGAGATACCTCGTGGACAAGAGAGGTTGGACCGAGGAATACACGGGAACGGATGAGGCCCTTTACGTGAAGCACTGACGCAGCCCACGTTTTCGCGCCGCCAGCCGCATCGAGCCCGCCGCCCGGCGGCAAAGCCTTTCGGCTACACCGCGCCGGCCGGCTCCGCGGCCGGTTCGTCCGGCTCAGCTTGATCAGTCACGAATTTGAGCCCGTAGGTCTTGCCGCGACGCCAGACCACCTCGCAAGGGTAGCGCTTGGCATGATCGGCGAGCAGCGTCAGCGCAAGACGGTCCTTCACCTCGAACTCGACCTCGGTGGTGATCTTGGCGCCGCCGGGCGAGATGTCGACCACCGCGCAAGCGTGCTCGGTCACGCCGTCATCGATCGTGATCCACGCCGCACGGTTGTTGAGCTGGCGCCGCGGCTCGCGACTGACCTTGATCCGTGCTCCATTGCTCGCCATCGTCGTCTCGTCCTTGAAGACTTTGGAGACCGCGCAGGTCGACCGACAAGCGCGGCACACAACCGCACGGGCCACAATGCCGTCGCCCCGTAAAGTCCGGCTTAGCGCGATCGCTTGAACTTTACCGGAATCTTGATCCGGCTTTTATCAAACAGGGATTCTACAATTCCATCAGCGGGATACCGGCCACATCCGCAGCCGTCGGCTTGACACGGAGACCGCACTGTTGGTGAAGTGGCCGCCGTGGCTTTGGCCACATCCTGCAACAAGAGCGCTTCAAGCCGCCCCCTCTGACGGAAACGACCCATGCTGATCCCCTTAGCCGACGTGCCGCGCTGGTATGCCGGACGCAAGCCCGCCGATGCGATCGCCGTCAGTCACGGCGCGGATACGCTGACCTGGCTTGAGCTCGAGCGCCGAGCCAATGCGCGGGCGCGCGCCTTCGCCGCCAAGGGCGTCAAGCCCGGCGACTTCGTCGCGATCGGGCTGCCCAACAGCAATGCGTTCTTCGAGACCAGCTTTGCGGTGTGGAAATGCGGCGCGACGCCGACATCGCTGTCGTGGCGGCTGCCGCGCGGCGAAGCTGCCGCGGTGCTCGACATCCTGAAGCCGGCGCTGGTGGTCGGCGGCGAGGCCGACTGGAACGCGCCGAATTCGCTGCCGGTGAATTTTGTGCCGGAGGGATTTTCCGAGGAGCCGCTCGATGCACCGGTCGCGCGCTACTGGAAGGCGATGACGAGCGGCGGCTCGACCGGACGGCCGAAGGTGATCCTCGATCACAACCCCGCTGTGATCGATACGGCTGCGGAGGCGACGCTAGGCATTGCGCGTGACACCTCGCTGCTCAATCCTGGGCCGCTCTATCACAACGCGCCGTTCATCCTCTCGCACTTTGCGTTGTTCGGCGGCGGGCGGCTGACCGGCATGGTGAAGTTCGACGCCGAGGAGACGCTAAAGCTGATCGAGCGCGAGCGCGTGCAATGGGTCAACTTCGTGCCGACCATGATGCACCGGATCTGGGCGCTGCCCGACGAGGTGCGCAACCGCTACGACGTCTCCAGCCTAAGAATCGTGTTTCACATGGCGGCGCCGATGCCGCCCTGGCTGAAGGAGAAGTGGATCGAATGGCTCAGGCCGGAACGGATCTGGGAGCTCTATGGCGGCACCGAGCGGCAGGGCGCCTGCGTGATCTCGGGCGTCGAGTGGATGGCGCACAAGGGCTCGGTCGGCAAGATCGGCGAGACCGCGCGCTTGCGCATCATCGGCGAGGACGGCAACGACGTCGCACCGGGCGAGACCGGCGAGATCTATTTCCTGCCCAATGACGGCGCCGGCTCCACCTATCACTATCTCGGCGCGACGCCGAAGCGGCGGCCGGACGGTTGGGAGTCGCTCGGCGACATCGGCCGACTCGATGACGACGGCTATCTCTATCTCGGCGACCGGCTCGCCGACATGGTACTGCGCGGCGGCGCCAACATCTATCCGGCCGAGGTCGAGGCCGCGGTGAGCGAACATCCAGAGGTGCGCTCCTGCGTCGTGGTCGGATTGCCAGATCCGGAATTCGGTCAGCGCGTGCATGCGATCCTCGAGCTCGCCGACAGCGCCGATGCGCAAGAGATCGCCGACGGCATGGGCGATTTCCTGAAGGACCGGCTCAGCCGCTACAAGCATCCGGAAAGTTTCGAGCGCGTCGGCACCGCGCCGCGCGACGATTCCGGAAAAGTCCGCCGCACCATGTTGCGCGACGAGCGCGCCGCATGGATCAAGGACAACCGCGCTTTCCGCATCATGCCGGCGCGCGCGGCAGCAAAAAGCGAATAGGCTCATTCTATCTTGCGAGGAGCAGGTCTGCACGCCACATGAGCTGTGCAGGCACCCGCGCAGGGTATATCATTCCATCTTCCCTGCCGGCAGAACCTCGGATTACCTTGAGGTTCCAGCGCCCTGCACGCCAGGAGATCCCAGATGCCCTCCACGACCGAATGGAAAGTGCCCGCGGCCTTTCAGCCCCGCCCCGAAGATTACCGCTATGATCTCGATCGCGCGCTGATGAGTGTAGTCGGGCTGCATTCGATCATTCCGCCGGATGCCTTCAGCGCCGAGACGCTCGGCACCGAGCGCGTCGGCAACGGCGTGCTGATCGACGACGGGCTGGTGCTGACGATCGGCTATCTGATCACCGAAGCCGCCACGGTCTGGCTGCATCTCGGCGATGGCCGCGCGGTCGAGGGGCATGCGCTCGGCTTCGATTTCGAATCCGGCTTCGGCCTGGTTCAGGCGCTCGGAAAGCTCGATATTGATCCGCTGACGATCGGCTCGTCAGCGGCGACGCAGGTCGGCGACAATGTGGTGCTCGGCGGCGCCGGCGGCCGCACCCGCTCGGTCGCAAGCCAGATCGCGGCCAAGCAGGAATTCGCGGGCTACTGGGAATATCTGCTCGACGAGGCGATCTTCACCTATCCGTCGCATCCGAACTGGGGCGGCACCGGACTGATCAACAATGCCGGCGAGCTGATCGGCATCGGCTCGCTGCAGCTCGAACGCGAGCGCTCGAGCCGCGCCGAGCATGTCAACATGATCGTGCCGATCGACCTGCTCAAGCCGGTGCTGAGCGACCTGCGCAAGTTCGGACGCGTCGACAAGCCGGCGCGGCCGTGGCTCGGCATGTATACGACCGAGATCGATAACCGCCTCGTAGTGGTCGGCGTCGCCAGCAAGGGACCCGCGGCGCGCGGCGAGCTGAGGACCGGCGACGTGATCCTCGCGGTCGCCGGCGACAAGGTGACGAGCCAAACCGCCTTCTATCGCAAGCTCTGGTCGCTCGGCGCGGCCGGCGTCGACGTGCCGCTGACCGTCTATCACGAGGGCGTCACCTTCGACGTCACGCTGACCTCGATCGACCGCATGAAGCTGTTGAAGTCGCCGCGGCTGCACTGAAACAAAAAAGGAAGAGGCAGCAACGATGAGCGAGGCCGTGGTTGACGACATCGTGGCCGTGCTGCCGCCGCTGTTGCAGACGCTGGAATCGCTCTCCTTTGTCGCGCGCAATCTCAACCCGCCGGACTTCGATCGCGTGATGCAGATCGCGGGCGAGCCCGAGGAGGCGCTGCAGGCGGTGCAGCCGCGGCTTGCCGATTGGCCGGAGAAGTTCGCGCATATCAAGGTAGCGCTCGGGGCTGCGATCGATGCGGCGCTCGCCGGCTATGCGGGCTTACGCGCGGTGCAGAACGGCGAAGGCGATCTGGTCAGCGTATTCCGCGCGCTGCGCTATCTGCCGCGCGCACAGGAAGCGCTCTATCCGCTGACCGAGCTGCAGCCGGTAAGCCACTTCTTCATTGCGTCAGATCTCCGCGAGGACGCAGATCTGCAGACGAAGCTCGCGGCGACGCCCAACGCCGACACCGGCATCTTCCATGAGCGCAACGAGCCGGGCAACCGCGGCGGCTTCTCGATGTATGTGCCGGAATATTACACACCGGATCGGGCCTGGCCGCTGGTGATGGCGCTGCATGGCGGCAGCGGCAACGGCCGCGGCTTCCTGTGGAGCTGGCTGCGCGACGCGCGCAGCCGCGGCGCGATCCTGGTGGCGCCGACCGCGACCGGCCAGACCTGGGCGCTGATGGGCGACGACACCGACACGCCGAACCTCAACCGCATCATCGACCAGGTGCGTGCGCGCTGGCGCGTCGACGAGACCCGCATGCTGTTGACCGGCATGAGCGACGGCGGCACGTTCAGCTATGTGGCCGGGCTCGACGGCACATCGCGCTTCACGCATCTGGCACCCGTCGCGGCCACCTTCCATCCGCTGATGGCTGACATGGCCGATGCGCAGCGGCTGCCCGGCTTGCCGGTCTTCATCACCCATGGCCGGCAGGATTGGATGTTTCCGGTGCAGACCGCGCGGCAGACGCAAGGCTTGCTGTCGGCCGCCGGCGCCAGGGTGACCTATCGCGAGATCGACGACCTCAGCCACACCTATCCGCGCGAGATCAATGCGGAGATTCTTCGGTGGCTGAACGGCGGATGAGACCAACGGTCGTCTCCTCCGTCATTGCGAGGAGCGAAGCGACGAAGCAATCCATGCCGCCACTTGTGGTTTGCTCGCAATGACGTGGATAGAGCATGCCTACTGATTCACCCGCGGCTTGAGCAGGTCGGAGAAGCCGACCCGGTGCAGCATCTCGTTGCGGACCCGGTCGATCACGCCGAATGCGACTTCGGCACCGTCCTGGGTCGGATCGATGTGGACGCGGAACGGCCGCTTGCCGAACGGCATGTCGACGACCTCAACGATGGCGTCCGCGACGGAAGACGCGTCGGCATCTTCAGGCATGATCGCCGCGAACGCCTTCATGATCTCCTCGCCGAAGCCGGCATAGGGACCCGCCTCATATTCGGCGACACGCGCCTGGTCGGCGGGACGGCCGGAATGCGCGAAGTGATTGGTGCCGCCGGTGAAGGCGCCGGGCACGATGATCGAGGTCTCGATGCCCCAGCGCGACAGCTCGCGGGCATAGATCACGGCCATTGCATCCATGCCGGCCTTCGCCGCGAAGTACGGCGCGAGATAGGGCGGCGTACCGCCAGCCGAGCTGCTGCTCGATACCCAGACCACAAGTCCCCTGCCCTGCTTGCGCAACTGCGGCAGCGCCGCGCGATTGACGCGCTGGGTCGAGAGCACATTGACGTCGTACAGGTCGCCGAGCTGCTCGGGCGTGAACGCCTCAGCCGGACCGAACACCATGTGGCCGGCATTGTGCATGACGACGTCGAGGCGGCCTTCTTCGGCGACGATCTGCGCAATCGCCTTGTCGACCGACGCCTGCGAGCCGACATCGAGCTCGAGCGCACGCAGATCGACGTTGTTGTCCCTGGCGAACTCCTCGATATCGGCGACCGCGGCGGCATTGCGGCCGGTGGTGTGGCGCATCGAGGCGTAGACGATGTGGCCGGCCCTGGCGAGCGCGTTGGCGGTGAGGCGGCCGAAGCCGCTCGAGGCGCCGGTGATGACGATGACCTGTTTCATGACACGTTTCCTTGTGATGACGGATTGAACGAAGGTTGGGTTGAAGGTGCGAAGGCGTCAGACCAGGCCGCCATTGGCGCGCAGGGTCTGGCCGTTGATCCAGGAGCCGTCGGGACCGGCGAGGAAAGACACGACGTTCGCGATGTCGCCAGGCATGCCGAGCCGCTCCAGCGGGACCATCTTGGCGAAGCGGTCAATCAGCTCGTCCGACTTGCCGTTGAGGAACAGATCGGTCGCGGTCGGGCCGGGCGCGACCGCGTTCACGGTGATGCCGCGGCCGCGCAATTCCTTGGACAGGATCGATGTCAGCGCCTCGATCGCGGCCTTGGTCGCGACATAAATGCCGTAGGTCTCGAGCCTGGTGCCGACGACGCTGGTCGAGAAGTTCACGATGCGTCCGCCATTGCGCAGCCGGTGCGCCGCCTCGCGCATGGTGTTGAAGCTGCCCTTCAGGTTGACCGCGACCTGCTGGTCGAAGGCCGCATCGTCGCTGTCGGCGATCCTGCCGAGCTTCATGATGCCGGCATTGTTGACCAGCAGGTCGACGCCGCCGAACGCCGCTTCCGCAGCGTCGAACATGCCGCGCACAGCACTGGCATCGCTGACATCGGCCTTCGCGGTCAGCGCCCGGCCGCCGGCGGCCTCGATCCTGTCGGCCACTGCCTGGGCGGGCCTGGCGTCGCCTGAGTAGTTGACGACGACGGTGAAGCCGTCCCGGGCGAGGCGTTCAGCAACCGCAGCGCCGATCCCGCGTGAGGCGCCCGTCACCAGAGCTACCTTATTGGTTTTGTTCATCATTATAAGTCTCCTATCGAGTTGTGCGGCTTAGCCGCGTTCGATGGGAGGACGCTACGCCTTGGCAGTGACCGGATAATCATGCATCTTCTGGCATCACTATTCGCGATTTTCGGATAATGGATGGACCGTTTCGACGCGATGCGCGTGTTCACCCGCGTGGTGGAGCGGCGCAGCTTTTCGCTGGCCGCCGACGATCTCGCTCTGCCACGCTCGACGGTGACCGACGCGGTGAAGGGGCTGGAAGCGCGGCTCGGCGTCCGGCTGCTCGAGCGCACCACGCGCACGGTGCGCCCGACCCTCGATGGCGAGGCGCACTACCGCCGCTGCCTGTCGCTGATCTCGGACCTCGAAGACGCCGAGGGCGCGTTCGGCGGCGCGCGGCCGAAGGGCCTGCTGCGGCTCGAAGTGCAGGGCACGCTGGCGCGGCACTTCCTGCTGCCGAACCTGCCGGGCTTCCTCGCCGAATATCCCGATATCGAAATCAACATGAGCGAGAGCGACCGCTGGGTCGATCTGATCCGCGAAGGCGTCGACTGCGTGCTGCGCTTCGGCCGATTGCCCGACAGCGACATGATCGCGCGGCAGGTGACGATGCTGGAGCGGCTGACCTGCGCCACGCCGGATTACTTCGCGCGCTTCGGCACGCCGACCGATCCGTTCGCGCTCGACGGTCATCGCACGATCGGCATTCGCTCGCTGACGACGGGCCGCCTGCGGCCGATGGAGTTTCTAATCGACGGCGCCGTGAGGCAGTTTCCGCTGCCCGCGCCGATGTCGGTGACCGGCCCCGAGAGTTATCTGGCGAGCGCCAGGCTCGGCCTCGGCCTCGTACAGGTGCCGCGCTTCCACGCCGAAACCGATCTCGCAAACGGCACGCTCGTGTCGGTGCTGCAGCAATGGCCACCGCCATCGGTGCCGGTATCCCTGCTCTATCCGCGCAACCGCCAGCTTTCACCGCGGGTGCGCGTGTTCATCAATTATGTGATACGGGTGTTCGCGCGCAGTTGATCGAACGCCGGAACCACAGCGAACCCCACGACGTTATCCCGCCGACACCGGAGGGATTAGGCGATGCGGACCTTTTTCGGCATGATTCTGGGCGCGCTGCTGCTGGTATGCGGCGTCTATGTCACCGATTCGATGCGGACGTCGAGCGTGGCCAATGGCGAGGTCGCGCGGGACACGCGCACCATCGTCAATTGGGACGTCGCGGCCCATGACTGGAACCTGTTGAAGGAGCGCGCCCGCGAGCAGTGGACCAAGGTCGCCGAGAAATAGCCGTGGTTTTCAAGCCGGCACAAAAGCAAATGGCCTCTCCAGCGCTGGAGGGGCCATTTTTATCAACATGCCCGAAGGCCCTTCTCTAGTTCTGCTCGATCTTGCGGCCCATATTGGCCTTGCGGGCGTCGGCGATCGCCTGCTCGAACTGATCCATGCTGAGCACACCCGGCACGCGGTACTTGCCGACGATGAATGACGGCGTGCCGTTGAAGCCGAACGCCAGCGCCTGCTCGTTGTTGCGCACCAAAATCGCGTCGATCGTCTTGGCGTTGGCGTCGAGATCCTTCTTCAGCCGGTCCATGTCGAGACCGGCAGCCGAAAGCAGCTCGGCGATGCGCGGCTCGGTGATGCGCGAATTGGTCGAGATCATCGCCTCATGCGCGGCCTCGAACTTGTCCTGGTACTTTGCCGCCAGCGCCATCCGCGCGGCGACCTTGGAGACCGGCCCAAGGATCGGCCAGTCCTTCAGCACGAGGCGAACCTTGCCGTCGTCCTGCACCACCTGGCGGAGTTCCGGCGCGAGCTTGCGGCAATACGGGCAGTTGTAGTCGAACCATTCGACGATGGTGATATCGCCCTTGGGATTGCCGATCACCGGAATATCCGGATCGCGCAGCACCTGCTCTTCGGTCAGAACGTTGTCGTCCTCGGCGCGCGCGCCTCCCGCAGCCAGCAGCGCGAGGCCGGCACTGAGCAGGCCGAGCGCGTCGCGGCGGGTGGCGCCGGCGTTGATCAGGGGCGATTTCGTCAGATGGTTCATAGCTGGCTTTCGCAAGGGCTGTTCGCCCTTCTACGTTCAGGACACATTGACGTTACGCAGCAGCATATAGATCGCCACGGCGATAATCACGGTCGCAAACACGATATTAAGCGCGCCGCGCCGTTCCGACAGGTGCCGGGCGCTGCGCGTGCCGACCAGGCCGCCTGCGATGCCGCCGGCGACGAATAGCCCCGCCAGGCCCCACGACACCAGCCCGGACCACGCATAGCTCAGGGCCGTGGTCATGCCGAAGGCGGTGACGGCCACCAGCGAGGAGCTGACCGCGTTCATGATCGGCATCCCGGTCGCCAGCATCAGCGCCGGCACGATCAGGAAGCCGCCGCCGATGCCGAAGAAGCCGGACATGGTTCCCGCGGTAAGCCCGAGACCGATGATCGCGGGCGTGTTGGCCATCGAGATCTTGACATCGGTCAGCCCGACGCGCGCGCGGGTCTTCAGCATCAGGCCCGCGATCACCAGCATCACCAGCGAGAACATCGCGAGCAGCTTCTGCCCGTCCAGCATCTTGCCGAGGATCGAACCGCCGAATGCACCACACATGCCCGACAGCGCGAACAGCAGCGCGCAGGACCAGATCACGGTGCCGCCACGGGCGTGGTTGGAGAGGTTGATCGCGGCGTTGGCGGCGACTGCGATCGCGGAGGTGCCGATCGCGACATGTGGCTGGGCCACCCCGACCACATAGACCATCAGCGGCACGGCAAGGATCGACCCGCCGCCGCCGACCAGGCCCAGCGAAAAGCCGACCAGCATGCCCGATGCCAGCCCGAGCAGGCTTTGAGTTGCGGAGAAGACCAAGGGGAACAGACTCGCGTTTGCGGCGACCCTAGAAGGATTTGCTGCCTAATGCCATACCAATAGCACAAAACTGCCCTGCAGCCGGCGTCAGCGCAGCAGATATGTCACGGCCAGCGGCACCAGCAGCGAGGTGACCAGCGCGTTCAGGCTCATCGCGATCCCGGCAAAGACGCCGGCGATCTCGTCGACCTGAAAGGCGCGCGCGGTGCCGATGCCATGCGCGGCGATGCCGGCGGCAAAGCCGCGGCCGCGATAGTCGGTGATGCCGGTGAAGTTCATCAGCGGCGTGACGATGATCGCTCCCATGATGCCGGTGAGGATCACCGACACCGCCGTCAGCGACGGATCGGCATGCAGCGACTCGCTGATGCCCATCGCGACGCCGGCCGTCACCGATTTCGGCGCCAGCGACAAAATGATGTCGCGCGGCAGGCCGAAGGCCCGCGCGAGCAGCACCACCGAGACGATCGCCGTGAGCGAGCCGACCGCGAGCGCAACCAGCATCGGCACGACCGCAGCCGCAACCCGCTTGCGGTTCTCGTACAGCGGCACCGCGAGCGCCACCGTCGCCGGCCCGAGCAGGAAGTGCACGAACTGCGCGCCGGCGAAATAGGTGGTGTAGGAGGTGTTGGTCAGCAGCAGGAACACGCCGATGATCCACAGCGAATGCAGCACGGGATTGGCGAGCGGGTGCCGGCGCGTCTTCAGCGACACCGCATCGGTCGCGGCATAGGTCACGAGCGTCACCGTCAGCCAGAGCAGCGGCGACTGCGAGAGATAGACCCAGAGCGAGAACGGATTGTCGCTCACGGCTCCTCCTCGCGCGAAAACAGGCTGCTTGCCGCAACGAAGGTCGCGACCGTCGCCAGCAGCGTGACGATGACCGAAACCGCGAGGATCACCAGGATCGCGATGCCGTGCTCGGCAAGCAGGTCGAGTTTCTGCACCACGCCGACCCCGGCCGGAATGAACAGCAGCGAGAGATTGGCGAGCATGCCGCGGCTTGCGCTCTCGACGCCGTCATTGCCGAGCGGCCCGCGCGAGAGCACAGGATACCGGTCGCGCGCCAGCAGCAGCAACAGCAGGAGCACCAGCCCGACCACCGGGCCCGGCACCGGCACGGCGAGCGCGCGCACGGCAACCTCACCGACCAGCTGACAGAACAGGATCAGACCAAGGCTGGCGATCATGACAAGGCGCTCACGCGAAGCATCCACCTATCAGGTCGGTGTGGGAGAGGCTTGTCAATGTGCGGCAATGCACAAAGCTGCGTCACTGCGAGGAGCTCGCGACAGAATTGCAAAGCAATTTTGCGCTGAAGCGACGAAGCAATCCACCTCTCGGTACGAATGGAAGCAATGGATTGCTTCGCTTCGCTCGCAATGACGGTGGTGTGGTTTCTACCCTCGCCTATCGCTCCCGCCGTGCCAGCGCCATCAGCGTGCCGCTCATGGTCGCGACCAGCGTCTCAATGCCGTCCTGCACCGCATAGGCGCGGCCGTCGCAGACCGTCAGCGTGCGGCCGGGCTTGACCACGACGCCGCGGAACACGAATCGTTCGCCGCGCGCCGGCGCCAGCAGATTGGTCTTGAACTCCACGGTGAGGATGTCGGAACCTTCGGGCATCAGCGTGAAGGCGGCGATCCCGCAGGCATTGTCAAGGCCTGCGGTGATGACGCCGGCATGCACGAAGCCGTTCTGCTGGCAGAATTCCGGCGCGTAGGGCATTGCGAGATCGACCTCACCGGGCTCCATGCGCGCGATCGAGATGCCGAGCGTCTGCATGGCGCGCTGGCGCGCGAATGTATCGGTCGCGACCGCGCGATAGTCGGGGTTCTTCGGCTCGAACCGGAGCATGGCGGTCACGCACTCACGGGTTCTGACGGGACGAGATGCGGCATCGCCGCGTAGCGGATCGCCGGCGCAAACGGCGCCGCCTTGCGCGCGGCGCGATCGATATGCACGGCTGCGATCTCGCAGGTCGCCACGATCTCGCCGGTCTCGGCGTTGCGCATCTCGTGCAGGATACGGATCGACTTGTCGCGGAACCCGACCAGCCGGCTCTTGACCTCGACGAGGTCGCCGGCAAGCAGTTCGCGCTTGTAGGAAATGTTCTGCTGCACGGCGGCCATGCCGCGGCTGGACTCGCGCAGATAACTCGGGGTCAGGCCGAGCCGCGCGAACATGTTCCAGCTCGCCTCGTCGAACTTGCCGACATACCACATGACGTTCATGTGGCCGATGTGGTCGCAGTGCCAGGGATAGACCGTGCCGCGATAGGTCGCCTCGCCCTCCATCGTACTCTCCCTCGATTCTTGATACGGTAGCGTATCAGGGACGAAGCGGGCTAGCAATACGGTACCGTATCGGGATCGCTGCGCGGAGATCACATGATTGAAAGCAAGGGCGACGTTTGGGTCGCGGCAGGCTTTGCCGAACTCGCGCATAGCGGCGTCGACGGCGTGCGGGTCGAGGTGCTGGCGAAGAATCTCGGCGTCACCAAGGGCGGCTTCTACCGCCGCTTCAGGGATCGCGCCGCGCTGCTCGAGACCATGCTGACGCGCTGGCGCGACGGCCGCATCGCATCGATCGAGAAGCAGACCGCGCTCGACGGCGCGAGCGCGCGCGAACGGCTGAAGGCGATCATCACGCTCTATTCGGAGCGCATGAACACCGAGGCGATGGCGGTCGAGCTCGCGATCCGGCAATGGGCGCGCACCGACGAGGCCGCCGCCACCGCCGCCGCGAGCGTCGATGCCGCGCGGCTGAGGCAGGTCGGCCAGCTCTACCGCGCCACCGGGCTGTCAACTGAGGAGGCCGATGCGCAGGCCTTCCTGTTCTACTGCTTCATCTTCGGCCAGAGCCTGCTGTTTCTCGAACGTAGTCCGCGCAAGCACGCGCAACTGCTGGCGCAGTCGGCGGACAAGCTGCTCTCGGAGAGCCAGTAGCGCTCGCGCCAAAGAAAAGCGGCCGGCTTGCGCCGGCCGCTCGCGCAACTCCTCGCGTAACTCAGAGGCTAGCTCACGCGCCCTTCAGGCGCTTGTTGCATTCGCTGTAATAGCCGCCGCCCTTCTGGATCCACTTCAGGCCGCCATTGCCGCCGGTGGTCTTGTTGGCATTGTACTGGTCGACGCAGGTGTGCATGCGCCCCTTGCCTCCGGACTCCTTGGCGTATTTGGGATCGACCGCGTTCGGAAACACGGCGGGCCCTGCCGGTGCGGCCGGCGCCGCGGCGGGAGCTTGCTTGGCTTCCTTCGGCGCGGCCGGAGCGGGCGCGGCTGCAGCGGGCGGCGGTGCGGCGGGTGCCGCAGCCGGGGTCGCGTCGGCGCCGCACTGCGCCTTGCGGAAATCATTCCACTTCTGGCCGTTGAGGGTGCCGGCCGTCTTGGCCGCCTGGTACTTGGCACTGCATTCCTGTGTGGTCAGGGCCTGCGCCGGCGCGCTCGCCGCAAGGGCTGCAAACCCCGACACTGCAATCACACACAACAATCTGGTCTGAATGGTCATCCCTGGTCTCCCGTCATCCCTGGTTTCCCGTGGGGGCATTGGCGTAAGGCCATTATCCTAGCGCAACCCCGACTTGCGACAACGTGCGGGCGCGCCTGCGCGTTAAAATATTGTGGCGGCGGGACCACCGCATGTTCATCCACGGTTCAGCATCGCCGCGCGACGTTTCAGCCTCCTTCCTCACGAGGTGCCCCATGACGAAGTTTTCCTCGCTTGCGACCGCGACCGCCCTTGCCTCCCTGCTGCTGATGGGCGGAGCTTTCGCGCAAACTGCCGCGCCTGCCGCCAAGGACGCCGCTCCCAAGGCCGACACCAAGATGGCCAAGGAGGCCAAGCCGCGCACCGCCGAGTCGCTGGAATGCTCCAAGCAAGCCGACGCCAAGGGCCTGCACGGCAAGGAGCGCAAGAAATTCCGCTCCGAGTGCAAGAAGGCGGGCGGCGCTGCCGCAGCGCCCGCGGCGACGAAGTAACGCGTAGACATATTTGACATCCTTCACCCTCCCCGTCGGGAGGGTGAAAATCTGTGCGCCGGCGAGCCGGGGCGCAATGCTGCAATCGCGAGATGCATTTGTCCCGTGGTTGCGAATTTGCCATAAGGCGGCGTGACCCTGATCCGCGCTTCGATGGCGACCGCCATTCCCGACCGCAGCAAAGTTCTGAACGGGATCGAGACTCTCGTCATCGGCGCCGCCGGCGGCCTGCTGTTTTTATGGGCGGGATTGCCGGGTGGGCTGATCTCGGGAGCGATGACGGCGGTCGCGATCGCCGCGCTGGCCGGAAGGCCGCTCGCGGTACCGCCGGTGCTGACGCAGTCGGTGCTGCTGCTGCTCGGGATCTCCCTGGGCTCGCTGATGTCGCAGCAATTGCTGCAGCACATGAGCTCCTATCCGCTCACCATCGGCCTGCTGGCGCTGGCGACGTTCTGCTCGACCTTCGGCTCCAGCCTCTATTTGCAGCGCGTGCACGGCTGGGACCAGACCTCGGCCTTCCTTGCCGGTAGCCCGGGCGCGCTCTCGCAGATCACGATCCTCGCCGCGGAAAAGGGCGCCGACGTCGCGGCGATCGCCGTGGTGCAGACCATGCGCGTCATCATCCTGACCGCGGCGCTGCCGCTGGTGCTGGCGCTGACCGGGGTGACGCACGCGGCGCCGCCGCCGTTGCCGACGACGGTCGCCTCGCCGTTCGGCCTCGTCGCCCTGGTCGCCGCCTCGATCTGCGTCTCGCTGCTGCTGCGCTGGATCAAATTCCCTGCGAGCTGGATGTTCGGCGCGATGCTGGCCTCCAGCCTGCTGCATGGCTCAGGCCTGGTCGATGGCGGCCTGCCGCCCTGGCTCCGCAATATCGCGCTGGTCGGCATCGGCGCGCTGATCGGCACCCGCTTTGCGCGGATGAAGACCTCGACCCTGCTGAGCCACGTCAATGCCGGGCTCGGCTCGTTCGCGATCGCGATCCTGATCTCCGCCGTGTTCGTCGCGGTGATCGGCTTCACCACCCATGTGCGCCTTGCCGACGTCGTGGTCGCCTTCGCTCCCGGCGCGATGGACGCGATGCTGGCGCTGGCGCTGACGCTGCACATCGACCCGATCTTCGTCGGCGCGCATCATCTGTCGCGCTTCTTGTTCGTCACCATCTCGACGCCGGGCATCATCCATCTGTTCGGACGGCCGCAGGACGACGTCGACGATTAGCCACGGTCGGATCGGAATCAAGCATTGTCGCGCGCCGGCTCCGTGAAAGCGGCGCCGTAAGTTCACTGCTCCGGCTGATCGCGGAATGACCGAGCGAGGGCCGCCAGCTCGTCCGGATCGAATCGCAGGTCGTCATCCCGGCCGATTTGCAGTTTCGCGACGGCGGCGGCGCGCCACAACGGGCTGGTGATTTCCGCATAGGCCGAACCTGGCTGCGTTTCGCTCCATTCCTCGAGCCGCTCCCTGGCGACTGCGCGCCACAACGCGTTCAGCCGATAGCTGGCATCATTGATCTCGGAAATTCCGTATTTCGGGCGCTGCTCGCTCATGAGCGTGGTGACGAGATTGCGCCGGCTCTTGAGGCGCGACAGCGCCGCGTTGGCCAGCATCAACAGTTCGACGGGCACGCGGGGCACGGTGGTCGACATCGGCTTGCCTGTAGCGCAGGATTGGGCGGTGGCGATTGCAGCCTTCACCACCTCAGAACACCTGACACAGGTCAGGGCGTCTCCGTGAGGAAGCCTCTACCTTTGCTTCCGGAAATCGATGCTGCGCAGGATGATCCCGGGCGGCGCGCCCTCGAACTCCCTAGCCTGGTATTTGCCTTCGGCACACGCCTCGATGCGTTCGCGCAAACGCATGAATTGGCTTTCGCGCTGGCCTGCTCGCGCCAGCACCACGCCTTCCAGTTCATCCATCGCCGAGGTCGAAACCGCGCAAGTGATTTCCTTCTGCTCGTCGCGCATCGAGAACAGCACGACCATCCTGTCGTACTCGTAGCTGATGAAGCGACCTTGCGTAAGCGTCATGTGAGCGGCTCCTTCAAAGCGTGCAGTGCTCCAGACCTCACCGCTGCTCGGTGAGCCGGACAAGATCCTCGAGGTTCGCCGCATCGAGATTGAGCAGGTGGCGCGCCTACGCGGCCGTCTCCGGCCACGATGCCGCGGGCGCCGCCGACAGGCCGGCTCCGAGCCGCGGCCTGCCGTTCGCGCCACGGGATACGCTTGCGTCGATACGCTGGGCATCGGCGAGAGCGACCGAGCCGATCGCCACCATCTTCGTCGCCAGTGATCATCGTGGCGACACGGCGGAACGCCGCGAACGAGAGGCCTTCGATCGCCTCTTCGTTGGTGATGATCTCATAGACGCCCGCAGGCAGCTGGCCATCGATGTCCTTGATCCGGAATGAATGTTGGAAGGCGACGACTTCGCGCCGGGAGCGAATGGTCGTGGGCCTGCCTTTTTTCCGAAGCGCGTTGCGCCGGTACGGCCCCATCGGCAGCATGCGCCGCTTCGACCGCAATAGCCACTGCTTTTGTTGACCTTCCTGCCGCGTCCGGAGCACTGCCCGGCTTGCCTTGCACGCTGCACGTTGTTGCCGCGGCGGCGCCAGACGCCTTCGCGCTCGCTATTTGGATCGCATCGGCCTACGGTCGGCGTTCATCGCGTGTCCCGACGGCATCGACCGGTGACTGAGGGCCGCGCGCGCTCTCGCCGCAGGACGCTTCGCGAAGACTGCATCACTTCGCGAGCCAATCGACGTCGACGTCAGGATCTGCTTCCGCGGGCAAGCTCTGCCGGATCAATTCAGTCACCGCGGGATGGAGACCGATATGTCCAAGGGCGAACGACACGGCAACCGGGAATCCAAGAAGCCGAAGAAGGAGAAGGTCAAGGTGATCGCCGCTGCTCCCAGCCAGAAAGGCGGCAGCGGACAGCCGAGCTTCACGCCCGGAAAGAAGAAATAGACCGCCGGCGTCAGGCCTTGGCGGCCCTCACGACGCCCCAGCCGGCGATCGCGGCCATCAAGAGCGAGATCAGCACGTTGTAGCCGGCGAGCGAAATGCCGAGAAAGCGCCACTGCACCTCGTCGCAGCGGACCACCTTGACCTTGTCGAGTTGATCCAGCAGCGAGCCGGCCTTGCCGAAATCCACCATCGGGCCGGTGCAATCGGTCGGCCCCGGCCAGAACCCCCATTCGACACCGGCGTGATAGCTGCCGAGCCCAGCATTGGCGAGCGCGGCGAGACCGAGGATCGCTAGCCCCGCAAGCAGCACCGGGCGCGCCGCGCCGCGCGCCGCCGCGAACGCGACCGCCGCGCCGAGCGGGACCGCGAGGTAATAGGCATAGCGCTGCTCGAGACAGAGCGGACAGGGCATGATCTCCAGCACGAGCTGGAAGAACCAGGCGCCGGCCAAGGTCGCGGCCGCGATCACCGCAATCGCCAAAGCCGAGGTCAGCGCCGGATTGCCGGTGGCGGAAGCATCCCACGGATGGGCGGTGGCGAGCGTCACGGCAGTCCTCCTGCGAGCATCGTCCGGGAGGGTCATGGCCCCTGCTCCATACTCAATCCGGGTCGTATCGCGCGAAAATACCGCTGTCGAGGCGCAAGACAATCACATCCGCGCGGGTTGACCGTGACGGACCGCCCGCTATAGTCCGCCGCGCTTCGCGACCCCGGCCTTTCTCGGCCGGGACCATCGCGAATGCCCCTGTGGCGGAACTGGTAGACGCGCTCGACTCAAAATCGAGTTCCGCAAGGAGTGCTGGTTCGATTCCGGCCAGGGGCACCAAGCCGAAAACATCAATATAATAAATAACTTAAACCATTCGTTCGATTCCGTTTTTCTTTGCGAGAAACGTTGAAAATACTGATAAAAGTCAGCCCCCAGCTGTCCAATTTGTTGGTATTTTTGTTGGCATCGGGAAATTAAACGATCGCGGCGAATTTCGCGATTCCGAACAACGGAATCGAGCAGATGGCCCGCAAGAACGATGGCGCGGGCGCCAACCCAAAGCAGATCTGACCGACGTCGGCTGCCGCGCCGCGCGACCGAAATTAGACATGAGCAACGGACCGCTCGCGCTTTTTGGCTCGCGCACGAAGCTGACGCAGCATTGGGCTGATCCGATCGACCACTGGCTCGATCCCAAGAAGGCGATGCCGATCGACGGAGGCGCGCAGGCTTGAGTCTCCTATCATCAGGCTGGTTGACGTTGTCCAATTCAACCCGTGGCAAGCTCAAGTGATAATCGTCGACGCTTGTGCATCTCGTGCCGGAAGCGGATCGATTTCTCAGCTTTGCAACGCGTTGCGCTTGTCCGCCTGAGATAAACCCCGCGTGCATACGCCGTGACTAAGAGATCGTCTGCGCGCCTGGCCCCTGCCCTCCGAAGGCAAAGGTCACACGTTCGAATCGTGTCGGGTGCACCATTCGGCACGAAACTGGGCACTCCAAAACCTGCCGTTTTTCGCTTGAGGCCGCAGCGGGCGCGCGCAGGATCACGCTTTCGCCCAGCGTCGTCGCACGGCTCGGCGCAGACGCCCTCTTACGCGGTCGTACCGTCGACCGAGCGGCGGATTACCCGCTGCACTTCCGCATTCGAGAGAAACAGATCGTGGTTGATGATGCCCCAGCCTTCCTGGGAAGCATCGACCACGCGCACGCCGAGCCGCTCGATGGCGGCCTTCTCGGCGGCGCCGACCCTGGTCATTCCACCTGCGATTTGCCCCGACAGCGCCAGTGCGCGATCGTTCGTCGCGGCGATCACGGTGATCTTGCCGGCAAGCGGACCGATGCGGTGGATCGCCGACGAGAACACGTCCATGTCGATATCAGGCGCGGCAAACACGACCGCGCCGATCCTGCTCGTAACAGTGTCGCCGTATCGCGCATAGAGCTGACGCAGGCTTTCGAGCGTCAGCATGGTTCCCATGCTGTGCGCAACGATGTGCACGCGGCCGCCGCCTGATGCCGACACGAGGGAAGAGAGCACGCGTTCGAAATCATCGCGGGACCACATTGCGCTGTCGCGGTCATAGGCATAGTCGAACAGTCCTGCCCTGGAGGGCCAGGAGAACACCATGGTCCGGCCGCGGAATTTGATCCCATCGGAGAGATGGGCGGCATCGAGCGCCGCCGTCTCGAATGTCTGCTTGAAGCCGTGCACATAGATCAGCACGTCTCCTCCCCCGCCGGCCTCCGCAAGGAGATCGCCAACGTCGGCCGGCACCGGTTCGACCCGATCAAGGCGCCAATCGCCAAGTCCAACCGAGGCGAGAGAAAGACGGCTCTCGTCCGGCGCCACCAGCTTTGCCCGCGCGACCGTCATTGTGGTCGCGCGCTCCGGCCCGAACCAAGGTTTCGTGCGACCGCCGTTCACGGGCTTGCGCGTGGTGGCGACGAGCAATGTGGGGTCAACGGAGAGGGTCGACGCGTCGTAGCGCGCGCCGGTCGCGCCCAAGCCCGCGCATCCACCAAGCGCGAGGGAGCTGCCTGCCGACACAAGCCCGCCCAGGAGCGCGCGGCGCGACACGAGAGTCTCACGTTGTAGAGGATGTCGGACGATCACACGGAACCTTCGGGGAACATTGCCCATCGTTTGCCCCGGTAGCTCCGTGAATGATGATGGCGGCGAGAAAAGGGCGGTCCGGTTCCGCTTCAATCAGCGGCGGTACGTGCTGGCGCTGATGGCCGGCTCCGGCTCAGGATTATTGCCATGACGGTGTTGCAGGTCGCGGATCAAGACTTCAACCTTGCCACGACTTCAGGCCGGTTCGTCTCGAGCCAGGCCAGAGCTTCCGGCCCGTCGACGACACACTCGAAAGTCTCCCAGGTTGGGTCCTCCAGGGATTCCGATTGCAGTCGCTTCGCCGCATACTCAACGAGGTCGTGCAAGCGTTCGTATCCTCGTCGGTGCTCGAGCGAATCTGCAATCGCAGTGCTGGTCCATCCTCGTTGGGCCAAATCGACAATGCTCGGAGCGTCAGCCTCGCTGAACCAGAGTGTGGCATCGAACTCGATGCAGCGGACATTGTCGGCGGTATGGCAAGTGGCGTGGATCATTGGATTCCTCCGTTCGCCGGCTACAGCTTGCGCAAGCATTGCACTTCTTGCGTCGCCGCCTCGCACGACCTCAGGCTTTGACCAAGTCCCCGAGCAGGTTCGCCGCCACCGTCAGCTTGGCGAGCGTCAGGCCGCTGGCAGCAATTTCTTCGACCGAGCGGCGTATACGCGCCGCTTCGGGATGAGCCGCGAGCCATATCTCGACCGCTGGATGGCCGGACTGGCCGGTTGCCAGCATATCCGCGGCCAACTTTCTTTCGGCGCCACCGATCTGCTCAATGGCGCGATCGATCGCCATGCGTTCGAAATAATCGTTTGCCGGCACGCTGCGCGCGGCGGCGATGATGCGGTCGAGACGGAAATTCGCCTCGGCGGCGAAGAAGGTCGAGGCGGCGTCGCCGATGGGGCGGGTGGTACGCTCGGCAACCGTCACGATATCGGGTGCCGAGACCAGAGCGTCGAGATCGGCGAGCTCGAAGGCGAGGCCGGCCGGGACGCCGGCGTCGGCGAGTTCCTGCCGCCGCTTGCCGCGCGCCGCCTGTAGGTCCGGCGGCAGGGTGGTGTCGAGCCCGGCGACGATCTGGCGAATCGCCGGGCCGAAGCGCGCGACGACGGCCTCCAGCCCGTCCCTGAAATCGACATTACGCACGTACCAGACCATGCGCGAGAGCAGGAGGTCCTGCACTGACGCGTAGAGCGACAGCTGCACCTGCCCGTCGATGCAGGTGTCGAGTGCATCGATCGCGTCATTGAGCCACTTCAGCCCATAGCATTCATCGACCGCCACATAGGCCATGACGATGGTCGGGATATCGGCGTCGGTCTCGTCGATCAGGCGCACGACACAGGCCGGGCCGCCGCGGTTGATCACCGCATTGGCGAGACTGGTCGCGATGATCTCCCGCCGCAGGCGATGCAATTCGGCCGCTGTCGGGAATTTGTCCTGAAGCTCGCGCGGAAAATACTGCGACAGTTCGCGGGCAAGATAGGGGTCATCGGGCACGCTGGTGACGAGCAGGTCATCGTAGAGCGTCAGCTTGGCGTAGGCGAGCAGCACGGCAAGCTCGGGCCGCGCGAGGGACTGGCCGCGCCGTGTGCGCTCGGTGAGCGCTGCATCGTCGGGCAAGAACTCCACCGCGCGGCTGAGCAAGCCGCGCTGTTCTAGCGACTGCATCAGGCGAGTGAGGAAGCCGGTCTCGGCTACACCCTTGCGCTCGGCCAGCGAGAGCGCCAGCGTCTGCAGATAATTGTTGCGCAGCACCAGCGTGCCGACCGCGTCGGTCATCGCGGCGAGCAGGCTGTTGCGATCGGCGGGAATGAGACGCCCCTCGCGCTCAGGGCGCGCCAGCGCGATCTTGATATTGACCTCGACGTCGGACGTGTTCACGCCGGCGGAATTGTCGATGGCGTCGGTGTTGAGCTTGACGCCCTTCTGCGCCGCTTCAATGCGGCCGCGCTGGGTGACGCCGAGGTTGGCGCCTTCGCCGATCACCCGGGCGCGCACGTCGCCACCCGTGATGCGGATCGGATCGTTGGTGCGGTCCCCGACCTGATCGTCGCTTTCCCCGGAGGAGCGCACATAGGTGCCGATGCCGCCAAACCACAAGAGGTCTGCGCGAGCCTTCAGGATCGCCGTCATCACCTCGAACGGCGTGGCTTGCGGCTTGTCGAGATCGAGCAGAGTGCGCACTTCTGGAGCGAGCGGGATCGCCTTGAGCTGGCGCGAGAACACGCCGCCGCCCTGGGAGATCAGCGACTTGTTGTAGTCCTGCCAGCTCGATCGCGGCAGATCGAACAGCCGCTTGCGCTCAGCGATGCTGATGGCCGGATCGGGCGAAGGATCGATGAAGATGTCGCGATGATCAAAAGCAGCCACGAGCCTTGTCGCCGGTGAGAGCAGCATGCCATTGCCGAAGACGTCGCCGGACATGTCGCCCACGCCGACCGCGGTGAACGGCATGGTCTGAATGTCGGTGCCGAGCTCGCGGAAGTGGCGCTTGACCGCCTCCCAGGCGCCGCGCGCTGTGATCCCCATCTTCTTATGGTCGTAGCCCTGGCTGCCACCGGATGCGAAGGCATCGCCGAGCCAATGGTTCTTCTCGGCCGAGATTGCGTTGGCGAGGTCGGAGAAGGTGGCGGTGCCCTTGTCGGCGGCCACGACGAGGTAGGGGTCGTCGCCGTCGTGACGCACGGTGGATTCGGGCGGCACGACGATGTCGCCGTCGAGATTGTCGGTGAGCTCGAGCAGCGAGCGAACGAAGACGCGATAGGCTTCGGTGCCTTCCGCGAGCCAGGCGTCGCGACTGGAAGGCGGCGGCAGGCGCTTGGGAACGAAGCCGCCCTTGGCGCCGACCGGCACGATCACGGCGTTCTTGACCTGCTGCGCTTTCACCAGGCCGAGAATCTCGGTGCGGAAATCCTGCGGCCGATCGGACCAGCGCAAGCCACCGCGCGCAACCTTGCCGAAGCGCAGGTGAATACCTTCGACACGAGGTGAATAGACGAAGATCTCATAGAGAGGTCGTGGAGCGGGTAGATCGTCGATCCGGCGCGCCTCGAACTTGAAGGAGATCACCGGACGCGGATGTCCATCCTCGCCGATCTGCCACAGATTGGTGCGAACGGTTGCCTGCACCAGATTGGTAAAGCGGCGCACGATGCGGTCCTCATCGAGCGAGGCGACGGATTTGAGCTGTTCCTCGATCTCGGCGAGGAGGGCCGTCTCGCGCGCCGAGCGCTCGGCATCCGTCAAGGCGAGGCGCGGATCGAGGCGGGCTTGGAACAGCGCGACCAGGGTGGCAGTGATTGCGGTGTTCTTGCGCAAAGTCGCCCACATGTAATCCTGGGTGAACGGCGCGCGGATCTGGTGCAAATAGCGCGACAGCGCCCGGATGGTCGAGACTTCCCGCCAGCCCAGGGCGGTGCGCAGGATCAGGGCATTGTAACCGTCGGATTCGGCGCGATCGGCGACCACCGCCATGATCGAGGCCTCAAGGCGATGGCTGAAGTCCGGGTTGATCTCGATCGGTTCGCCGTCACTGGTCTCGATCGTCATGTCGTGCAGCCAGACCGGCTCCGGCCTGTTACCGGGCACGATTTGATAGGTGCGTTCGTTGACCACGCGCAGGCCGTGATTCTCGATCACCGGCACTCGGTATGACAACGACAGCGGTGCGGCGTCCGAAAAGACCTTCAAGCCGAGGCGGTTGGGATCGTCCCCCTCGAAGCGGTGAACCGAAATCGTTACCGGGCGGGCTGGCGTCAGCTTTTCGATGGTGGCGATATCGACGATTGCCTGCTCCGCGCTGAAAATTTCGGTGTAGCCACCGGTAAAGGCCCGGGCATAACGGTTGGTGAGCATGCGCGCCCGCATGCCGTCGGTCGACGCGGTGAGCGCAGCCTTAAGCTTGTCAGCCCAGGTCGCGGCAATGGCGCTGATCCCGGCTTCGAGCGTAGTGTGCTCGACGACGGGAGTTTTGCCTTCATAGCGCCCGATGATGAAATGGACGCGCGCAAGCGCGCCTTCAGGGAATGATACGTAGGAAGCGGACAGGGTCCCCTTGTAGGTCTGCGCCAGGAAGGCTCCGACGCGCGTGCGGACGTCGGTGTCGTATTTATCGCGCGGAATGAAGGTGAGAATGGAGACGAAGCGATCGAACTTGTCCACCCGCGCCAGCGCCCGGACGCGCGGACGCTCGTAGAGGAGCAGAATCTCGATGACGAATTTGTAGAGCGTGTCGACGTCGATCTGGAATAGCTCGTCACGCGGATAGTCTTCGAGAATATGCATCAGCGCCTTGCCGGAATGGCCGTTCGGGTCGAAGCCTGCGCGCTGCAGCACCCGGGAAACCTTGTGGCGCACATAAGGGATCTGCCGTACCGAGCGGGTATAGGCGCCCGAGGTAAAAAGGCCGACGACGCGCAACTCGCCTTCGAGCCGGCCGTCGGGCGAATAGAGCTTGATGCCCACATAATCCATCCGGATGCGGCGGTGGACGCGGCTGGAGACATTGGCCTTGAAGACGATCAGCAGGGTCGGCTCCCGCATGAACTCGCGGATTTCCGACGTCATCACCACCATTTCGGTGCCGCGGCGCAGGACCTTCACGTCGGGATCGCGCAAGATACCGAGGCCTTCGCCGGTCGTGATGCCGTCCGACGCGTCGCTGTCGGGCGAGAAGCGATATTCGCGCAAACCGAGGAACGTGAAATTGTCTGCGCAGAGCCATTGCAGGAACTGATTGGCTTCGGCGACCTCGTCGATCGGCAGGGGCGGCGGATTGGAAGAGAACGTCTTGATCGCTTCCTCGACGCGGTCGCGCATGGCGCGCCAGTCGGCGACGCAGGCGCGGACATTTCCCAACGTCGTGGCCAGACCCTCAATCAGCTTCTGGCGATCGGCATCCGCGTCTAGGCGGGTGATGTGGAGATGAATCAGGCTTTCGCGCGCGCCCTTTGCTCCCTCCGGCAGCGCTTCACCGTAGAACCGCAGCAGCTTACCCTCATCATCGCGCTCCACGGCGATGGTCGGGTGAGCGACGAGGGTGACTTCGATGCCCTGCTCGGTGAGCTCCGCCATGGTGGAATCGAACAGGAAGGGCATGTTGTCGTTGAGGATTTCGAGCACGGAAATCTCGCGCCCGTTCGGCAACGTCGGGTTGACGACGCGGATATCGGCGCTGCCCGCCGTGCGCCGCTGCACGTGTTCCCAGGCTTGCTCCGCCAGGAGGGCAAGCGAGGCGGCATCGTAATTGGTGAGATCCTCGATATTGGTGTAGCCGAACAAGGGCTCGGCAAAGGCCCGGGGGCTCTTACCCGCTGGCACGCTGCCCGCTGCATCGCGGATCAGGGTTGCGCGGGCCTTGTCGTCGCGCCACGCCATAATGTCCTCCATTTGCCGCGCCGTCCGATCGCAGGTGCGATCATCAGCTTGATTCAGGAGTGCATTTCTTCGAGTGCCGCAATCGAGTGCCCGGTCTCGAAGCTTCGACGGCTTCCGACGACAATACTACGCTCCCGGAGCGAAAGGCGCACGCTGTCGTGAGGCGCGCTAAAATTTCCTACGACGGCGTGAGGCCGAAGTCGGCGCCGACGGCCATCGAACCATTAGGGCAGGAAAATCGCGAGCAATTTCAATTGTATATGCACCGCGATCTCTTCATGTGGACAGGTGATGATCTCGGGCTTCTTGTTGCCGCCATGATTGACGACGGCCCCGTGCAACCCGCGGAAGCTCGAGGCGCAGTTCATCGCGAGGTAATCGATGTCCAGCGTCTTCAGCACGTCGACCATGAAGTCGCCGCCGCTCGAGGTTTGGTTGACCGGATCGGCCGGCGGCGGCATCGCATCGGCGGCCGCGAGCCTCGGTCCGGGCAGCACCGCCTTGGGACGCTGTTCCGGAAACGCCGACATCGCGGTGTTGGCCGCGGCCGGCGTGCCCAGCGCCGCGGCACCTGCGATCGTTGCACCTTTCAGGAAATTGCGGCGGCTGGAATCGGGCGCGCCATCGCGGTGCGAGCTGCTTCGCTTCGACATGGTGTCCTCTCCGGGAACGCGACCAGATGCCTACGAGCTCGTTGTTTGTTGATGCGAATGTCGTCCCCGATCCTGCGACCCGTCAATACACGGACGCGTCAGCGTGCAACGCCAGACGGGCTGCTCCGCGAAATCAGCATGGGATTGGAAACTGGGATTGGAAACAATGCGGTCACGCATCGTCGCGTGCGACGCGGATCGCGCGGACGGAATTAGCGCTGCGCGTGCTGCTTGAAATCGGCGCAGACCATGTCTGACGCCTTCGGCAATTTCTCAGCCACCAGACGGAATTTACCCGTCATATTTTAGCCATAGCCCGTTTCTTAAAGGCCCGGGCGGGCCATGTCCCCGCCTCTGTTTTGCGTCGTCCGGCCGATGCGGTCGCTTCGCAACCAAATCGCAGATCATCGCTGCGCCCCTCCCACAACCAGGATGGCCTGCCAACAACAAGAGGACTTTGTAATGCGTAAAACTCTGGCTGCCGTCACCGTGCTTTTGGCCTTCGCTTCATCTGCCGCCGAAGCTCGCGGCCGTCACCATCATCATCGGCACTATGCACATTCCGGTCGCCCGGCTGCGTGGTGCGGGTGGTTCATGCGCACGCAGGTCGGCGGCGATCCGGGCCCGCAATTCAATCTGGCGCGCTCCTGGGCGCGATACGGCAGCAATGCAGGCGGGCCTTCGGTCGGCACGATCGTGGTTTGGCGTCACCACGTCGGCAAGATCGTCGGTCAGCAGAACGGCCAGTGGATCGTACAGAGCGGCAACGATGGACATGCCGTGCGCACGCGGCCGCGCTCGCTGGCTGGCGCCATCGCGTTCCGCAATGCCTACGCTTCGTTTTAGGGAACCTCGACACTCCAGCTGACATGCGAGCTTGCGACGCCGAGCGATATACGAACCGTTCATAGTCGCGGCTTACGCTGCGGCAGGGTTTCGCCCTGAAGCCCTCAGACGGGCGCCGTCACCTGCGTTGACCAGGTGGCGGCGCCTTTTTCAGGAATGCACTGGGTTGCCTCGGAAACCGAAAAAAGTTGCGGCTGTTTCCAAGACTGTTTCTTGTTGGTCGGCCGCTTACGTCAGTTTTTGCAATGGCATGACTGTTTTCGCTGTCACCGGCGGCGTGCTCGGGTTTCTGTTGGTCGCCAGACACTATCTGTAAACTTCAGCGGTTTCCGAGACTCCCGAGATACGCGCAGAACATGTCGGCCATGGCATCGGCATAGCTCTCGATCTCGGCGCGCGTTCGCGGGCTCTCGGAAAAATCCTTGCCGACCGTGCTGAGCGTCGTCGTGATCAGATCGCCGGCCATCGCGCGCACGGCGCCTGAAGTCTTCGGCAATGCCTCGCGCATGAAGGCCTCGACGATGCGTTCGCCGGAGGCTCGCACTTCGCGCGCCTCCGGCGCGTCGCGATAGAGCGGCGCGGCGTCGTTGAGTGCGACGCGCACCGCGGCCTCCTCGCATTCGGAGCGGATGAAGGCGTGCACCAGCGAACGCAGCCGGTCCGGCGGCGGCCGCGCAGCGTCTTCGAGAATGTCGCGCAGCATGCCCGTGGTCTGCCGCCACTCGTCGCTCTGCAGCCGGAACAGGATCGACGCCTTGTTCGGAAAGTACTGGTACAGCGAGCCGACGCTGACGCCGGCCCTCTCGGCCACCCGCGCCGTGGTGAAACGCTGCGCCCCCTCCTTGGTCAAAACCTGAACAGCAGCATCGAGAATCGCCGCGACGAGCCCGGTCGAGCGGGCCTGTTGCGGTTGTTTTCGCGAGGAAATTGAAGAGGTTCGCCGTTCGGCCATGAATGCCTTGGGGAATGCGATTAGCGAATGCGAATAATTATTCGTATTTCTGGCGAGGCGCAAGGACGCGCCGCTTTTGGACCGGAGACCCACATGACCACCCTCACCTCACCCAAGCTCGCGGGCCTGCTCGATCGCCTGTTCGAGCAAGCTTCCGCCGCGGTGGAGGAAACCCGGCGCGCGGTGGCCGACCTTTCCGACGAGGAACAGGCGCGCCTGATGCGGAGCAAGACCGACTACCGCGCGCTCTACAACCGCCTGAACAATGTGCCCCTCGCCGTCTCGCGCGAGACCGGCGCGCTGCTCTACATGCTGGCGCGCGGCGCGCGGGCGCGGAGCATCGTCGAGTTCGGAACCTCGTTCGGCATCTCGACGCTGCATCTCGCCGCTGCGCTGCGCGACAATGGCGGCGGGCGCCTGATCACCAGCGAATTCGAATCGTCGAAGGTGACGCGTGCCCGGGACAATCTCGTCGCCGGCGGGCTCGACGACCTCGTCGAGATCCGCGAGGGCGATGCGCTCAAGACACTGCGCGCCGATCTGCCCGATACGATCGACCTCGTGCTGCTCGACGGCGCCAAGGCGCTCTATCCCGAGATCCTCGACCTCGTGGAAAGCCGCCTGAAGCCGGGCGCCTTCGTCGTCGCCGACAACGCCGATTACAGCCCTGACTATCTGGCGCGCGTGCGCTCGCCGGCGAATGGCTACATGTCGACGCCGTTCGGCAACGACGTCGAGCTGTCGATGCGGCTCGGCTGAGGCGGATGCTTGAAGGGCGCAGGTTCGGTTCAGCCGAACCTGCGCTCAGATCATCGAGGCGACCCGTTCGAGGCCAATCAGGCGCGCCAGCGAACGGACCTCGTTCTTCTGATCCTCGCGGAGCTGGAACAGCAGCGGCATCGCCGCCGACTTCAGCTGCTGGACTTCCTCGGAATCCGGATCGATCGGCACGCTGCCCGCGGCGGGATCGCCCTGGCGCCTGGCGTGGAGCTTGCGGGCGACGGCCCGCAGCGCGGTCTCGACCGGCGGCCAGTAATACTCCTGCGACGACGACAGTTTGAGCCGGTCCTTGATGCCGGCGATCTGCGCGTCGCTGAGCAGCGCATAGTTCTTTTGCGGCGCCGGCTTGGCGGCAGCCTTGGGCTTCGGCGATATGGGAGCCGTCGGGGCCGACGGCGCGAGCACGGGCTCGGCGGTCTTCGGCTGGCCGGCATAGACCGGATCGGTGACCTTCGGCAGTCCGATATCGGCGGGCTCGGCTGAGGCGTAGGCTTGGCGCGCCGTATCGGCCGCGCCCGGAATCGCGGCTTGCGCCCGCAGCAGGAGCGGCGACGGACTGGCGGGAGGTTCGGCCGGCTTGGGCGCCTCAAAGGCGGCAGCCGCGAGCACCGTGACCGCGAGCTTGTCCTGTTTGCTGGCGCGGTTGGCAACCGGGCCAATGTCAGCCTGCGCCGCCGGAAGGCTGTCACGGCCCAAAATGGCTGTTATCGCAGCGCCGGCGAGGAGGAAGCAGGTCAGCGCGGCGAGGGTGATGGCTCTGGTCAAAAACAACTCCATTGCCTGCCGGTGTCGCCGCAAACTGCGCTCCAAATGCGGCGTTAGCGTGCCATGACGGCGCCAAATAGGTGAAATCGTCCCGAAACGGCCCGAAAATCAGGCCGCGGCGTCAAGCTCATAGGCTTCCTGGATGTCCGCGACGATCTCGTGCGCCGTCCAGAGTGCGCCAGGCTGGACCGCGTGCATGCTGACCGTCCAGTTGGCGCGGCGGGTGCGCGGCGTGCTGACGATGTCGAATTCGACCTGACGGCACAGCGGATGCCGCTGCAGGGCGTAGAAGACCCGGGTCCGGAGTTCGTTGAGCGATGCCGGGGTCTTGGCAAAGAGCGCCTCAAAAGCCATGTCGCATTCCCACAACTGCCGGGCGGCCAGCCGTGGCGGCGGACCATCCCGTGACGCATAGTTGGGACTGGCATGGTTAATGCCGCGTTAAGCGAACAGGCGGGCTTTGAGCGGTA
Organism: Bradyrhizobium sp. I1.14.4; assembly: GCF_050435825.1. NCBI lineage: Bacteria > Pseudomonadati > Pseudomonadota > Alphaproteobacteria > Hyphomicrobiales > Nitrobacteraceae > Bradyrhizobium > Bradyrhizobium sp. I1.14.4. Next base: position 53,379 of record NZ_JBNDLA010000005.1, on the reverse strand, counting down.
TCAGGCGAGCCGTACTCGCGCGCTCGCCGCGTCGTACTCCGCGATCGTCCGGGCCACGAGATCATCGACCGCGAGCACCCCGGTCACCCCTGAGGTGGAATGACCGCCGCTCCAGATGTCGCGCCAGCGCTTCGGCCGGCTTTCGCGGGCGCCGATGTCGATGTCCTTGCCGATGTCGATCGCGCCGCGTGCCGGCAAGTCGTCGGGATCGAGACCGGCGGCCTCGATCGAGGGCCGCAGCATGTTGGTCTGCAGGCCCGTGAACGCCGTCGTGAGCAGGATGTCGTCGGCGCCAGAGTCGACCAGCATCTGCTTGTACCTCGCGTCCGCCATGCTCTCGCGCGTGGCGATGAACTTGGTGCCCATATAGGCGAGATCGCAGCCGAGCGCCTGTGCGGCGCGTAGCGCGTGACCATCGCTGATGCCGCCGGCGAGCACGATCGGGCCATCAAAGAAGCCGCGCACCGCGCGGACGAAGACGAACGGATTGAGCCAGCCGGTCTGCCCGCCGGCGCCCGCGGTAAGCAGCACGAGCCCGTCGGCGCCGGCCGCGACCGCGCGCTCGGCATGGCGGATCGAGGCGACGTCGGCGAACACCAGCGCGCCGGCGTCGTGCAAGGGCGCGAGCACCGGCGCGGGTGAGCCGACCGAGGTGATCACGAGCTCGGGCTTGTGCCGCAGCAGCACGGCGAGATCCTGCGCCAGCCGCGCATTGGAGCGGTGCACGATCAGGTTCGGGCAGATCGGCGCCGCCGTGCTGCCGCTCGCATCGGCATGCACTTGCAGGCGGCGCTCGATCTCGTCGAGCCAGGCATCGAGCTGCTCCGTCTCGCGGCAGTTCACCGTCGGAAACGAGCCGATCACACCGTTGCGGCAGGCGGCTACCACCAGCTCGACGCCGGACACCAGAAACATCGGTGCCGCGATCAGCGGCAGCCGGAGGCGATCGCGAAAACGCGCGAGAGGATCAGCCGACAAGTTGTTTCTTCCCTTCATCATTGTGTTAGCGTTGCCGCCAACATTGGCACGCAAGAGGCCAAAGACAAAGCGGGAGGAGACAACAGGATGAGCAATCCGCTCTATGCATTTCCGGCGGTGTGCGAGCAGACCTTGCGGGCGCTGGCACGCTATCCGTCGCGCACCGCCTTCGCATGGCCGGGCGGCTCGCTCAGCTATCAGGGCGCGACCGACCTGATCGGACGGATGCAGAGCGTGTTCATGCGGCTGGGCTTCGCGCCGGGCACCCGCGTCGCGCTACTCACCGCCAACCGCGCCGACAGCTGGTGCGCCGGCGTCGCCGCGCAATTGTCGCGGCTCGCGATCACCTGGCTGCATCCGCTCGGCTCGCTCGACGATCAGTTGTTCCAGATCGAGGACTCCGACGCCGCAATGCTTATCGTCGACGGCATCACGTTTTGCGATCGCGGCGGCGAGCTCGCGGCGAAAGCCGCGAGCCTGAAGACCGTGTTCACGCTCGGTCCGGCAAGCTACGGCACCGACCTGTTGCAGGTGGTCGAGGATGCCGGCAGCGCGAGCCCGAAGAACTTCGCCCGCGAGGACGACATCTCGACCCTGAACTACACCGGCGGCACGACAGGCAAATCCAAGGGCGCGCTGCGCTACCACCGCGAATATGGCGGCTTCGCCGCCGCCATCCTAGCCGACTTCGAGATTCCGGAGACGCCGCGCTACCTGACGGTGGCACCGATCAGCCATGTTGCAGGCACCAAGGTGCTGCCGACGTTGATGCGCGGCGGCACCGTGCACATGCTGAAGGGGTTCGATCCCGAGGCCGTGTTCAAGACCATCGAGCGCGAGAGGATCAACTTCACGCTGTTCGTGCCGACCATGATCTACGTGATGCTGGATCATCCAGCGCTTCCAAGGACCGACCTCTCCTCGCTCGAGCTCTTGCTCTACGGCGCATCCGCGATGTCGCCGAGCCGGCTGGTGGAGGGCATCGAGCGGATCGGCCCGGTGTTCTCGCAACTCTACGGCCAGACCGAATGCTACCCGGTCTCGGTGCTGCGCAAGGCGGACCATGATCCGAAGACGCCGGAGCTGTTCCTGTCCTGCGGCTTCCCGATCACCGCCTGCCAGGTGAAGATTCTCGATCAGGACGACCAGGAGGTCGCGACCAGCGAGCCGGGCGAGATCTGCGTCCGCGCCACGCACGTGATGGCCGAATACTGGAAGCGGCCGGACATCACGGCCGAGACGTTGAAGAGCGGCTGGCTGCACACCGGCGACATCGCCCGCATCGACGAGCGCGGCTATATGTTCATCCTCGACCGCAAGAAGGACATGATCGTCTCCGGCGGCTTCAACATCTTCCCGCGCGAGGTCGAGGACGTGCTGTCGCAGCATGCCGACGTCGCGATGGTCGCCGTGGTCGGGGTGCCCGACGACAAATGGGGCGAGGCCGTCACCGCCGTCGTGGTGGCGCGCGAGGGCGCGACGCCCGACGCCGACGAGCTGATCGGCCTGGTGAAGGCGAAGAAGGGCCCGGCGCATGCGCCGAAGCAGATCCAGTTCGTCAAGGAGCTGCCGATGACCGGCGTCGGCAAGGTCGACAAGAAGGTGCTGAAGGCCCGCTTCTGGACCGGCCGCGACCGCATGGTGGGGTGAGTGCAACTGCACGTCACCCCGCGCGAAGGCTTCACCTTAGTCGCTGGAGGAGGCGTCACAGCGGCCGTCTCGAAGGATGCACGGCCCCGACATTTCAGCGTGTCAGCGTGCGTCTCGGCCCATCGCGGCGGCAGCCGTGCCGTCGCCCTTCGAGACGCCGCTTCGCGGCTCCTCAGGATGACCGTTAAAAAGGACGGGCACCGGCACCGACAGCGTGCCGTTCGCTCGCTGCGCCCTGCCCCAGCAGCTGATCCAGCCGCTCGCGCAGCTGATCCTGGTGATAGGGCTTGGCCAGCCGCGGCAGGTCGACCTGGATGCCGTCGGGCAATTCGGCATAGCCGGTGGCGAGCAGGACAAGGAGTTGCGGCCGCACCTCGCGCGACGCCGCGGCGAGCTCGATGCCGGTCATGCCGGGCATCACGTGATCGGTCATCATCAGGTCGATCTCCTGGTCGCTCCTGAGGATATCGAGCGCCTGCTGTCCGGAATTGACGCCGATCACGCGATGACCGAGGTCCTCCAGCATCTCCATGGTCGACATCGCGATCAGCGGATCGTCATCGACCAGCAGGATCACCGCCGAGCGCCTGACCTTCTGCGCCGCAGGTACCGGGCTCTCGACCGCGGGCGCGGCGGTCGCAACCGGCAGCACCAGCGCGGCCGTGGTGCCCTTACCGACCGCGCTCGATAGCTGCAGCGCGCCACCGAGCTGCACTGCGAGCCCATGCACCATCGACAGGCCGAGCCCGGTGCCCTTGCCCACCGGCTTCGACGAGAAGAATGGCTCGATTGCCCGCTTCAACACGTCCGGCGACATGCCGCTGCCGCTGTCGATCACCGACAGTTTCAGGTAGTTGCCCGGCTGCAGCGCCGGATCGCTCTTCGGCTGCGAGGCCGCGAGACGGATCTCGATCACGCCGCCATCCGGCATCGCATCGCGCGCATTGATCGCGAGGTTGAGCACCGCAAGCTCGAGCTGGTTGGTATCGACGCAGGCCGGCGGCAGCCCCTCGGGAATGTCGAGCCGCAGCACGATGCGCGGTCCGAGCGAGCGCTCGAGCAGCTCGCTCATGTCGCGCACCAGCGCGCCGAGATCGACCGGCACCGCGCGCAGATCCTGCTGTCGCGCGAATGCCAGCAGCCGCTGTGTCAGCGAGGCGCCGCGCTCGGCGCCCTGCAGCGCGCCGTCGACCAGGCGACGCAGGCGCGGGTCCTCCGGCATCCGCTTGCGCAGCAGATCGAGATTGCCCATCACCGCCATCAGCAGATTGTTGAAGTCGTGTGCGACGCCGCCGGTGAGCTGGCCGATCGCCTCCATCTTCTGCGCATGGCGAAGCTGTTCCTGGGCCCTCTCCCGCGCGGCGACCTCCTTCATCAGGTCGGCCGTGCGCTGCTCGACCCGCTGCTCCAGCGTCGCGGTGAGTTCGGCAAGCGCCGTGCGCTCGACGGCGAGCTGCGCCAGCAGCGTCTCACGCTCGATCTCCGCGGTCTTGCGCGCGGTGATGTCGGAGCAAACCCCGACCAGCGACCGGATGCTGCCGTCGGGCCGGCGCACCGCGCGGGCGCGCACATCGACCCAGTGCTGGCTGCCGTCGGGCCAGATGTTGCGATATTCGATCCGATAGTCCGCGCCGGTGCGCAGCGTCTGCTCGACGATTTCGCTCCGGCGGGTGCGGTCGTCGGGATGCACCGCATCCAGCAGATCCTGATAGGTGAAGGGATCGCCAGGCCTGCGCCCGAAGAATGTCTTGCAGCTCGGGGACGCCTCGAGCTCGAAATCGGGCAAATGGAGTTCCAGGGCGCCGAGATGGCCCGCATTGAGCGCGGTCTGCAACAGGTCTTCGCTCTCGGTCAGATCCTCGAGGATCTGACGGGTCTGGTATTGGCGGCGGCGGCCGCGCACCGCCGCGGCGACCAGACTCACCAGCGTGGCCGGATGGAACGGGCGCTCGATGAAGGTGACATTGCCCAGCGCGCGGCCGAGCCGCGCCGCTTCGGGATTGCGCTCGGGCTCGCCCTTCTCGCTCATCAGCACGATGGGGAAATCCGACCATGACGGCTGCTCGTTCAGCCAGCGCGTCAGGCCGGCAAGATCGGCGGTCTTGATCACCTCATCCGCGATGATGGCAAGGCCCGCCCCGCTTGCGACCTGGCGCCCGAGTTCGGCGAGGCCGCCGCAGATATTGGCGTAGTAGCCGGCTTCCTTGATCAGATGGGCAGTCTTGACGGCGTCCCGCTCGCTCGCGGCAAGGATGACCGCGCGTTCCGAGGACGGGCCGGGCTTCATCACGTCTGTCCCTGCGGCGGCCGGGCGTCGACACCAACCGCCGCGACCGCACGAAGCCGCCGGATGGCCAAGGCCACGATGCCGGCGACAGGATCGATACGCATCATGAGGCCCCCTAACGGAAGCGAAACTCGCTCGTGCCGCCAACCGTTCCCACGAGCCGAAGTTATTTTGCCGTAAGGGCAGCCACTTGGGGCTGCCCTTACCCCCACGGCAGGTGAACGCCCCGTCCTAACGGCGCTCGATCACCAGGCTCTGGACTGCCCGGCCGAAATAGCCGCGCTGGTCGGCGAGCCGCGACATCGCAAGTCCGGCGCCGTCAGGCCCGATCCAGGATTCGCCGTCAAGAAGTATCCAATCGCCGACCGGCTCGCGCGCCAGGCTCACGGTGAGATCGGCGTTGATGAAGGTCCACTGGTTGAAATCGAGCGCCGGCGAGGTGCCGTTGGAGAAATCGGAGGCGACCACCGCCCGCATCGCCTGCGAGACGGCGGCGCCCGCGATCAGCGGCTGGTTGACCCGGAACCAGATCGCGCCGGGCCCCATCACGCCGAAGCGACCGCGCGCGGCTCGCATAGAGATGCATTTCACGAACGGACTGTTCGCGAGATTACCCGGCTCAGCCATACTTTCGTCGGGGCCCGGCAGATCGACCGGAAGCGCGGCGATGGCCGGCGGAAGCTCGGCCGCCTGCCGCTTGATCTTCAGCACGCTGGCCGAAACGACTAGAACGCCGTCGGCGAGCAGCGTGACGCCGCAGAGCTGGATCTTGCGGCCGTCGCGCAGGATCTCGCTCTGCACCGTCAACGGCGCCACCGGCACCGGACGCATCAGGTCGATCGTGACGCGCGCGATCCGCATCGGCACCGGCGTGGGGATGGCTTCGGCAGCCCACACCACCAGCGCGGCCGGCGCCGAGCCGTGCTGCATCCGCGGATCCCAGGGACCCGCGGCATCGGGACTGGTGACGACGCGGTCGCCGTCAACGCGAAAGATCGGCTCCATCAGAGCATGATCCGGAAAAGTGTGGAGCGGTTTTCCCCGCGACAAAACGCGAAGCGTTTGCGCGTAGATCATGCTCAAACAGAAAGCCAAAGCGCGGTGATCCATCTTGATCACCCTGCTTTAGGCAAGCGCCGGATCGACCGCTTCGTCGTACTCTTTCCTGAAGCGAGCAATCAGCTCGGCCGCAGGCACCACCTTGGAGATGCTGCCGACGCCCTGGCCGGAGCCCCAGATTTCCTTCCAGGCCTTCGGCTTGGCGCGCTCGCCCGAAGAGTCGGTGCCGAAGCTCATCTTCGAGGCATCGGAGGTCGGCAGGTTCTCCGGATCCATGCCGGCCGCGACGATCGACGGCTTCAGGTAGTTGCCGTGCACGCCGGTGAACAGGTTGGAGTAGACGATGTCTTCGGCGGACGAATTGGTGATCATGCTCTTGTAGCCCTCGACCGCGTTCGCTTCCTTCGTCGCGATGAAGGCGGAACCGACATAGGCGAAGTCGGCGCCGATAATGCGCGCGGCGCGAATGGCGCGGCCGTTGGCGATGGTGCCCGACAGCGCGATCGGCCCGTCGAACCACTGCCGCGTCTCGGACACGAACGGGAACGGCGACAGCGTACCGGCATGGCCGCCGGCCCCTGCTGCAACCAGGATCAGGCCATCGGCGCCCTTCTCGATCGCCTTGTGCGCGAACTTCTGGTTGATCACGTCGTGGAAGACGATGCCGCCCCAGCCGTGGACGGCCTGGTTGAGCTCTTCGCGCGCGCCGAGCGAGGAGATGATCATCGACACCTTGTGCTTCTCGCAAAGTGCCATGTCGTGATCGAGCCGGTTGTTCGACTTGTGCACGATCTGGTTCACCGCGAACGGCGCCGACGGCCGCTCCGGATGCGCCTTGTCATACGCGGCGAGCTCTTCCTTGATCCGGTACAGCCATTCGTCGAGCAGTTCCGGCGGGCGCGCATTCAGCGCCGGAAACGAACCGACCACGCCGGCCTTGCACTGGGCAATGACGAGGTCGGGCACGGAGATAATGAACAGCGGCGCCCCGATCACGGGAAGAGACAGGCGGCCCTTGAACAGAGCAGGCATAGACATTGGCGGCGGATCCTTAAAGCGGTTGGTCGATCGATTGATCACGAATGCTGACCGTCATACCAACAAGAATCTTTCCAGTGTCAAGTATTGCGTTATGGCGCTGCAAAAAAGATGACAAATCCTCATCCAGACGCCGTGCTTTCCGGAAGCGTCTGGCATCCCAGACGCAAGCTTCGCCGCCACTATTGGCAGACCGCCCGTGTCACGAAATTTTCCGTCTTGCAGTCATTCGGGCCGCGTTTGTGACCCGGCAAATAGACCAGCGGCGAGCATTTCTCGGAGGAGTCGGTGTCGATGCCCTTGCCTTCCCTGAATCCCTTGCTCCGGCACAGCCGGTCGGCGCCGATCTTGCAGTCCGGCGCGCCGTTCGAGGCCACCACGCAGGCCGCGCGCCCGGTCACGACGGTCGAGGGACGCGCGATGTTGGAGAGGTCGTTCATGGTCTCGCCGGGGCTCTTCAGCGGCGGCAGCATGGTCTTCGACTTCTCGAACAGCTTGCCGATTTCGTTGATCAGCCCGGGGTCCTCGCGCTCGACCGGAGCAGGCGGCAATTCGATCTGCTGCGGCTGAGACGGGGCTGGCTGCGGCTGCTGCGCGGGGGACTGCACGCCGAGCGCGGGCGGCGCGGTCTGGGCCCAGCCGCGGTCGAGGGTCGCCAGCGTCATCGACAGCGCAAGGCCCGCCAGTGCAACGCGTGCCTTTGCGGCAGGAATAAACAGATCCTCGATTCCATCAGCCATCGCGGCGAGCGTAGCCCGAAGCCGCCCGCAGGCAAAGCCGCAAGGAGTTAGATCAGCTTGAATGCGACAACGAAGCCCAGCACCAGCACGATCGCGCCGATCGCGACCCACAGGCCGAGCCGCTTCTCGAGCTCGGCGCGGATGAAATCGCCATAGCGGTTGAGCAGCACCGCGACGAAGAAGAAGCGGCCGCCGCGCGCGATGATCGAGCACAGAACGAACAGCCAGATGTTGTAGCCGGCAAAGCCCGAGGTGATGGTCACGAGCTTGTAGGGGATCGGCGTCAGCCCCTTCACCAGGATGATTACGGCGCCCCACTCGGCATACGAGGCGCGGAACGCGTCGACCTTGCCGGAAAGGCCGTAGAGATGGATCAGCCACTGCCCAAGCGAGTCGTAGAGCAGCGCGCCGATCGCGTAGCCGAGCACGCCGCCGGTCACGGACGCGACGGTGCAGACGGCCGCGAACCACCAGGCCCGCTTCGGCCGCGCCAGCGACATCGGCAGCAGCATGATGTCGGGAGGGATCGGGAAGAAGGAGCTCTCGGCGAAGGCGACGGCCGCGAGAATCCAGAGTGCGTAGGGCTTGTCGGCCGCATCGACGCACCAGTTGTAAATCCGTTTCAACATGGGCGCGATGAACCATCATGGAGCGGATTTGTCCATGCCGGGAATGGGTTGATTTGAGGTGATTTATGGCTGCCGTTTGCGCAGCCGGTTCTCCAGCGCGACAATTCGACGCCGGACCACCGGGACCGGCGCGGTCTTAGAGACCTTGACCGGCGACTTCGGCAGCTTCTCGGCGATCCCGAGCAGCCGCTCGCGCCGCCCCATCTCGCGCCAGACATCCTCCGGCTTCACGCCGGCCGACGCCCAGAGAACCGTGAGATTGTAGAGCAGGTCCGCGCTCTCCCGGACCACAGCATCCGGCTTGCCGCTGATGGCATCGATCACGACCTCGACCGCTTCCTCGGCGAGCTTCTTGGCCATCTTGGCCGGCCCGCGCTGGAACAACCGTGCCGTGCGCGACGTAGCCGGATCAAGATCCTTGGCCGCGATCACCGCCTGGTAAAGCCGTTCGATCGAATCACTCATCCTTCGAGCCTAGTCGAAACGCGTCGCCAGCGTGTTAACGGCGCAATCGACGACAAAAAATCCACCGGCCTTGCAGCCGGTGGATTCGGTACTTTGTGACAGTTCCGAGAACCGCCGACGGGTGTCAGTACGGTTGATAAGGTAGTTGCGAGCGGCGCCCGTAATAGCCGCGATAATCATAATACGGTCCGCCGCCATAGTAGACCGGGCCGCCACCATAATAGGCGGGACCACCGTAGTAGCCCGGGCCGCCATAGTAGCCGTAGGAATCGTAATAGTCGCGGCGGCTCTGGGCTGCGGCGATCGCGAGACCCGTGCCGACGATCCCGGCGAACACGGCCGCAGCAGCCGCACCACCGCCGCCACCACGATAGTAACGACGGCGCGCGCTGATGTCGGTCGCGCCGCTCGTGCCGTGCGATGTGGTCACAGTCGCCGCCTTGCCGGCCGGAGCAGAGCCTGCGAACGCCAACGTCGGCTCAACGGCTGTCAACGCCACTGCGGCAACCGTTGCCAATGTGGCTGCGCGGCCAACAGACGAAAAAATACCTTTTCGCGCAAACATTGCAGTCATCCTTTGTGGAAGCCGGCCCGACGGGCCATGGTCAGCTAACCACCACCTCTAGGTTAGGTTCCCCAAACCGAATGCAAGCTGAACAACCTGAGGTGAAATCGTGGCAAATCAGACCTGGGCAACTCAGACCTTGACAGTCATCGGCCGTTCACCTTGGCTGAGGCAGAATGCCTGCAAATAACGCTTGAAATTGCGCCTTGAAATGACCCTTGCCTTGGCGCATTCGGTGTCATGAAGCAGGTGCAGCCGGCGCGGCACTTTGTCTCGCCTCCCGGATTTTCACGATGCAGGTAAGTCGGACCATCGCTCTCCGCTGGATACTGGCCGGCATGATCGGCCTCTCGGGCGGCGTGTGGCCGGCGTTGGCGCCGCTCCACGCCAGCGATCCACCGCCGCCGCCGCTCACCATCCAGTTCACGCTCGACCGCCCGCTTGATGCTGCCGCTGCCCCCTTCGTGATGGCGTCGGCCGGCGGCCTTTTCAGCGCCGAGGGCCTTGCCGTCGGCACCAACGTCGCCACCAGTTCGGCTGACGCGATCGCGCGCGTCGCCGACGGCTCGAGCGATTTCGCGCTCGTCGACATCAACTCGCTGATCCGCTTTCGCGACAAGCCTGGTGCTGCCCCGGTCAAGGCGGTGTTCGTGCTGTTCAACCAGGCGCCCTATGCGATCATTGCCCGCAAGAGCCGCGGCATCAAGGCGCTGACCGACATCCAGGGCAAGAACCTCGGCGTCGCCGAGGGCGACCTCTCGATCCGGCTGTGGCCGGCGCTCGCAAAACAGAACGGCATCAAGCTTTCGAGCGTGAAGCTGAACACGATCAGCGCTGCGGTGCGCGAGCCGATGCTCTCCGCAGGCCAGGTCGACGCCGTCACCGGCTTCTCCTATCTCTCGGCGATCAATTTGCGGGATCGCGGCGTGCCTGCCGACGATCTCGCGGTGCTTCGCTTCGCCGACCATGGCTGCGAGGCCTACGGCTTTGCCGTGATCGTCAGCCCGCGCCTTGCCACGGCGAAGCCGGCCGCGGTGAAAGGGTTCGTGCGCGCGGTGATCGGCGGCACCAACCTCGCCGTCAAGGACCCGGCCCGCGCGGCGAGCGAGGTGGTGAGCCGAATGGATGGCGGTTCGCGCGATCTGGAGCTCGAGCGGCTGCAGGCAATCATCCGCGACAATATCCTGACCGGCGAGGTAAAGCGCAACGGCATCGGCGGCATCGAGACGGAGCGCTTCGAACGCTCGGTCGACCAGCTAGCTGAGGACTTCAAATTCCAGAAGCGGCCGCACGCCACCGACATCTTCGACGAGCAGTTCCTGCCGCCGATCGACGGCCGGCTGGTGAATTGAGGATCGCATCTCTTCGTCGTCGTCAAGCCCGGGCTTGACCCGGGCATCCACGCCTTTGGTCACCGCTTGCCGGATAGACGTGGATGCCGGGACCATAGGCGAGCGAAGCCACGCCGTCCCTTCGACGGCCATGCCCGGCCATGACGGAGTGTCATACATCGTCCACCGCTGGTCCTCGGCGACGAACCCTGATTAGATCACATCCCGCCTGACCTTGCGTCCACCGCTTACGAGTCCCGCCGGCATGTCCATGCTCCGCCTCTATACCCGCGTCCTCGAACTGCTCGGCAAGGAGGCACGGCTCGGCTGGATCCTCGCCGCGGCCAACATGCTGCTCGCCGGCGCGCAATTCGCAGAGCCGGTGCTGTTCGGCAAGATCGTCGACGTCCTGTCGGGCCGGCCGGTCACCGGATTGTTCGCGACCTCCTCGGCATGGCCGCTGCTGGTCGCCTGGGCGGCGTTTGGCCTGTTCACGATCGGCTGCAGCGCGATCGTTGCGCTGCAGGCAGACCGGCTGGCGCACCGCCAGCGCCAGGCGGTGCTGACTGATTATTTCGAGCACATCCTGCAGCTGCCGCTGACCTTCCACTCCGGCACCCATTCCGGGCGGCTGATGAAGGTGATGCTGAACGGTACCGATGCGCTGTGGCGACTCTGGCTCGGCTTCTTCCGCGAGCACTTCGCCGCGATCATGTCGCTGGTCGTGCTGTTGCCGCTCTCGCTTTACATCAATTGGCGGCTCGCGATCCTGCTGTTCGCGCTTTGCGTCGTGTTCACCGTGCTGACCACGCTGGTGGTGCGCAAGACCTACGGCATGCAGAGCGAGGTCGAGGCCTATTACAGCGACCTCTCGGCGCGCGCCTCGGACGCGCTCGGCAATGTCGCGCTGGTGCAGAGCTTCGTACGGATCGATTCCGAGGTGCAGGGCCTGCGCTACGTCGCCGACAAGCTGCTCGCGGTGCAGATGCCGGTGCTGTCGTGGTGGGCGCTGGTCACCGTGATCACGCGCGCCTCGACCACGATCACGGTGCTCGCGATCTTCACCGTCGGCATCGCGCTGCATAACCAGGACCTCACCACGGTCGGCGAGATCGTGATGTTCGTCTCGTTCGCCACCATGCTGATCCAGAAGCTCGAGCAGGTGGTGGGCTTCATCAACAACGTGTTCATGGAGGCGCCTCGCTTGCAGGAATTCTTCGACGTGCTCGATGCGGTGCCGGCGGTGCGTGACCGGCCCGGCGCGGTCGATCCTGGACGGCTGTCCGGCCTGGTCGAGTTCAACGACGTCTCGTTCTCCTATGACGGCAAGCGGCCGGCGATCGAGGATCTCACCTTCACCGCGTTGCCCGGCCAGACCATCGCCCTGGTCGGTTCGACCGGGGCCGGCAAATCCACCGCGATCGCGCTGTTGCATCGCGCGTTCGATCCGCAATCTGGCATCATCAAGATCGACGGTATGGATATACGCGCGCTGAAGCTGACGGCGCTGCGGCGAAACATCGGCGTGGTGTTCCAGGAGGCGCTGCTGTTCAACCGCTCGCTCGCCGACAATCTGCGCGTCGGCAAGCCCGATGCGACCGATGAGGAACTGCGCACCGCCGCGGCGCGCGCGCAGGCGCTGGATTTCATCGAGCGCAGCGAAAGGAAATTCGACACCCATGCCGGCGAGCGCGGCCGCATGCTCTCGGGCGGCGAACGTCAGCGGCTGTCGATTGCCCGTGCGCTCTTGAAGGATCCGCCGATCCTGATCCTCGACGAGGCGACCAGCGCGCTCGACGCCGTCACCGAGGCCAGGGTGAACGCTGCTCTCGACGAAGTGATGAAGGGCCGCACCACCTTCGTGATCGCGCACCGTCTCTCGACCATCCGCCACGCCACCCGCATCCTGCTGTTCGACCAGGGGCGGGTGATCGAAAGCGGAACTTTCGATGAACTGGTGGCGAAAGGCGGGCGTTTTGCCGATCTCGCGCGTGCCCAGTTCATGGTCCACGAGCAGGCGCGCGCCGGCATCGAGACATCATAATTCCGGCTTTCCAATTGAGGCGGCTGCCGAAATTCAGCCGATTTCGTCCACGATATAATTGGACGGCCTCTGTTCTCTGCTGGCAAGCCGGTATAGGGTTTGCATCGCCGCAAAGCGGCGCCGGACACGCTTGAAACCCGTACGTCACAATCGCAAGACCTCCTTTTTTGAAGGCGGGTCTCAAAGGACCGGAACCGGATTCGTGCATTTTCCTCGCCCGCTGCGCCCGTCGTTGAAATGGATTCTGGCCGCCGCGATGCTCGCCATCGCAGCGCCGCAGATGGCGCGGGCCGAAGCGCTGCTGGTCGTCGAGGCCGATTCCGGAAAGGTGGTGCAGGCCGACAATGCGACGATGCCGTGGTACCCGGCTTCGCTCAGCAAGTTGATGACGGCCTATGTCACGCTGAAAGCGGTCAAGGATGGCCGCGTATCGCTCGACACGTTGCTCACGGTGTCGCCGAACGCAGCTTCGCAGTCGCCATCGAAGATGGGCTTCCGGCCCGGCACCCAGGTCACCGTCGACAACGCGCTCAAAATGATGCTGGTGAAGTCGGCCAACGACATGGCCGTGGTGCTGGCCGAGGGCGTAGGCGGTTCGATCGACGGCTTTGCCGGCATGATGAACCAGACCGCCCAGAAGCTCGGCATGACGCAGACGAGCTACGTCAATCCGAACGGCCTGCCCGCCGACGGCCAGATCACCTCGGCGCGCGATATGGCGATCCTCGCCCGCGCCATCATCCGCGACCTGCCGGAATACGAGTATTTCGTCCACATCCCCTCGATCCGCTTCGGCCGCCGGATCACCCAGAACTTCAACAAGCTGATCGGCCGCTATCCGGGCGCCGACGGCTTCAAGACCGGCTTCATCTGCGCCTCCGGCTACAATCTCGTGGCGTCGGCGACGCGCGACGGCAAGCGGCTGATCGCCGTCGTGCTCGGCGCCTCCTCGGGCCGCATGCGTGCGATCCGCGCCGCGCAGCTCTTGGATCGGGGCTTTGCCAATAACGGGCTGGCGTGGCTGCGGCCCTCGCTCGGCACCGTCGACAATCTGGTGCCGATCGATTCCACGCCGCCGAACCTGCGCGAGGAGATGTGCGGCGCCAAACATAAGCGGCCGGCCAGCGATGAGGACGGGGAAGACACCGTCGCCAGCGCCGGAAGCTCCAGCACCAATGGCGACGGTGGCGTGAGCTTCTTCGCCTCGGGCCTGCAGGCCGCGATGCCAACAAAACCGGCTGACATGCTGGCGCAGCCGGCGACGGCGTCCGAACCGGTCGTGGTTTATACGGGGCCGACCAAGACCGGCGCTGCGTTGATCGCCGCGGTCGAGGCCGACACCGAGAAGATGCAGCCGGTCAAGCGCGCCAAGGGCAAGCATACCCGCGTCGCGGGCAAGAAGCCCGATGCGGCGGACGACGCCTCCAAGTCGGACAACAAGCCGGCGGCCAAGCCTGTGCGTCACGCCAACGCCAAGCCGGATGCCGCAGCTGCGAAGCCGGCCGCAGACAAGCAGGCCGCCGCAAAGCCTGCCGGCAAGCCGGCGACGGCGGCAAAGCCTGCTGCGAAGCCCAAAGCTGCCGACAAGCCGAAGGCCGACGCCAAGCCGAAAGCCGACGCCAAGCCAGCCGGCTAGCCAGAGCCCCCCGACCGTCCTTTCCTCCAATGCGTCGATACCGCGCAGCGGCTTGCCATTGACCGCGGCATCGCTCAATACTGCCTGAAATGACGCGGCCAGGACACGGTCAAGGGTCGGAAAACCCGGAAGCAATCCGGGACATCAGCCAAATTTATAAGAGAGGGGATTGACCATTATGGAGCGCATCTGGCTCAAGCATTATCCGGCCGGCGTGCCCGCCGATATCGACGTCACGCAATATTCGTCGCTGGTCGAATTGCTCGAAGAGAGCTTCAAGAAATTCGCCGATCGCAAGGCGTTCATCTGCATGGACAAGGCGATCACCTATCGCGAGCTCGACGAGATGTCGACGGCGCTCGGCGCCTACCTCCAGAGCAAGGGCCTGCAGAAAGGCGCGCGGGTCGCGCTGATGATGCCGAACGTGCTGCAATACCCGGTCGCGACCGCCGCCGTGTTGCGCGCCGGATATGCGGTGGTCAACGTCAATCCGCTCTACACCCCGCGCGAGCTCGAGCACCAGCTGAAGGATTCCGGCGCGGAAGCGATCATCGTGCTGGAGAACTTTGCCACCACCGTGCAGAAGGTGCTGGCGAACACCGCGGTGAAGCAGGTGATCGTCGGCAGCATGGGCGACCTGCTCGGCTTCAAGGGCGTGATCGTCAACCTGGTGGTTCGCCGGGTGAAGAAGATGGTCCCGGCTTGGTCGATCCCCGGCGCGGTCACGTTCAACGAGGCGCTGTCGGCCGGCCGCGGCATGAAGCTCAACAAGCCCGTACTGACGCGCGAGGACGTCGCTTTCCTGCAATATACCGGCGGCACCACGGGCATTTCCAAGGGCGCCACGCTGATCCATCAGAACGTGCTCGCCAATGTCCTGCAGAATGACGCTTGGCTGCAGCCGGCGCTGAAGAAGCCGCCGCATGTCGAGCAGCTCTTCATCGTCTGCGCGCTGCCGCTCTACCACATCTTCGCGCTGACCGCGTGCTACCTGCTCGCGGTGCGCGCCGGCGGCGTCAATCTGTTGATCCCGAACCCGCGCGACATGGCGGGCTTCATCAAGGAGCTGTCGAAGTACCAGGTCAACAGCTTCCCCGCCGTCAACACGCTCTACAACGGCCTGTTGAACACGCCCGGTTTCGACAAGCTCGACTTCTCCAAGCTGAAGACCTCGTTTGGCGGCGGCATGGCGACGCAGAAGCCGGTCGCAGAGAAGTGGCTGAAGGTGACCGGTTGCGCGCTGTCGGAAGGCTACGGCCTGTCGGAGACCTCGCCGACGCTGACCTGCAATCCCGCCGACGCCGACGAGTTCTCCGGCTCGATCGGCCTGCCCGTGCCCTCAACGCATCTGTCGATCCGCGACGACGACGGCAACGAGTTGCCGCTCGGTCAGGCCGGCGAGATCTGCGCCAAGGGCCCGCAGGTGATGGCGGGCTACTGGAACAGGCCAGACGAGACCGCGCGCGTGATGACCGCGGACGGCTATTTCCGCACCGGCGACATCGGCGTGATGGACGAGCGGGGCTTCACCAAGATCGTCGACCGCAAGAAGGACATGATCCTGGTCTCCGGCTTCAACGTCTATCCGAACGAGATCGAGGAAGTGATCGCGAGCCATCCGGGCGTGCTCGAATGCGCCGTGATCGGCGTGCCCGACGCGAAGTCCGGCGAAGCCGTGAAGGCGTTCGTGGTCAAGAAGGACCCGAACCTCACCGCAGAGGACATCATCAAGTTCAGCGCCACCCAGCTCACCGCCTACAAGGTGCCGAAGCAGATCGAGTTCAGGACCGACCTGCCGAAGACCAATGTCGGCAAGATCCTGCGCCGCGAATTGCGCGACGAGAAGAAGGCTGCGGCCTGAACACGCGTGATGCGGGCGTGGACCATGACTGACGCATGCTTCGCGACGCCTGCCGACATCCTCGCCTTCTGGCTGAAGGCCGGCCGCGACCGCTGGTACGAGCGCGACGATGCCTTCGATGCCGAAATACGCAGCCGCTTTCTCGCCACCTGGGAGAAGGCGGTTGCCGGCGAGTTGTCGTCATGGGAGGCGAGCGACGACGGCGCGGCGGCGCTGACCATCGTGCTCGACCAGTTTCCCCGTAACATGTTTCGCGGGGACGCCCGGACCTATGCCAGCGATGCGCTGGCGCGTGAGGTGACTGGCCGCGCCATCGACCGCGGCGTCGACGCGCGGATCGATCCGCTGCTGCGCGAATTCCTCTATCTGCCGTTCATGCATTCGGAGCACCTCGCCGACCAGCAGCGCTGCGTGGTGCTGTTTCGGCAATGCGGTGGCCATCCCGACAACCTGAAATACGCCGAAGACCACGCCGACATCATTCGCCGGTTCGGCCGCTTCCCGCACCGTAATCATGTCCTGGGCCGGGAAACGACCGCCGAGGAGCGGGCTTTTCTCAATGCGGGCGGATTTTCCGGCTGATGACGGAACGGTGACCAGCTTCCGGCATTGCCGTTCCTCCATCAGCCCGTATTGTGCGGTTAGCGCGCCGGGTTTAAGACAATTCCGCTTCACCGAGGGAGAACAACGATGACGATCAATGTTGGCGACAAGCTGCCGGAAGCCAAGTTTCGCGTGATGACCGCCGAGGGTCCGCAGGTCAAAACCACCGACGACATTTTCAAGGGCAAGAAGGTCGCCCTGTTCGCAGTGCCCGGAGCCTACACCGGCACCTGCCACAAGATGCATCTGCCCAGCATCTTCCTCAACGCCTACGCCATCAAGAACAAGGGCGTCGACACCATCGCGATCGTCTCGGTCAACGACGCCTTTGTGATGAACGCCTGGAAGCGCGACACCGACCAGCGCGACGAAGCCGTGTTCCTTGCCGACGGCAATGCCGACTTCGCCAAGGCGATCGGCATGGAGCTCGACGCCTCCGGCAACGGCCTCGGCATCCGCTCCCACCGCTACTCGATGCTGGTCGAGGACGGCGTGGTGAAGAAGCTCAACAAGGAGCCCGCCCCGGGCAAGGTCGAAGTCTCCGGCGGCGACACGCTGCTCGGGCAGCTCTGAACTGACGCTCTCGCCGCAAACTGGCTGTCATCGCCCGGCTCGACCGGGCGATGACAGTTTTGAGCATGGCGGTAGCCGGGATCGCTGATGCGCAGCCGGCAAGCGGCGCCCTACCCCTTCAACCTCGCCATCGCCACGCCCTCGCGCGCCAGCTCATCGGCGCGCTCGTTTTCGGCGTGGCCGGCATGGCCCTTGATCCAGTGCCAGCGCACCTCATGCGGCTTCAGCGCGGCATCGAGGCGCTGCCACAGTTCGACATTCTTGACCGGCTTCTTGTCGGCGGTGCGCCAGCCATTGCGCTTCCAGCCGTGGATCCAGCCGGTGATGCCCTGGCGGACATACTGGCTGTCGGTGGTGAGGTCGACCACGCAGGGTTTCTTCAGGGCTTCCAGCGCCGAGATCGCCGCCATCAGCTCCATGCGGTTGTTGGTGGTGTGCGCCTCGCCGCCCTTCAATTCCTTCTCGACGTCGCCGAATCTCAGGATCGCACCCCAGCCGCCCGGTCCGGGATTTCCGGAGCAGGCACCATCGGTGTAGACAATCACGTGCGGCTTGTCGCTCACGCCGCGCATCCAGCCGGCGTGATGCCGTAGTCGCGCAGACTCGCGACGTTCTGCTGGAAGCGCAGCTTGCGGACGTATTCCAGCGGATCCTTCGGCTGCACCAGCGCGCCCTCGGGCACGTTGAGGAAATCGACCAGCCGCGTCAGCAGGAAGCGCATCGATGCTCCCCGCGCAAGCAGCGGCAGCGCGGCCTCTTCCGCCGCCGACAATTGCCGCTCGCGGCCATAGGCATTGAGCAGCGCGCGCGCCTTGGTGACGTTGAAGGAATGATCCGGCTCGAAGCACCAGGCGTTGAGGCAGATCGCGACGTCGTAGGCCAGGATGTCGTTGCAGGCGAACGGGAAGTCGATCAAGCCCGACAGCCTGTCGCCGAGGAAGAAGACGTTGTCGGGAAACAGGTCGGCATGGATCACGCCGACCGGTAGATCGGTCGGCCACGAGGCTTCGAGATGATCGAGCTCGCGCGCGATGAAGTCGTGCAACCCCGCTTGCACGCTGTCGGCCCGCGCGGCGGCGAGATCGAACAGCGGCCGCCAGCCGGAAACCGACAGCGGATTCTTGCGGACCAGCGGAAAGTCGCGGCCGGCGAGATGCATCTTGGCCAGGGCATCGCCGACACCGGCGCAATGCGCCACGTTCGGCCGTCGTGGCCATACGCCTTCGAGGAAGTTGATGATCGCCGCGGGCCGGCCGGCAAGCCGGCTGTAGACCTCGCCCTTGCGGTTGCGCGCCGGCTGTGGGCACGACACGCCGCGCTCGGCAAGATGCGCCATCAGCGACAGGAAATACGGCAGGTCGTCCTCCGCCACGCGCTTCTCATAGAGCGTGAGGATGTAGGCGCCTTGGCTGGTGTGCAGCAGGAAGTTCGAATTCTCGACGCCCTCGGCGATGCCCTTGTAGGAGAGCAATTCGCCGATGTCGTAGCTTTTGAGGAATTCCGCGAGGTCTTCGGCGGCAACGTCGGTGTAGACCGCCATATGGCTTATTCCGCCGCGGCAGCGTCGGGCCGCAGCGAACGCGGCAGCGGGAAGAACTCATTCTCCTCCGCGGCCGAGACCGTCTCCACGTGCAGTTCGAAGCGCTCGGCGAAGGCGCCCATGATCTCCTCGACGATCACCTCCGGCGCCGAGGCGCCTGCGGTGATGCCGAGGCTCGTGATGCCTTCAAAACGCTCCCAGTCGATATCGCTGGCGCGTTGGGCAAGCACGGCAATAGGACAGCCCTCGCGCTCGGCGACTTCGCGCAGCCGCTGCGAGTTCGACGAGTTCGGCGCGCCGACCACGATCAGGGCATCGACCACCGGCGCCACCTTCTTGACCGCAAGCTGGCGGTTGGTGGTGGCGTAGCAGATGTCTTCCTTGTGCGGACCGTTGACGTTCGGGAAGCGCTCCTTGAGCAGCGCCACGATCTCCGCGGTGTCGTCGATCGACAGCGTGGTCTGGGTCACGAAGGCGAGGTTGTCGGGGTCCTTCGGGGTGAAGGTCTTGGCGTCCTCGGCGGTCTCGATCAGGGTCACGGCGCCCGCCGGCAGCTGGCCGACCGTCCCGACCACCTCGGGGTGATGGGAGTGCCCGATCAGGAGAATCTCGCGGCCGCGCTTGAAATGGATCGATGCCTCGCGGTGGACCTTGGTCACCAGCGGGCAGGTCGCATCCAGCGAGAAGAAATTGCGGGATTTCGCTTCGGCGGGAACCGATTTGGGAACGCCGTGGGCCGAAAACACCACCGGCGCATTGGTATCGTCGGGGATTTCGGCCAATTCCTCGACGAAAATAGCGCCCTTCGTCTTCAGGCTGTCCACCACATACTTGTTATGGACGATTTCGTGCCGGACATAGACCGGCGCTCCATAAATGGTGAGGGCACGTTCGACCGTGTCGATGGCGCGCACCACCCCGGCGCAAAAGCCGCGGGGGGAACAAAGCACGATTTTAAGATCGGGTTTTTTCGCTGACATCGGGCTGTCTCGGGGCAATCTCGGGACCGAATCACCCCTCGCCGGCGGGCAGGGAACGGCCAATTTGAATAAGGACTTGGGACTGCTTTGGGGCTCTGTCAAGGCGATTTTGCTGGCCCATTGCGCCATTCCCCCCTGAGGGCTTATATAGACCCCATAATTCCCGTCATCGCTGATGACTACCAGCTTCGCCTCGACAGAGGTGGGCGAAGCACAAAGGAGATTTGCCATGAGCAACGCACCGCTGATGCCGAAGGCGACTGCCGTGTGGTTGGTCGACAATACCGCCCTGACGTTCGATCAGGTGGCCGATTTTACCAAAATGCACCCTCTCGAGGTCCGCGCCATCGCCGACGGCGACGCGGCTCAGGGCATCAAGGGCATGGACCCGATTTCCAACGGCCAGCTGACCCGCGAGGAGATCGAACGCGGCGAGAGGGACCAGAACTATCGCCTCAGGCTCCAGGAGAGCAAGGTGGTGCTGCCCTCCGCCGCCAAGAAGAAGGGCCCGCGCTACACCCCGGTGTCGCGCCGCCATGAGCGGCCGAGCGCGATCCTCTGGCTGGTGCGTAACCACCCCGAGCTGAAGGACGCCCAGATCATGCGTCTGGTCGGCACCACCAAGACCACGATCGCGAGCGTGCGCGACCGCACCCACTGGAACGCCTCGACCCTGACCCCGATGGATCCGGTGACGCTGGGCCTGTGCTCGCAGATCGAACTCGATTTCGAGGTGCAGCGCGCCGCCAAGGAGAAGCCGACCACGACCGTCTATGGCGGCGCCACGCTGCTGCCGGCCTCCGAGACCACGCGCAAGGAAGAGGACGATCAGCCGATCGAGCGGCACGACGATCTCAATGTCGATGCCGTGTTCGCCAAGCTGAAGACGATCGGCGGCAAGAAGGCCGCCGACGACGAAGAGTAAGCGCGACCTGCGCAACTCGAAAACGCAATACGAAACGCGGCGAAGCGATTCGCCGCGTTTTTGCTTGTGGACGCATGCGATCGGCGTGACGGCGGACCGTCAGTGACGCTCAGTGCACGTCCGGATGGTTCATCATGTATTCGCCGAGATCGCGCTGCCGCCGATCGGTGCGGGCTTCGGCGTTCTGGCGCTGGACGTCGCGGTCCTTGCGGCAAGCAACATATTCGGGCGAGCCGACCGCTAGCTTGCCATTGGCCTGACAGTACTGATCGTCGTCGCCCATGCTCTCCGCGATCGGCGACCGCCCGCGTTCGAGGCAGCCTGCCAGCAACGGCAGTGCAAGCAGCAATGCAAGGGGCGCGCGTGCGGAAATCGATCGCATCCGTGGGTCCGTATCTCGTGACGACATGACGTTCGAAAAGCCGGGATGACCCGGCAATCCATCAAAATCAAGGCCGTTTTGCTCGGAAATGCGTTTCGAGGACTAGCAGCCGATTGCACGACCATACACTCGTCGATCATCTCACCCGCGGCCTACCCCTCTCCCCAACCCTCCCCCGCAAGGGGGGAGGGAGCCTGACCAGTGTGCTTGCCTCACATGAGGGAAGCACCGACGGCAGGGTCCCCCCCTTGCGGGGGAGGGCTAGGGAGAGGGGTTCACACGACGTGCTCTCTCGGATGTGTGTCACCGCATGCTTCGTCGCTTCGTTTTTCAGAACGACGATCGCGGCTACGCCTTGCCCTTCAGCGCTTCGCCGATTTCGTCGAGCACCTTGGGGTCCTCGATCGTCGCCGGCATGGTCCACGGCTCGCCGTCGGCGATCTTCTTGATGGTGCCGCGCAGGATCTTGCCGGAGCGGGTCTTCGGCAGCCGCGCCACCGTGATCGCGAGCTTGAACGCTGCGACCGGCCCGAGCTTCTCGCGCACCAGCGCCACGACCTCCTTCTCGACCTGGTCCGGCGTCTTCGTGACACCGGCCTTCAGCACCAGGAAGCCGCAGGGCACCTCGCCCTTGATCGCATCCTTGACGCCGAGCACGGCGCATTCTGCGACGTCGGGATGCGAAGCCAGGATCTCTTCCATGCCGCCGGTCGAGAGCCGATGGCCGGCGACATTGATGATGTCATCGGTACGGCCCATCACCCAGACATAGCCGTCCTCATCCTTGTAGCCGGCGTCCGAGGTCTTGTAGTAGCCGGGGAATTCCGTGAGATAGGCGTCCCTGAAGCGGTCGTCCTGCTGCCACAGCGTCGGCAAGCAGGCCGGCGGCATCGGCAGCTTGATCACGATCGAGCCCATGGTGCCCGCGGGCAGCGGCTTCGCCGCCTCGTCGACGATGTCGACCTGGTAGCCCGGCATCGGCACCGTCGGCGACCCGTGCTTGACCGGCAGCTGGCCCAGCCCGACCGGATTGCCGGCGATGCACCAGCCGGTCTCGGTCTGCCACCAGTGATCGATGACAGGCACCTTGAGCTGCTGCTCCGCCCACTCCACCGTCGGCGGATCGGCGCGCTCACCGGCAAGGAACAGGGTGCGGAAGCTCGAGAGGTCGTAGCTCCTGAGCAGTTTGCCTTCGGGGTCTTCCTTCTTGATCGCGCGAAACGCGGTCGGCGCAGTGAAGAAGGCAACCGCCCTGTGCTCGCTGATCACGCGCCAGAACGCGCCTGCATCCGGCGTGCCGACCGGCTTGCCCACATACATGATCGTGGTCGCGCCGTGGATCAGCGGGCCGTAGACGATGTAGGAGTGACCGACCACCCAGCCGATGTCGGAGCCGCACCACCAGATCTCGCCGGGCTTCACGCCGTAGAGATTGTGCATCGACCATTTCAGCGCGACGAGATGACCGCCATTGTCGCGCACCACGCCCTTCGGGATTCCGGTCGTGCCCGAAGTGTAGAGGATGTAGAGCGGATCGGTCGCAAGCACCGGCACGCAGGGCGCAGCCTTGCCGGCATCGAAAGCGGCGCGGCGCAGCGCCGCCCAGTCATGATCGCGGCCCGCGGTGAGCTCGCAACCATGCTGCGGTCGCTGCAGGATGATGCAGGTCTCGGGCTTGGTGCCGGCGAGGCGGATCGCCTCGTCGAGCAACGGCTTGTATTGCACGATGCGGCCGGGCTCGAGGCCGCAGCTCGCCGAGAAGATCAGCTTCGGCTTGGCGTCGTCGATGCGGGTCGCGAGCTCCTTGGCGGCGAAGCCGCCGAACACCACGCTGTGCACCGCGCCGATCCGCGCGCAGGCGAGCATCGCGACAACGGCCTCCGGCACCATCGGCATATAGAGGATGACCCGATCGCCCTTGGTCACGCCGAAATCCTGCATCACGGCGGCGAGCGTCTGCACTTCCTCCAGCAGCTCGGAATAGGTGAATTTGGTGATCGTGTTGGCGAGCGGAGAATCGTGGATCAGCGCGACCTGGCTGGCGCGGCCACTCGCGACATGGCGATCCAGCGCGTTGTAACAGGTGTTGACCACGGCGCCGGCGAACCAGCGTCCATAGGCACCCACGGCGGGATCGAAGATCTTCTTCGCCGGCTCGATCCAGTCGATCTCGCGCGCCGCTTCCGCCCAAAAGCCTTCGGGGTCTCGAAGCGAGCGGGCATGCACCTCATGATACCGGCTCTTGTCTCGCATATTCATGGCGTCTCTCCCGGCGCATCTGCTCTTGTCATGGCCGGGCTTGACCCGGCCATCCACGTCTTTCGAAACCGCGGCAAAGAAAGACGTGGATGCCCGGCACAAGGCCGGGCATGACGACCGATGGTTGGCTCTCTTTGGCGGCCATTGTCATGGGCTCGGCCGATAATTCAAGCCGTAAACTGACCGACGTTAGCACTAGTACCCGTCGACCCCGTTGATCCGCTGCAGCCGCTCGCGCATCGCCTTTTGCAGGTCGTAGCCCGGCTTGCCGAATTCGGCATTGCGGCGGGCGATGAACTGATCCTGCTCGCGCTGCAGCTCGCGCGCCCGGCCCGGGTTCTGCGCCTCGCGCACCGTGCGGAACGTCGATGCGACGATCTCGCGATCGAGATCGGCGAGTTCGGGATTGGCGCAGATCGCCTTCTCCACCGGCCGGCGCGCCTTGCGGCAATCGAAGCTCGGCTTGCCGGCGACCGCCATCATGGCGCCGATCCGCTCCAGCTCCAGCGACAGCGATTTGTAATTGGCCTTGGCCGCCGCGTGATTGGGGTCGAGCTTGACGGCGGCGCCGAAATCCATGATCGCCTTCGGCCGGTCGCCCTTGCGGCGCCACAGCTCGCCGCGCGCATTGTGCGCATCGGCAAGCGACGGATCGAGCTTGAGCACGGTGTCGTAATCGGAGATCGCGCGATCGATCAACTGCTTGCGGTCATAGGCGCTCCCGCGCGCCATCAGGGCCTTGACGCGATCCGGCTTGGCCACCTTCTCATTGTCGATCAGCGCGCCGCAGACGTCGATGGTCTTGTCGTCATCCCTCTCTGCAACCGCCGCGATGCAGGGGCCGGCATCGGCCTCCACATCCTTGCCGGGTTCGCTGCTCGTCGCGCGCGCAACGCCGGATATCAGCGCGCCCGACAGGCCGACGCAGATCGCCATCACGGCCAGATTTGCAGAGTTGCGTCGCATCCCGATCGCCGACAAGACATCCCTCTCTTGCGCCTGAACCGCCGGCCCCTGATGTCCGGCAGCGCGCCATTTGCCGCAAAACCACACGCTGGATTATACGTCAATTGCGACGATCGGCTGCACTGGGGGTTCGCCTTGCTGACATTCGAATGGATCATCGGCCTGTTGCTCGCGGCGGTAGTGCTGTCGGCGCTGGCGCGGCGGATCAAGGTGCCCTACCCGACCTTCCTTGCGCTCGGCGGCGTGCTGCTGACCCTGCTGCCATGGGCCCCGACCTGGGCACTGGAACCGAAACTGGCGCTGGCGCTGTTTGTCGCGCCGGTGCTGCTCGATGCCGCCTACGACACTTCGCTGCGCGATCTCCGCAACAACTGGCTGCCGGTCTCGACGCTGGTGGTGGTCGCGGTCGGCGTCACGACGGCAGCGGTTGCCGTGGTCGCGCATTGGCTGCGCCCGGACATGCCCTGGGCGGTTGCGATCGCGCTCGGCGCCATCGTGGCGCCGCCGGACGCGGCCGCGGCCACCGCGATCCTGCGTCAGGTCAACCTGCCCTACCGGATCCAGAAGATCCTCGAAGGCGAAAGCCTGCTCAACGACGCCACCGCGCTGTTGATCTATCGTGTCGCGGTCGGCCTGGTCGCCGCCGAACACATGAAGATCCGCGAGTTCGTGCCGTCGATCACGGTCGCGCTGGTCGGCAGCCTCGCGGCCGGCTACCTGTTCGCGCAGGTCTGGATGATGATCACCCGCCGCATCACCGAGACGCCGAGCTCGATCATCACGCAATTCGGCGGCACCTTCATGGTGTGGATCGTCGCCGAGCATCTCGGGTTGTCCGGTATCCTGACCATCATCGCCTATGCGATCACCATCGCCCGCACCGCGCCGGCCCGCACATCGGCGCGGCTGCGCGTGTCGTCCTATGCGGTCTGGGAAACCGTCGTCTTCGTGCTCAACGTGCTCGCCTTCATGCTGATCGGCCTGCAACTGCGCCCGATCTGGTCCGGGCTCGACGACGAGGTGCGGTGGAAATATTGCAGCTTTGCCGCCGCGATCCTCGCGGTCGTGATCCTCGCCCGCATCCTCTGGGTGATGCCCTATGGCGCCCTGCTGCGCACGCTGAAGGCACGCCATTGGCTGCCCGCCCATGTGGTGGACGCCGTGCCGACCCTGAAGCGCGGCTTCATCGTGTCGTGGTGCGGCATGCGCGGCATCGTGACGCTGGCGGCAGCATTTGCGCTGCCCGAGTACTTTCCATATCGCGACCTGATCCTGCTGACGGCGTTTGCCGTGGTGCTGGGCTCGCTCGTGATCCAGGGCCTGACCTTGCGGCCGCTGATCCTGGCGCTGAATTTCGACGACGACGACCCGGTCGGGCGCGAGGCGGCCCATGCCCGCAGCGTCGTGTTTCGCGCCGCGCTCGATGAGATCGACGAGGACCCGTCCGAGGAAGCCGAGATCCTCCGGCTCGAATATCGCGCGGTGCTGATACGTGCGGAAAACGACCCCGACGGCGGCCTGACCTCACGCGAGCTCCCGTCGGATCCGCTGCGCCGCCGCGCCATCGCTGCGGCGCGTCAGGCGCTGCTCGATCTGCGCCACACCGAGGCGATCGGCGACGATGCGTTCCATCTGGTCGAGGAAGAGCTCGACCGCGCCGAGCTCAGCGTGGAAGCGTGACGGCCTCACGAACTTCACAACAATGTTCGCAAGCTCCGCCCGGTTGAACCATCGCCGGATTTGTCAGACCCAAGATCATGACAATCCTTATCGATCGCAATCCACCACGCGCTTCGGCGAAGATCGAAGCGCAGTACTTCTATTTCTACATGGCGCTGTCGTGCATGGCGGTCGCCCTGCTCGGTTTTGCCCCGACCTACTGGGTGCCGATGGCGCGGGGTTCGCTGTCGGCGCCCCCTGTCGTCCATTTGCATGGCCTGCTGTTCTTCGCCTGGACGCTTTATTTCGTGTTCCAGAGCTGGCTTGCCGCTTCCGGGCGCATCGTGCGGCATCGCCGGATCGGCATGATTGGCGTGTCGCTGGCGACCGTCATGACGATGCTGGGCCTCATGGCTTCGATCAGCGTCATGAAGCGCTCCGCCGCGATCGGGCAGATCAACGAAGGTATCGCCTTTTCGATCGTCCCGTTCAGCGGCATCGTGTTCTTTGCCGTCGTCTTCGCGCTCGCGATCATCTATGTCCGCGATCGCGAAGCGCACAAGCGGCTGATGCTGCTCGCAGCCATCTCGATCCTCGATGCAGCGGTCGCACGCTGGTTCCTGACCTTCCTGGCGCCACCCGGCCCGCCGGGGCCGCCGCCCGTCCCGGTCACGATCGCGCCGGCGTTCGTCGCCTATCTGCTGCTGGTCGTCGCGATCGTATTCGACTGGCGCACCCGCGGCCGTCCGCACCCGGTCTATATCTATGGCGGGCTGGCGCTGGTCGCGGTGAAACTGTCGAACTGGCCGATCAGCACCTCGGCGGCGTGGCATTCCTTCGCCGGCGGCATCCTGGCGCTGGCGCAATGACGTCCATTAAAGCGCGACGAGATCGGGTTGAATCGTCATCGCGCTTTAGCTCTTTGTCCTGAGCATGACCTTTTCGGAAACCGCTTCGCACTTTTCCGGATCATGCTCTAGGCACCCGACTTCGAGGTGATGCCGCCGTCGACCACGAGCTCGATGCCGGTGACATATTTCGATTCGTCCGACGCCAGGAACAGCGCGGCATTGGCAACGTCCCAGGCGTCGCCCATGTGCCCCATCGGCACCTGCGCGTCGCGCGCGCGCCACATCGCCTCCACATCGCCCTTGGCATAGCTCTGCGCCAGCCCCGCCGAATGCGCGACCATCGGCGTTTTCATCAGCCCGGGCAGGATGGCGTTGACGCGGACATGCTTCGAGGCGAACTCGACCGCGCTCGAGCGCGTCATCTGGTTCATCGCCGCCTTGCTCGCGTTGTAGCTGACATAGGAAATGCCGACATGGCGGATCGAGGCGATCGAGGAGATGTTGATGATCGAACCGCCGCCCTGCTTGATCATGACGGGAATGGCGTGCTTCATCGAAAGATAGGCGCTCTTGAGGTTGACCGCGAACACGCGGTCCCATTCGGCTTCCGCCACCTCGACCACGCTGCCGACCTCGGCAATGCCGACATTGTTGTCGAGCACGTCGATGCGGCCATAGGCCTTCAGGCAGGCCGCGACCATCGCCTCGACCTCGCTGGCGCGCGAGACGTCGGCGGTGAAAGCGACAGCCCTGCCGCCCTCACCGGTGATGATCTTGACGGTCTCTTCCGCCGCGGCGCCGTTGCGATCGACGCAAAACACACTGGCGCCCTCGCGCGCGAAGGTGACGGCGGTCGCCTTGCCATTGCCCCAGCCGGGCCCGATCGAGCCCGCGCCGACCACCATCGCAACCTTGCCCTTGAGCCGATCCATCGCCTGTTCTCCCTTGTTGTTGTCATTGTAGCCCGAGTGAAGCAGAGCGTAATCCGGGACTAGTGCTCCCGGATTTTCGCTGGCGCTCCATCCGGGCTACGGATCATTGCA
Organism: Bradyrhizobium sp. I1.14.4; assembly: GCF_050435825.1. Lineage (NCBI taxonomy): Bacteria > Pseudomonadati > Pseudomonadota > Alphaproteobacteria > Hyphomicrobiales > Nitrobacteraceae > Bradyrhizobium > Bradyrhizobium sp. I1.14.4. The sequence continues at coordinate 25,315 of NZ_JBNDLA010000005.1, read as the reverse complement.
AGCTTTCATCGTCGTGACATTAGCACCGATCGGATGCCCGAAAATCTCCGATAGCGTCTGGCAGCGTCCCTCGTGGCACAGATGCCATTCGCCCGCCGCACCGGAATTGCCGAGCATGACCTCCGGCCTTGCTGCCGGCGGCGGCGACCACTGAAACCAGCCATCGACGAGGCGCGCCTCCGGCGGCGGCTCCATGCCGGCGCCCGTGCCTTTGATGCGCGCCTGTTGCAGCGTCAGCCCGGCCGGCGTGATCAGCCAGTCTTCCTGCCAGGCGGTCTTCTCGATCGAATGCGTCCAGGCCAGCGTGAAGGCTGCGATCGACAGCGCCTTCACGACACCCGCGGAGGCAAGGCAGAGGCTCAAGCCGCCGCCACCGCATTGCGCGGACGCTGCCGCCATTGCCACAGTACGACACCAGCGGCGAGCGTGAAACCCGCCGTATCCGAGAACGGGAAATCGCCGAGCAGGCAGAGCGCGGCACCGAACGCGACCAGGATCTCGATGAAGGTCAGCCGCGTGAACAGGAAGCCGATCGCGACGATACCGAACAGCGCGATCGCCACCAGTGCCTTGAAGGTCGCCAGCGCCACCGCGCCGTAGAAGCCGAGTTGCGCCTGCATCGGATCGCCCGCTTGTAGCATCAACGCCGGCGAATAGACGAAGATGAAGGGAATGACATAGCCGGCAAGCGCGATCCGCATCGCCTCCCAGCCGATCTTGTCCGGGTTCTCCTTGGCGATCGGCGCCGCCGCCAGTGCCGCGAGCGCCACCGGCGGCGACAGGTCGGCCATGATGCCGTAGTAGAACGCGAACATGTGGCTCGCGATCAAGGGCACGCCGAGCTTGGCGAGCGCGGGCGCGGCGAGCGCCGCGGTGATGATGTAGGTCGGGATCGTCGGGATGCCGGTGCCGAGCAGGATCGACAGCAGCATGGTCATGATCAGCGCCAGGAACAGGCTCTTGGCACCGAGCCCGATGATCCAGCTGCCGAAGATGGTGCCGACACCGGTCTGCGTCATCATACCGATGATGGTGCCGACGATGGCGCAGGCCATGCCGACGGTCAACGCCGACTTGGCGCTGTCGGCGAGCGAGTCGCGGCAGGCGGCGAGCGTGGCTCGTCCGCCGCGGGTGATCGCGGCAATCGCGATCAGGCCCGCGACAATACTGATGACCGGAACGATCTCGAGCCCGTGGCGCGAAACGGCGGCAACCACCAGCGCTAGCCCGATCCAGAAGATGTAGCGCACGATGGTGTTGGAGAAGCCGAGCGTGATGCTGGCGCCGAGGATCAGCGCGACCGTCAGCGCAAGGCCCATGCTGCCGGCATAAAGCGGCGTGAAACCTTCGAACAGCATGTAAACCAGCGCCGCGAGCGGCAGCACCAGGTACCAGCGCGCCACCAGCGCCTTCCAGGCGCTCGGGATCTCCGAGCGCTTCATGCCGACCAGGCCATGCTTGCCGGCCTCCAGATGCACCATCCAGAATGCGGAAGCAAAATAGAGGACCGCCGGGATCACGGCAGCCTTGACGATCTCCGAATAGGGAACGCCGAGCGTCTCCGCCATGATGAAGGCGACCGCGCCCATCACCGGCGGCATGATCTGCCCGCCCATCGAGGCAGTGGCCTCCACGCCGGCGGCGAACGCGCGGCGATAGCCGAACCTGATCATCAGCGGAATTGTGAACTGGCCGACGGTGACGACGTTGGCGACGCCTGAGCCGGAGATGGTGCCCATCATGCCCGAGGCGAACACGGCGACCTTGGCCGGACCGCCGCGGGTGCGGCCGAACAGGCCGAGCGAAACGTCGGTGAACAGCTGGATCATGCCGGCGCGTTCCAGGAACGAGCCGAACAGAATGAACAGGAAAATGTAGGTCGCCGAGACATAGATCGGCACGCCGTAGAAGCCCTCGGTGCCGAACGAGAGATGGGTGACGATCTGGTCGAAGTCATAGCCGCGATGGTTGAACGGCGCGGGCAGATACTGGCCGAAGAACCAGTAGAGCAGACAGGCCCCGCACATCAGCGGCAGCGCCGCCCCCATCAGCCGCCGCGTGCCCTCGAAGATCAGGATCGCGAGCAGCGTGCCGACCGCAAGGTCCACGTTGGTCGGATCGCCGTCGCGTGCGATCAGGTCGGCATAGAAGATCCATTGATAGAGCCCGCACAGGAAACCGGCGGCGCCGACGATCCAACTCACGGCACGGCTCAAATCGGTCTTGGCGGTGAAATTGCCGATCAGGCCGAAGGTCAGCAGGATCAGGAAGCCGACATGGACGCCGCGCACCACCTGGCTCGGCAGGTAGTTGAAGGCCGCGACATAGAGCTGGAACACCGCAAAGGCGAGACCGATGGCATAGGCCAGATGCCCCCAGGCGCCGGCGCCAAAGCCTTCCGGAAAGCCATGCTCGAAATTGTCGAATTCAACCTTGATGGGCTGCTCACCCTCAACGTGCTGCTGCATATGATCAGTCCCCCGCCGTGCCGCGACGCTTATAGCGTCGCGCTGCACGTCATGCGCGGGCTCGACCCGCGCATCCATCGAAAAAATCAACGTCTTTAGAAAGATGGATGGCCGGGTCATCCCCGATCAAGTCGGGACGGGCGCCCGGCCATGACACATCGAAGCGTACCTGGCCTTACTTGATCAGGCCCTTTTCCTTGTAATAGCGGATCGCGCCGGGATGCAGCGGCACCGGGCTGCCGGTCGCGGCGGCATCGAGCTTGATCTCCTTGCCGGCAGCGTGGGCATTGGCGAGTTCCGGCAGCGATTCGTAGACCAGCTTGGTCATCCGATAGGCCAGATCGTCCGACACCGCGCTCGAGGTGACGAGGTAGTTCACGACCGCGGCGGTCGGCACGTCCTTGTCCTGGCCGGTATAGGTGTTGGCCGGGATGATCACGGAGACGAAGGGCGGACCGATCTTGTCGACGGTCTCCTTCGGCACGGCGACGACGGTGATCTGGCTCGAGGTCGAAAGGTCCTTCAGCGAGGCAACGCCGAGGCCGGCGGACTGCAGCGTGGCGTTGAGCTGACGATTCTTCATCAGATCGACCGATTCGGCGAACGGCAGATACTCGACCTTTCCGAGATCCTTGTAGCTCATGCCGGCCGCCGCGAGGATCGCACGCGAGTTGAGCTCGGTGCCGGACTTCGGCGCGCCGACCGACAGGCTCTTGCCCTTGAGATCGGCCAGCGTCTTGATGCCGCTCTCGGCGGTGGCCACGATCTGGATGTAGTTCGGATAGATCGCGCCGATGGTGCGCAGCTTGTCGAGTTTGTTCTTGAAGCCGGCTTCGGTGTCGCCTTCCCAAGCCGCCTTCAGCGAATCGCCAAGCGTGAAGGCGATCTCGCCGCGGCCCTGCTGCAGCAGCACCAGGTTCTCGACCGAGGCCTTGGTCGCTTGCACCTGGGTCTTCACGTCAGGGATCTTGTCGCCGTAGATCTTCCCCATCGCGACGCCGAGCGGATAGTAGACGCCCGAGGTGCCGCCGGTGAGCACATTAATGAACTGCTGGGCCTGTGCTAGAGGCGCTGACAAAACGCTGGCTGCCACGATCGCGGCGGCCATCAACCTTGAATTCATGAGTATTATTCTCCCCTTGAGCCGGCCGGAAATTGGCCGGACACCCCTTCCGGGTCAACCCATCCAAATGACGCATGGGCGGCCGAAATTCCGAACGGCAGCATCACTTTACCTGCGCGGGGAACTCTCCGCGTGATGGTGCCGGTTGCGACGCTGCTCGGACGCAAGGCCGACGTCTGGGGCCGCAAACCGATCTTCGCTATGGCGCTCGCCATATCGGCTATTCGCGGCGCGCTCTATCCGTTGTCGGACAATCCAGATTGGCCGGTGTCGGTGCAACTGCTCGACGGCATCGGCGCCGGGACTTTCGGCGCGCCGTTTCCACTCGTGGTTGCCGATCTCACGCACGGTACCGGGCATTTCAATATCAGCCAAGGCACGATCGCCACTGCAACCGGCCGCGGCGGCGCGCTGAGCACGGCCGTACTGGATTCATTATAGTCCACGCCGGTTATAGCGCCGCATTTCTGTTCCTTGCAGCCGTCGCTTGTGCGGGGCTGATCGGCTACTGCGCGTTGATCCCGGAGACGTTGCGATCGGCAGCGGCCACATCACGCACGACTGCATTGGCACGCAGCACGGATGACCTGACGATCGCCGTCGTTGCTCGGCGACGACTCAACGGATCACTCGCGTGATGCGACCTGATGTCCGACAATGGCGCAAATCCACGCCTGCATCGACGCGCCAACACAGTCATTAACGTCGTCTCTCGATGAAACACGCGCGGTGTTTTCTGCCGAGGTCCAAAGTCGGACGCGATCGCACTCATGAACATCAGATGACGCATTTGTTGCACGCGTGACAGCGGCGAGACGCTGCGATTCCAGCGTCATTTGATTCGAATTGAGTCCTTTAAGGTTAGCGAAGCAATCAATGTATGATCCAGAAATTTCCATGATTGCCGCCGCTCTAGGATGTACGAGTCAAGCCGGGGTAACTACGGATAAGGCGGGCATGAATCACATCAGTCACATAGAACGCACGCGGACCGGCTGGTTCGGACATCGCAAGCTGACCCCACGCGCATGCATTGCGGACAGCAAAAAGCACCTTCGGACCTTCCTCGCAGAGGCGCTGGAAGACCTCGGCTTCATCACCAGTGAATGCAGCCAGGCTTTGGAACTCGACACCGTCCTCGACGCGGAACGGCCCGATCTTCTGGTGCTCGGCGTGTCCGTAGACGGCATCGAAGTCAGTAAAATTCTCGAGACTTTGGTGAGAAAGGACTATGGCGGCAAGGTCCTCGTCATCGGGCAGTCGGACTCCATCATCGTAAAGGCGGTCCGGCAAATTGGCGATGAATACGGCATCCCCATGCTGCCCGCGCTGTCGACGCCGTTCAGCGCCGGAACCCTTCGCGACAGCCTTGCGTCACTGTTGCCGCTCGAACCCGCGCCGAGCCCCGCGGTGGACGTGCCCGAAGCGCTGAAGGCCGGCTGGCTGGAGCTGTGGTATCAGCAGAAAATTCATCTCCGAACACTGGTTCCGAGCGGTGCCGAGGCGCTGATCCGGATGCGCCATCCCGCGTGGGGTGTCGTGCCGCCTGCCTACTTCATCCCGGACGAGGACGACCCGCATTTTCATGCCCTGTCCGAGTTCGTGATCGAGCGCGCGATCGAGGACTGGCGCTATCTGCTCGAGCAGATCGGACCGGTCAATCTCTCGATCAACCTGCCGATTTCCTTCCTCGCCGACGACGATGCGGTGCGCGAGCTCTGTTATCGGATTCCGGATCATGCTGCATTCGGCGGCCTGCTGATCGAGATCGACAGCACCGAGGTGGTCGATAACCTGGACTTGGCGATCGATGTCGCCAGGCGCGTTCGCCTGCACAACATCGGGATCTCGATCGACAATGTCGGCGCGAACTGGCCATCCTTGCTGGGACTGCCGAACTTTCCGTTCGTCCAGCTCAAGGTCGACCATCAATACGTCACCGGCTGCGCAGATCAACGCCTGAAGCAGACGGTATGCCGGCGTGTCGTCGAGCTCGCCCATGACAGCGGCGCGCAGGTCGTAGCCCAGGGGGTCGAGACGCGCGCGGACTTTCTCGCCGCGCACGAAATGGATTTCGATCAGGTCCAGGGCTACCTGTTCGGCAAGCCGATGGGCGTCAAGAAGTTCGCTCGCTCACGCATGCACTTCTCGGAGAAGCAGCCGGCGTCCTGAGGCCCGGCCTCTCGTCAGGCTCGACCGTCGCGATCGATCGCGCGCAGCGCCTCGCCGCGCGCGATCAGGCGTTTTGCGTTGGAATAGGTCGGGACTTCCAGCAGCGAGCCGTCAAGTTCGACGCGCCCGAAGCCCTGCGTTCGCGCCGCTTCGAACGCCGCAACGATCCTGCCCGCCTGGCGCAAATCATCCTCGCCCGGCGTGAGGACACTGTTGACGATGGCGGCATGCGCAGGATCGACCAGGCTCTTTGCGCCGTAACCGAGCCGCCGAGCCCAGATCGTGTCGCGTTCAACGCCTCCGGCGTCGCTCCAGGTGTAGGGACAATCGACCGCCACGACGTTGGCAGCGCGACATTCGACGATGAAGCGCTGGCGCGCATAAGCGAGCTCCAGGCCATCGCTGCCGCGCTCGGCACCAAGATCGGCGGCAAGGTCTTCGGAGGCCATCAGACAGCCGATCGTGCGCCGGCTCGCTCCAGCGATGGCGCCGGTCTGCACCAGACCGCGTGCGAACTCGATATTCGGCAGCAGCGACGTGGAACCCGAGGCGATGCCGTAGTCGCGCTCGAATCGCGTCACCGCCTCGTCGAGCCTGACGACATGGTGCGGCTCGGCGACTTTCGGCAGCGCGACGATATCCGGACGTCCCCGCATCACGGCGGCGAGATCATCCATGCCGTCCTGATCCAGCGGATTGACCCGCACCGCGACCACCACGCCGTGGTCGCGCCATGCCGCATAGAGCTCGGCCGCCAGCGCCCGGGCCTTCGGACGCAGCGGCGGCGGGGTGAAGTCCTCGAGCTCGTGGATCAGCACGTCGGCGCCGCTGGCGGCTGCGCCTTGCAGGACCGCCTCGTTGGCGCCTTCGAGAAACAGCCAGGAGCGGCACAGCGCGGCCGGGCGCAGCTTGCGCATCACGTCGTCACTGGAACGTCATGTCGAGGCATTTGGAGATATCGGAGCCGAGGCCGGACGAGATGGTGATGCAGCCGCGGATCTTCTGGGTGTTGGTGTCGCTCGCCCAGATCGCATAGCCGCCCGGACCGAAGAACGAGTTGGTGTTCGGCGGCTCGGTCTCGGTGGCGTCGAACGTGTAATTGCCGTCGGTCTCGAAGATGCGCGGTTTCTTGGTGCAGCCGCCGTCGGCCTGGACGTTGATGACCTCCTTGTTGTCCCGCGTCAGCGCAAGCGAGACCTGGCAGCGGAAATATTCCGAGGTCTTGGCATTGAACAGATAGGCGTAGGACTTGCACGTCGACGTGTTGAGCTTGCCGGCGGAGAGGCCGCGGCTGCAGGAGATCCGCTGGTTGTTGGAGAGCTTGAATTCGTCCGCCCGCGCGACTGACGCCAGCGTCATGAACGACAGAGCGACACCGATAGCGATCTTCATGACGTGGTTCATCCTGATCATCCCAAGGTAGTGTTTCTGGCAATCGAAGCGTTTGTAAACGGTAACGTGAAGATAGTCGTCAAGCTTGACGCGGGAAATCACAAAGTCGCTGATCTGCGCGAGCGGCCGCGCCGATTGTCGTATTGACGCGCGAATGCCGTTCGTGATTTGTTCAAAGCCGTGGGGACGACGCCGTTTTTTCGGCCGGAGGTGGATCATGACGCATTTTTTGACCAAGACCTTTTTTGCAACCGCGGCGTTTGCCGCACTGACCACATGCGCATTCGCGCAACAGGCTGCGCCTTGGGAGCTGAAGCCCGACATGGGCTACGCCTATGACAAGGACGGCAAGACATGGGCCTACAAGATGGGGACCAACAATGCCGGCACGCTGCTGAAGGGCGCCAAGAAAGTGCCGAAGGGGACACTGTTCTTCGTCGGCCACAATGGCCAGCTCTACATGCGCTCCGGACCCTATCTCGAGGGCGACGGCAAGTTCATGTTCGGCTCGAACTGACGGTTTTCGGCAGACCTCAGAACGCCGCGGCCAATTCCCGGGCGCCAGGCTTGTTGCTGTTGAAATCCATCCGCTCATTGGTGATGGCAAGCAGCCTGGCCACGGTGTTGTGGCGGATCGCGACCGGGTTGCGCTCGTAGCCCGAGCGCTGGAAGAAGTTCGAGGTCGGCACCTGCTCGCGCATCGCCTGCGGCATGGTCACCATGTCGAGCCCAGTGCCGTCGCCGGTCAGGTTCATCATCTCGAGCTCGGCCGCGGTCAGCGGCCTTGTGTAGCCCTTGTTGTGCGCGAAGATCACCGAGGTCAACAGCTTGTGGGTCTGCAGCATCGGGCCGACATCGATGTCGAGCACCATGGCGTGACACGCCCAGCCCTGCGGCGTGTCGGCGAGACGTTGATGCGCCGACCAGTCATCGGGCACGGTCAGCGTGAACGCGACCATCTTCTTCAGCACCGCGAGCTTGTGCTCCATCGCCTTGCGCGCCGGCCCCTGCGTCGCCGCAACCCGCGCGGTCAGATCCCGCACGAATTCATGGCCCTGCTCGGCCAGCAGCTCGACGGTATTGGTGGTGAGCAGCTGGTTGTAGCCCATCGCGGTGGAAATCGCGCGCTTGCCGCCATGCTCGATGCCCGCCTGCACGTCGTAATTGCCGGTGCCACCGGTCTCGAATGAATAGACCCGCACCGCCTGCTCCGGCGTCAGCCCCGCGGCGCGCGCGTAGCGGGCATAGGCGCGCTTGAACTCCACCTCGCTCGCCGGCCGCTGCGGCGTGAACTGGAATTGTTCGGCCGCCGCCCTGACCAGATCCGAGACCACGGGAATGGTTTTGGGCGGGCGCGGCGGCTTGCCGCCCTCCTCTTCCGGCGCCGGATTGACCGGCCGCTTCGGACCCTCATAGACCGGCGGCTGCTGCAGCACGTAGTCGTCCAGCGAAATCTGCACGCGGTCGCGGCGCTTGGCGTTGCGGCCGCGCCGCTTGTCGGCGATCGCGCTCCAATAGGCGCTGGCATCCTGCTCGAAGGCGTCGCGCGCCTCCTGATATTCCTGCAGCTTGCGGCGATATTCCATGATCGCCTGCGGCGATGCCTGCGCCATCGCATTGGCGACGGACGGCGGCAACGCATCGGCCTCGCCGGCCGATACCGACGGCGCGCTGGCGGCGAGCGCGAGCGCGACAAATCCAGAACACAGGCGAATCAATTGCGGGCGCATGACCTCGTTGTAGCAAGCGCCGCTGCGAAGTCAGCCCGGAATTGTCCGGATCGAAAGCGGCCGGATGCCGCGATCCGGTCCAGAATTTCCGCCATAATCACTTCCATGCGAACACCGGTTGCTCCAGCTCGGCGACCCGGGTACTGCGCCCGGCCAGCACTTCGCGGAACTGATAGATCAGCGCGGCAGTCGGCGCATGAATCTGCTGGCCGCCGAGCCGGAAGCGGATCACATGCCGCGCGCTCTCCGGGATCGTGACGAAGGTGAACGCGTCGTCGGGCTCGATCGCATCGAGGCCGATGCGGTGGACGGACGCGACCTCGTCCGGGTTCGGCGCGATCGCTGCATGCGCACCGGTCCAGACCACGACCGGTGTGATCAGATAGCCCGACCGCGTCGGATAGTCATCGAGCATGCCGAGCACGTCGCGCGGACCAAGCGCAAGCCCGAGCTCTTCGTGCAGTTCACGCAGCGCGGCTTCGGCCGGGGTCTCGCCGGCGTCGCAGCGGCCGCCCGGCAGCGCCCATTGCGCGCTGTGGGCGCGCAGGCGCGCGCTGCGGCGGGTCAGCAGGAAGGCCGCGCCGCTGCCGTCATCGCCTTCGGTGAGCGCAATCGCGACCGCGGCGCGCTTCAGCGTCGGCGCGGCATCGGCCGGCGCCAGGCGCGCGAACGCGGCACAGAGCTCTGCGATATTCCGCCGGGTGGCATCGTCAAATGTGCGGGCCATTGATCTTGACTACAACACAACAGCGATTGATGAAATGTCCCGTACGACATGCCTCCCGTGATCCATCATTTGCAAGCAAGGTATCTCTCCTCATGACGGCCAAGGCCGCGGACAAACTCAAATCCGACGGCTGGAAGATCGCCGAAACCACGGGATTCCTGACGCTGATCGGCCCGTTGTGGGAACGGTTGAAGGACGGCGCGCTCGAACTCGCGCTGATCACCGAGGACAAGCACCACAATCGCCGCGGCCTCGTGCAGGGCGGCGTGATCATGACCTTCGCCGACCGCGCCTGCGGCATGGCGGCGCGCTTCGTCTCGGGCAAGCCGACGCTTGCGACGGTGCAGCTCGACACCCATTTCGTCGAGGCCGGCAAGATCGGCGAGATCCTGACGACGCGGCCGCGCGTGGTGCGCTCGACCCGCAGCCTGATCTTCATCACGGCCGAGGTGACGGTCGACAAGCGCTGCATCGCGATGGCCAATGGCGTGTTCAAGATTTTGAGGAGCGAGTGAGAACGTTGCGGCTTCCGTCATTGCGAGAAGCGATAGCGACGAAGCAATCCATCCTATCTTTGTATGGGACGATGGATTGCTTCGCTTGCGCTCGCAACGACGGAGCATAGGCGCTATGCTGTATACTTCACGCGCAGGACAAACCCGATGCAATATCGCCAGCTCGGCCGCAGCGGCCTGAAGGTTTCGCCGATCTGCCTCGGCACCATGATGTTCGGCGGACCGGCCGACGAGGCGACCTCGTCGCGGATCGCGGCGAAGGCGCGCGATACCGGCGTCAACTTCATCGACAGCGCCGACGCCTACAATGGCGGCAAGTCCGAGGAGGTCGTGGGCCGCGCGATCTCCAACAGCCGGTCGAACTGGGTCCTCGCGACAAAACTCGCCAACCCGATCGGCGACGATCCCAACCATGGCGGGCTGTCGCGGCGCTGGGTTTTCCAGGCCGCCGACGAAAGCCTGAAGCGGCTCGGCACCGACTACATCGACGTCTACTATCTGCACAAGGAAGACCACACGACGCCGCTCGACGAGACGGTGCGGGCGATGGGCGACCTGATCCGCGCCGGCAAGGTGCGCTATTTCGGTGTCTCCAACTACCGCGCCTGGCGCGTCGCCGAGATCTGCAACATCTGCGACCGGCTCGGCATCGACCGTCCGGTCGCGAGTCAGCCCTATTACAATGCGATGAACCGGATGCCGGAGGTCGAGCATTTCCCGGCCTGCGCCTATTATGGCCTCGGTATCGTGCCCTATAGCCCGCTGGCGCGCGGCGTGCTGACCGGCAAATACGCGCCCGATGCAGCGCCGCCCGCCGATACCCGCGCCGGCCGCAACGACAAGCGCATGATGCAGACCGAATGGCGGCCGGAATCGCTGCAGCTTGCGCAGGAGATCAAGCGCCACGCCGAGAGCCGCGGCATCACCGCGGGCCAGTTCGCGGTGTCCTGGGTGCTGAACTCGTCGTTCGTCAGTGCGGTGATTGCGGGCCCGCGCACCGAAGCGCAATGGGACGACTACATCCGCGCGCTCGATTACCGCTTCACCGCCGAGGACGAAGCCCTGATCGACCGCCTCGTCGTCACCGGCCATCCCTCGACGCCGAGATTCAACGATCCCGCCTATCCGATCGAAGGGCGCCGGGCACGGACCGAATAGCGTCGAAGCGTCGGTGCTCGTCTCGGCTGCGCCGAAGTTACGTTTCGTAGCTTCCGAATTGCGCAGGCGTCGTGTCGGCTGCACCATCAGCGCATGGAAATGCTGATGCTGGTGCTGCAATGACGGCATCCAATGTACTGGACTGGATCGTGGCGCTGCTGGTCTGCTGGGCGAGCTTGACCGCAATCTTCGAGCCTTCGCGCCGGGCCTCACAGTGCGATGCTCCCATCGCGACGAGCAGCGCGCCGCAGGTCCCGCTCGCCGCTCCCACGCAGGAGGAGTTCGAGGAGATGATCCGCGACATGAAGCTGCACGATTGAGCGGAATGGCCAGGTGCGGAAGCCTTTCATCCTAAAACTCCCAAAAACTGCATCCCCGAAATGAAACAGGGCGGCGCCGAAGCGCCGCCCTGCCCTGATTGCGGTTGCCGGCGCTTACTTCGCGAGATCGAAGCGATCGGCGTTCATCACCTTGGCCCAGGCCGCGACGAAGTCCTTCACGAACTGCTCCTTGGCGTCCGACGAGCCGTAGACCTCGGCGAACGCGCGCAGCTGCGAGTGCGAGCCGAAGATCAGGTCGACGCGGGTGCCGGTCCACTTCACCGCCTTGGTCTTGCGGTCGCGGCCCTCATAGACGCCCTGGCCGGCATCGCTCCACACCGTGCCCATGTCGAGCAGGTTGAGGAAGAAGTCGTTGGTCAGCGTCCCCGGCTTGCCGGTGAAGACGCCGTGCTTCGACTTCTTGGCGTTGGCGCCGAGCACGCGCAGGCCGCCGACCAGGGCCGTCAATTCCGGTCCGGTCAGCCGCAGAAGCTGCGCACGGTCGACCAACGCCTCCTCGGGCTGCAGGAACTGATGCTTGCCGCCGATATAGTTGCGGAAGCCGTCAACCCGCGGCTCAAGCGGAGCGAACGATTCGACGTCGGTCTGATCCTGCGTCGCGTCGGTGCGGCCCGGCGTGAAGGGGACCTTCACATTGGTGCCGCCGTCCTTGGCCGCCTTCTCGATCGCAGCGGCGCCGCCGAGCACGATCAGGTCGGCCAGCGAGACCTTCTTGCCGCCCGCATGGAACTCCTTCTGGATAGCTTCGAGCTTGCCCAGCACACCCTTGAGCTGCGCCGGCTCGTTGACATCCCAGTCCTTCTGCGGAGCAAGACGGATGCGTGCACCGTTGGCACCGCCGCGCTTGTCGGAACCACGGAACGTGGAGGCCGAGGCCCAGGCGGTCGACACCAGTTCGGAGACCGAGAGACCCGAGGCGAGGATCTTCGCCTTGAGCGCCTCGATATCCTTGTCGTCGATCACGGCGTGATCGAGCGCCGGCACCGGATCCTGCCAGATCAGCCTCTCCTTCGGCACCAGCGGGCCGAGGTAGCGCTGGATCGGACCCATGTCGCGATGCGTGAGCTTGAACCATGCGCGGGCGAAGGCGTCCGCGAACTGATCCGGGTGCTCGTAGAACCGGCGCGAGATCTTCTCATAGGCCGGGTCGTAGCGCAGCGAGAGGTCGGTGGTCAGCATCGTCGGCTTGCGCTTCTTCGACGGGTCGAACGGATCCGGAATGAACGCATCCGCACCCTTAGCCACCCATTGCTGCGCGCCCGCGGGGCTCTTCGTCAGCTCCCATTCGTACTTGAACAGGTTCTCGAAGAAGTAGTTGCTCCACTTGGTCGGGGTTTGGCTCCAGACCACTTCCGGGCCGCCGGTGATTGCATCGGCGCCGACGCCGGTGCCGTGCTTGCTCTTCCAGCCAAGGCCCTGATCCTCGAGCGCGGCGCCTTCCGGCTCCGGCCCGATCAGCGACGGATCGCCCGCGCCGTGGGTCTTGCCGAAGGTATGGCCGCCCGCGATCAGCGCGACGGTCTCCTCGTCGTTCATCGCCATGCGGAAGAACGTCTCGCGGATGTCCTTCGCGGCGGCGACCGGGTCCGGGTTGCCGTTCGGGCCTTCCGGGTTGACGTAGATCAAGCCCATCTGCACCGCGCCGAGCGGCTCGGAGAGCTGACGCTCGCCGCTGTAACGCTCGTCGCCGAGCCAGGTGCCTTCCGGACCCCAGTACAGCTCTTCCGGCTCCCACACGTCGGCGCGGCCGCCGGCGAAGCCGAAGGTCTTGAAGCCCATCGATTCCAGCGCGACGTTGCCGGCAAGGATCATCAAATCGGCCCAGGAGATCTTGCGGCCGTATTTCTGCTTGATCGGCCACAGCAGCCGCCGCGCCTTGTCGAGGTTGGCGTTGTCGGGCCAGCTGTTAAGCGGGGCGAACCGCTGCTGGCCGGCACCGGCGCCGCCGCGGCCATCGGTGATGCGATAGGTGCCCGCCGAGTGCCAGGCCATGCGGATCATCAGGCCGCCGTAGTGACCGTAGTCGGCCGGCCACCATTCCTGCGACTCCTTCATCAGGGCATGCAGGTCCTTGATCACGGCATTGAGATCGAGGGACTTGAATTCCTTGGCGTAGTCGAACCCCTTGCCCATCGGATCGGACAGGCTGGAGTTGTGATGCAGCACCTGAACGTCGAGCGTCTCCGGCCACCAGTCACGATTCGTGTGCCCGCGGGGCCCGCCCGTGAATGGGCATTTGCCCGCGCCTTCGTCGGTTTTTGCGTCCATGTTTCTTCTCCGAGGTGATGGATTCTGGAATGTGCTGGAGCTCTTCCAAGAATGATTCTACGCGCCCCTATCCATCAGGTGAAATTGACTTTAGTGATCGCGACGATAAGATAATCTGATGATAAATGTCACACTCCGGCAACTGAGGTATTTCGATGCGCTGGCGCAGCACGGGCATTTCGGGCGCGCCGCGGATGCCTGCGCGGTGTCGCAGCCGGCGCTGTCGATGCAGATCCGCGAGATGGAACGCGCCGTCGGCGGGGTGCTGATCGAACGCAATGCCCGACAGGTCACCCTGACGACCTTCGGCGAGGACCTGCTGCATCGCGTGCGCGACATCCTGCGCTCGGTCGATGAGCTCGGCGACTTCGCGCGCGCTTCGCGCGACAAGCTCGCCGGACGGCTGCGCGTCGGCATGATCCCGACGATCGCGCCGTATCTGCTGCCGAAGGTGATCGAGACGCTGGCGCGGCTGCATCCCGAGCTCGACATCCATGTCCGCGAGACGTTGACGCCGAAGCTGATCAAGGAGGTCGCCGAGGGCCGGCTCGACACCGCGATCGTGGCGCTGCCGGTGCATGAACCGTCGCTGACCGAGGTCGCGCTGTTTTCGGAGAACTTCCTGCTGGTGCGGCCGGGCGAGGATGCCAAGACGCCGGTGCCGAGCGCCGAGATGCTGCGCGAGATGCGGCTGCTGCTGCTCGAGGAGGGCCACTGCTTCCGCGACCAGGCGCTGTCGTTCTGCAACATGCAATCGTCGTCGCCGCCGCGCGAGGTGCTGGATGCGAGCTCGCTGTCGACATTGGTGCAGATGGTCGGCGCCGGCATCGGCGTCACCTTGATCCCCGAGATGGCGGTGACGGTGGAGACGCGCTCGGCGCCGGTCACGGTCTCGCGCTTCAAGAACCCGCAGCCCTCGCGCACCATCGGCATGGTCTGGCGCAAGACCAGCCCGCTCGCCTCGCAGCTGCAGCAGATTTCCGAAGTGGTCTCGCTCGCCGCCGATGCGCTGCGCGCACCGAAACAGAATGGTGCGAAGGAGCCGGCGAAGCGCGTGGGGCGGCGCAAGGTCGCGTGATCTCGGCTATGTTGCGGAGAGAATGCAGTCCGCATTTGAAGCGGATATCTCACCACATTCACAAGCGTCGTCCCTGCGAAAGCAGGGACCCATACTCCGCGGCGGGTGTTGTGTGAGCGCGACTCGTCGTTCCAACATCGCTCAACATGACCATTTGTGGTTATGGATCCCTGCTTTCGCAGGGACGACACTGAGTTTGTTGCATGGCCTGTGAGTCATACGTCCGCATCCTCGCGACATGATTTGCCCGAGCTTTGGATTTCGTTCCGCCCTCTCACTCCGCAGAGGGCGCAGGGAAAGCCGGGTGCCGATCGCACCCATGGGCCCCGAGCAAAGGGTAGAAAGCTCGGGGGTAGGACCACAGGTGTAACCGGAGCAATCCGGCTTTCCATGCGATGGGACGACTCGGCGACGTGAGAGCGGAATGACGCAAAGAGCGCGGAGCGCCCCTCGCCTCACTTCTCCAGATACTTCTTCATCTCGGCGATCAGGCCGTCGCGCAGCTCGGGGCGCTTGAGGCCGAAGGCGATGTTGGCACGGAGGAAACCGGGCTTCGAGCCGCAATCGTGGCGCTCGCCTTCGAACTCGACACCGTAGAACTTCTGCGTCTTGGCAAGACCGATCATCGCGTCGGTGAGCTGGATCTCGCCGCCGGCGCCGCGCTCCTGCGTGGCCAGGATGTTGAAGATCTCCGGCTGCAGGATGTAGCGGCCGGTGATCGATAGATTCGACGGCGCGGTGCCCTTCGGCGGCTTCTCGACCATGCCGTCGACCTCGAAGATGTTGCCGGTGCGTTTTCCTACGCCGCAGATGCCGTATTGGTGGGTGAGCTCGTCGGGCACGGCCTCGACCGCGATCACATTCGACTTCCCGCCGAGCTTGTTTGCGGCATCGATCATCTGCTTCAGGCAGCCCGGCGTGTTCAGCACCAGCTCGTCGGGCAGCACCACCGCGAACGGCTCGTTGCCGACGATCTCGCGCGCGCACCACACCGCGTGGCCGAGCCCGAGCGGCGCCTGCTGCCGGGTGAAGCTCATCGCGCCGGCCTCAGGCTGGTTCTGCGCCAGGATATCCTGCTCGGTCTTCTTGCCGCGCTGCGCGAGCGTGGTGTCGAGTTCGAACATGCGGTCGAAATGATCTTCGATGACGCCCTTGTTGCGGCCGGTGACGAACACGAAGTGCTCGATGCCGGCTTCCCGGGCCTCGTCGACCACGTACTGGATCAGGGGCTTGTCGACGATCGTCAACATCTCTTTCGGCATCGCCTTGGTGGCGGGCAGCACACGGGTACCGAGACCGGCGACGGGAAATACGGCTTTGCGGATCTTCATGGGATTATCGGAAGCCTTGCAACGGGTGGGACGGCGGCGCGAAACTCTTTAGCTTGACGCGTTTTCTTCACGCGAACCGGAATCCACTTCGCTCGAAAACGCTATCATCGCATCTTGGTAACCGTTTTGCAGCCGAGAACAAAGGCGGATGTGTGATGCGCACCAATCCGTCTTCTCCACCCATGCGCTTTCGACCTGAGCGTTCCGCCTAGCGCGGCATCCCGACCGCGCGCGACGGGACCGACGCGCCGCCGGATGCAGCGGTCGCGGCAGCAGATGACGCGATCCAGCGGCGATACCTGCGGGTGAGCGACGCCGTCCGCAGCTGGGCGAGGACCAACGCCTTCAATGGCCAAACGTTCGGATTGGCCGTGCGGCCCCGGCTCAACCGCCGCAACTGGAATTTCACGACCGCCATTGCGGCAAGCGAGGCCAGCGGCTTGCTCTTCCAGCTGATCGGCGCGACTTCTGGCCGCAGATCCTCGCCGTTGCGCCAGGCATTCGGCAAATCCGGCCTGATGGCGAGCACGGTGCCGATACCTGCGATGGCGACGCCGCTGTCGAGCACCTGTTGCACGACGCCGATGCGGCGAATGCCGCCGGTGACCATGACCGGCATTCTTGCGACCGCGGCGATATCGCGCGCGAAGTCGAGGAAATAGGCCTCGCGCGCCAGCGTGCGGCCGTCGCGCGCAACGCCTTGCATCGCCGGCGCTTCGTAACTGCCGCCCGACAGTTCGACCAGATCGACGGGCAATTCATTCAGCATTTCGACGACGGTCTTCGCATCGGCTGCCTCGAAGCCGCCGCGCTGGAAATCGGCCGAGTTCAATTTGACCGCAACGGAGAAGCCCGGCGACACCGCTGCGCGGACAGCCTTGACGGTTTCGATCAGGAGACGCGCCCTGTTTTGCAGCGAGCCGCCCCAACCATCGGTGCGCCGGTTGGTCAGTGGCGACAGGAACTGGCTGAGCAGATAGCCGTGTGCCGCATGGATCTGCACGCCGGAGAAGCCGGCCCGCTGCGCGAGCCGCGCCGCGCTGACGAAGCGCGCGATCACTTCGCTGATGTCCTGCTCGGTCATCGCCCTGGGCAACGCAAACAGGTTCGAATGCTTGCCGAGGTCGAGCGGCACCGCCGACGGCGCCAAGGTTTGCTGGCCCAGATTTTTCATCATCTGCCGACCCGGATGATTGAGCTGCATCCAGATTTGCGCACCCTTCGCGCGACCGATCCGCGCCCAGTCTCGAAACGGCTCAAGCTCGGTGGTGTCCTCCAGCACGACGCCGCCCGGACCGGTCATGGCGCGGCGATCGATCATGACATTGCCGGTGATGATGAGGCCGGCGCCACCGTCGGCCCAGGCCTGATAGAGGCGCAGCAGTTCAGCCGAGGGGAAATGCCCGGCATCGGCCATGTTCTCCTCCATCGCCGCCTTGGCGATGCGGTTGGGAACGGCGCTTCCGTTGGGCAGAGTGAGGGCATCGAACGGCGACATGAGCCAGGTTTCCTTATCGAGTTCCTTGTTGATCTGCGCGCAGCCTAACCTTAAAGTGAACTTCAAGGTCAAGGAGGAAGGGAGCATCGCAGTGAAGATCGGGGAACTGGCCCGGGAATCCGGCCTCGCGCCGTCGCGCATCCGCTTCTATGAGCGACAGGGCCTGATTGGGGCGATCGACCGCGGTTTGAACGGCTACCGGCAGTATTCGCGCGGGACCCGACAGACTCTCGAGATCATCGTGATGGCCCAGCAGGCCGGCTTCTCGCTCGACGAAATCCGGAACCTGCTGCCGCCGCACGGCAAGGGAGACTGGAGCCGCGACACGCTGGTGGTCGCGCTCAAGACCAAGGTGGTCGAGGTCGAAGCCCTGCGGCGTCGATTGACTGAAACCCAGGCCGGGCTGGAGGCCGTGATCGCCCGGATTGAAGCCAGCCCGCCGGGCGGCGGCTGCTTTGAGAACGCCGAAGCTGTTTTGGCCGGTCTCAGGGACCAGTCCAAAGCGGGTTGATGCCCGCCGGACGATTTGTCCCGGCAAAAACCGTCGCGTGATTTCGCCACGCCCAAAATGCCGCCCTTTGTTAAGCTATTGGAAACCGTGACGAGGCCTTCTGAGGCGGCACGATTTTGACAGGCACACGACATATGCGCGCGACGGGAACATCAAGGACCAGACTATTCAACGCGAGCCTGATCGCGCTGGCCCTGCTGCTGCCCGGCAGTACGCAGGCCCAATCGGCCGGCAACGGCCTGACCAACCTGATCGACAGCATCTTTTCCGGACCAAACGCCGCGACGCCGCCGCAGGCTGCGACCGGACAGGACGGCGCCGCGCCGCCCTGGAGCGGGGAAGATGGCGCCTCCGGCCATCCGCTGATGACCGCTGGCGCGATCCGCCAGGCCGCATCCGACTTCCCGAACTGCGTCGCGGCGATGTGGCCCGATGCCGCGCGGCGCAACATCACTCAGCAAAACTTCGAGCGCTTCACCGCGGGGCTGCAGCCCGATCTGCGCATCATGGACCTGCTGGATTCGCAGCCGGAATTCACCAAGGCGATCTGGGACTATCTCGATATTCTCGTGAGCGATGCGCGGCTGGCCAAGGGCCGCGAGATCCTCGCCAAATACAAGCCGCAGTTCGACGCGACCGAGAAGGCCTATGGCGTCGATCGCTATATCATCGCGGCGATCTGGGGCATCGAGTCGAACTACTCGACCCAGATGGGCGATCGCAGCGTGATGCAGTCGACCGCGACGCTCGCCTGCATCGGCCGCCGCCAGGCCTATTTCAAGGACGAGTTCCTGTCGGCGCTGGAAATCCTCAACCGCGGCGATTTGCGACCCGAACAGATGCGCGGCTCCTGGGCCGGCGCATTCGGCCCGACCCAGTTCATGCCGACCGCGTTCAAGCGCTACGCCGTCGACGGCGATGGCGATGGCCGCCGCGACGTCGTCGACGATCCGAGCGACCTGATCGCCTCGACCGCCAATAATCTGAAGAAGGACGGCTGGCAGACCGGCGCGAGCTGGGGCTACGAGGTCGCGCTGCCGCAAGGCCTCAATTACATGCTGGCCGACCGCGCCAAGGCGATGCCGCTGTCGCAATGGGAGCAGCTCGGCGTCAAGCGGCCCAACGGCCAGCCGTTCCCGCGGCGATCCGACAAGGCCTATTTGCTGGCGCCGGCCGGCGCCGAGGGGCCGGGCTTCCTGATGCTGCAGAACTTCCGGGTGATCATGAAGTACAACCCGGCCGAGGCTTATGCGCTGGCGATCGGCCATTTCGCCGATCGGCTGCGCGGCGGCCAGCCCTTCGTGCAACCCTGGCCGCGCCAGGAACGGGTGCTGTCACGCGCCGAGCGGCTGGAACTGCAACAGCTGCTCGCCCAGCGCGGCTTCTACAAGGGCACCCCCGACGGTCAGTTCGGCGGCCAGACCCGCGAGGCGCTGCGCGGCTTCCAGGTGTCGATCGGCGCCCCCGCCGACGGGTTTGCCACCGCCGAGGTGCTGGAGCGGCTGCGGGGACGGTAGGTAGCGGTTTAGCCAAAGCGGTTCGGTCGGTCTCCTGGCGAGGTTCCGTCATGCCCGGGCTTGTCCCGGGCATCCACGTCTTCAGGGCCGCCCGGAAGCAAGATGTAGATGGCCGGGACAAGCCCGGCCATGACAGCTTCCGTCCAAAACTAACCGTGAAATCCGATATTTGGCCGGCGCCTTGACGGCGGCCGGACGCACCCGATTTATGGTGGAAAAGCTGCCCGCGTGCGGCCCGATTCCGCTAGTATGCTCACGTACTTCCAGATCATTGCGTCCGAACTCGATGCCGAAGCCGAAGTCCTTCCTGCGCATATTCACCGAAGCCGGCCCGCTGGTCGCGCTGACGGTTGCGCTTGCGCTGTTGATCGGCATTGCCGAGCCCGCCTCGGCGCAGTTCTTCGGCTTCCCCGGCTTCGGTGACGCACCCCAGCGCCGCGCGCCGCCGCGTAGTGGTGGGGGTGGCGGCGGCTGGTTCGGGGGCGATTTCTTCGCGCCGTTCCAGCAACAGCACCCGCAGGCCCAGCCGCAGCAGCGGCCGCGCGAGGATTTCTCGCGCGCCCCACCGCCGGCCAAGCGCGACGCCGCGGCCGAGCGCAACGTGCTTGTGATCGGCGACGCCATGGCCGACTGGCTCGCCTATGGCCTGGAAGATGCCTATTCCGATCAGCCCGAGATGGGCGTGATCCGCAAGCACAAGACGGTCTCCGGCCTGATCCGCTATCAGCCCAAGGGCGACCCGGCGGATTGGGCTGCGGCCGCGAAGGGCATTCTCGCCACCGAGAACCCCGACGCCATCGTCGTGATGCTCGGCCTCAACGACCGCACCTCGATCCGCGAACCCGTCGTGGAGAAGAAGGTCGACAAGAAGGACGAGAAGAAGGACGCGCGCGGCAAGCCGGATGCGAAGCCCGGCGACAAGCCCGATGCAGCTGCCAAGAGCGACGGAAAGACCAGCGACGGAAAGACCGATGGCAAGGCTGAGGCCAAGCCAGCCGATCCCGAGTTGCCAGCCGACGACGCCGACAACGACTCGCAGGCCGCGCCGGAAAAGACCGCGCGCTCGCCCAATGGCCTCTATGACTTCCGCGACGACCGCTGGGTCGAGCTCTACGGCAAGAAGATCGAGGAGTTGATCAACGTGCTCAAGAGCAAGGGTGTGCCGGTGCTGTGGGTCGGCCTGCCCGCGATCCGCGGCCAGAAGGGCACGTCGGACATGCTGTTCCTCGACGCGCTCTACCGCGACGGCGCCGGCAAGGCCGGCATCACCTATGTCGACGTCTGGGACGGCTTTGTCGACGAGGCCGGCCGCTTCATGCAGAAGGGCCCGGACTTCGAAGGCCAGCCGCGCAAGCTGCGCTCCGATGACGGCGTGTTCTTCACCAAGGCCGGCGCGCGCAAGCTCGCGCATTATGTCGAGCGCGAGGTGACGCGCCTGCTTGCGGTGCGCTCGGGCCCGATCGCGCTGCCGAGCGAACCGGCGACGCCTGATACCAGCGCCGAGCCCGGCAAGCCCGCGCCGCGGCCGCTTGCGGGACCGGTGTTGCCGCTGGTCGCCTCGACCGTCGGCACCGATCAATTGCTCGGCGGACCGGGTTCGCGACCCGCCGCGGTCGACGCGCTCGCCGCACGCACGCTGGTGAAGGGGGAAGCCTTGGCGCCGCCGGCCGGCCGCGCCGATGATTTCGTCTGGCCGCGTCGCGAGATGGGCCGTGAGCAGGCCAAGGGCGACGTGCCTGTGGCCGCGACCACGCCGGCCGCACCGACCGGTGGCCCCGCGAATCCGCCGCCCTCGACCACGGCGATCGCGCCTGATGGCTCGATCATCACCGCGCCGAAGCCGCCAAAGCGTGTGTTCCGTCCGGCCCAGACGCAACAACAGCAGCCGCAGACCCAGCCCTGGCTGCGTGACTTCTTCGGCTTCGGCGCGCCGCAGCAGCGCCCGCTGGTCGCCCCGCCGCGGCCGCCGGGCAATGTCGGACAGCGTGCCGCGGTGCCGGGAAATCCCTGGCAGTAGCAATCTCTGTTCGGGGACTCTTCCGACGAAGCGCGTAAGCTCCATCCACGTCCTTGTTGTCGACGGCGGTAGGAGAACGCCTCAACCGTAATAGCGCCAGCGTGACGGCGGCGGGCGGCGCGGCTGGCGCGTCATCAGCAGCGCGAGCGCAAAGCCGATACCGCCGGCGATCAAGAGCGCGCCGAGCGGATTGTCCTGCACCGACCTTGCCATGGCCTTCTGCCCGTCGCGGATGGTTTCGCCGCGATGCTCATAGGCGTCCTTGGCATAGTTGACCGCGGTGTCGGCGGCATCACGCGCGGCATCCTTGGCCTGGCCGTAGAGATCCTGCACCGAGCCGGCGGCTTCGCGCGCGCGGCCCGAAGCCTGCGTCTGCGTATCGCCGGTCGCATCGCCGACTGCACCTTCGGCCTTGCCCGCGAACTCCTTCGCCGTTCCGAAAATCCGATCCTTGTCCATCGTCACGCTCCCTGAATCGTCAGGGAGCCAACCGCCGAACCTCGCGCAAGTTCCTGGAGCTAAAGTATCAGCCCGCCGTCGACAACGATGGTCTGGCCGACGATGTAGGAGGCGAGCGGCGACGCCAGGAACAGCGCGGCGCCGGCCATGTCGGCGGGCGTGCCGAGACGCTTCAGCGGAATGCGCTCGAGCGCGCCTTCGAGACGCTTCGGATTTGCCGTCGTCGCCTTGGTCATCTTGGTGTCGACGAGCCCGGGCGCGATGCCGTTGACGCGGATGCCGTTCTCGGCCCAGGCCTCGCCGAGCGTGCGCGTCAGCCCGACGGCGCCGGTCTTCGAGGCGTTGTAGGCCGGATTGCCCATGGTGGAATGATAGGCCGCGGTCGAGCTCACGATGATCAGCGAGCCTTTGCTCGCGCTCAGCATCGCCTGGAATTTGGTCGCGCAGGCCATCAGGCTCATCAGGTTGACCTCGAGCACCTTGCGGAAGCCTTCCATCTCGAATTCCCCGCGGCGGTAAATCACCGCGCCCTGCGCCAGCACGAGCACATCCAGGCGATCGAACGGCGGCTTGAAGTGCTCGATCGCCTGCGGATTGCTGACGTCGAGCTGCGCGTAGGCAAGGCCCTCGAGATGCGAGCCTTCGTCAGCGGAATAGTCGCTCGCCTGCGCGCGGGTGCCGCATATCGCGACGTGCGCGCCCTTGGCGCGGAAGGCCTGCGCGATACCATTGCCGATGCCGCTGGAGCCGCCGACCACCAATACCTGCTTGCCGCCGAAATCGAGTTCGTTCATCGCGTTCCTCCCTCGTGCTGCTTTCTTGATTGAGCATGATCCTTTTCGAAAAGCCAACCGGGAAACTTGCGTTAACGCGCTGCGCGCGCGCCGATATCGGATCGCTGGTTTGACGACTCTGCGGATCGGTGCCAGCGTTGCCGGTCTCACAACGCAAAAAAATCAACGGAGGTCCATGATGTCCGAATACAAGCAGCTCAGCCGTTCGGTGAAGGGCCTCACCGTTCTCGTCACCGGCGCCGCCAGCGGCATGGGCCGCGCCACCGCGCGCGTGTTCGCCGATGAAGGCGCCAATGTCGCGGTCACCGACCTCACCGAAGAGGGCACGCAGGCGGTGGCGAAGGAGATCGCGGCAAGCGGCGGTTCGGCAAAGGCCTGGACGCTCGACGTCGCCGATCGCGACGCCATCAGCAAGGTCGTCAACGATGTCGCCGCGCATTTCGGCGGGCTCGACATCATCGTCAACAATGCCGGCATCTCTGTGCGCGTGCCGATCGACGATCCTGCTTACGAGGACGCCTGGGCCAAGGGCATCGCGGTGATGCTGACGGCGCATCCGCGCATCATCCGCGCCGCACTGCCATACCTGCGCAAGTCGCGATCGCCGCGCATCGTCAACATCGCCTCGACCGAAGCGCTGGGCGCGACCGGGCTGCACAGCCCCTACTCCGCGGCGAAAGGCGGCGTCACCAGCCTGACCCGCTCGCTCGCGGTGGAACTGGGGCGCGAGGGCATCACCGTGAACTGCATCTGCCCGGGCCCGATCCGCACCGCGATCACCGACCGCATCTCCGAGGAGCACAAGACGATCTACGCCAAGCGCCGCACCGCGCTGGCGCGTTACGGCGATCCGGAGGAGGTCGCGCACATGACGCTGAGCCTGTGCCTGCCCGCCGCATCCTTCCTGACCGGCGCCGTGATTCCCGTCGACGGCGGGTTGATGGCACGGAATGCCTGACCCGCGCATGGCCCACTCTTTGCCGCGAAGCGTTGACAGCGCGCGCGTCGGGAGTAGCCTTTGCTCAAACTAAGCGGGCTGCAAACGAAGCGGGACAACAGCCCGCAGAGCACGGGGAGATACGCCAATGACGGTCCTGATCCGGCAGCTTCACAAGCATTTCGTCGGCGAGGTCTCCGGCGTCGATCTGCGCAAGCCGCTGACGAAGCAGGAAGCGATCGACATCGAGGCCGGCATGGACAAATACGCCGTGCTCGTCTTCCACGGTCAAGCCATCTCAGACGAACAGCAGATGGCGTTCGCGCTGAACTTCGGCGAGCGCGAGTCCTCACGCGGCGGCACCGTGACGAAGAAGGAAGACTACCGCCTCTCCTCCGGGCTCAACGATGTCTCTAATCTCGGCAAGGACGGCAAGCCGCTGCCGAAGGATCACCGCTCCCATCTGTTCAATCTCGGCAACTGCCTGTGGCATTCCGACAGCTCGTTCCGGCCGATCCCGGCGAAATTCTCGCTGCTGTCGGCGCGTGTGGTCAACCCGAAGGGCGGCAACACCGAGTTCGCCGACATGCGCGCCGCCTATGACGCGCTCGACGACGAGACCAAGGCCGAGATCGAAGACATGATCTGCGAACACTCGCTGATGTATTCGCGCGGCTCGCTCGGCTTCCTCGACTACACCGACGAGGAGAAGGCGATGTTCAAGCCGGTGCTGCAACGCCTGGTGCGCACGCATCCGGTGCACGGCCGCAAGTCGCTGTATCTGTCCTCGCATGCCGGCGCCATCAAGGGCATGAGCATGCCGGAGGCACGGCTGTTGCTGCGCGACCTCACCGAGCACGCCACCCAGCCCGAGTTCGTCTATGTGCACAAATGGACGCTGCATGACCTCGTGATGTGGGACAACCGCCAGACCGTGCACCGCGTGCGCCGCTACGACCAGTCGCAGCCCCGCGACATGCGCCGCGCCACGGTCGCCGGCACTCAGCCGACGGTCGCGCAGGAAGCGGCGGAGTAGGCAAAACTACGGCCGTCGCAGCCAAAACTACAGGTGTCGTACCCAAACCTACAGTTGTCGTCCCGGGCAAGCGAAGCGCGACCCGGGAACCCACAGGGCGTCGTTGTTGCGCGACCTGTGGCCCCAGTTCGCTCTATCCGTACGTCCCGTGGCTGATGGGGTGGACGGCCCCCTACGGCATCAGTTGTGCCAGAATGAGGTTGTTGCAAATCTCAGACAAGGGAGCCGTCCGTGAGAGAGATT